>NZ_JBGOOU010000018.1:0-103588 GCF_041439815.1 Vibrio sp. 1F279 | reverse complement strand
CCCCCCCCCCCCCCCCCCCCCCCCCCCCCCCCCCCCCCCCCCCCCCCCCCCCCCAGGAGATGATTGCCATTCTTCGAGAGGAGCACCAATATGGCACTTTGACTTCAATAATCTCAACCTCGTTGTTCAAGATACGCCAATCTGGTTTGATTCGGCGTATGGACCTAATATTGAATTCACATTAACTTACAATGCGCTTGGAAAAGAAAATACAAATAATTCGGTTGGCTCTCGATGGTCCCATAGTTACAGTGACTATATAACCCAACCGAATGAATCTAATTCGCTAGTTCTGTTTGCGGGAACAGGACGCGTCGATGAATACCAACAAATTGGTACTAACTATGTTTTAAATTCACAATCGCTTCTGTCAGGAGAAGCGACTTTGCTGCCTCGGTTGAGTGTTGAAGATGGCGTGATTAAGGCGACTTACGTTGACGGCAGTTACAAAACGTTCACTCACGTGGAAAGTGGCGACTACCGATTAAGTTCCACGGTCGATCAAAGCGGTAACGCACTTAAGTTTGCTTACCAAGACGACCAGTTAACGAGTGTGACTAACGCATTAGATCAATCTCTGACTTTTAGTTATAACCAGGCCAAGCAAATTGTCTCGGTGAAAGGCCCGACGGGGTATCAAGCTCACTTCAACTATAACCAGAAAGGTGAATTAATCTCGCTTGAGGACATGCAAGGGTACTCCGCAGATATCACTTATGATGAGATGGGGATAATCTCGTCAATCACTGATGCTAAGGGACAAACCCAATTTGTTGTTGAGCTAGGCAACGCTGATTCAAATCGGGTAGATGAATATCCAGCACCTGGTGACCCAATGGGAATGAGTAGCCGAGTGACTGCGATAAATCCGCTGGGTTATAAAGAGGAGTTTTTCTACAACTCAGAAACAGGCAAAGCGTGGTACATCTCACCAGAACACTACATCAATTACGTGGATGTTAATGTTAACAATGACCAACCCGACGTTCCTAAAACTGTCTATGACTATCAGCGGTTCTCCAAAGGTTATTCTCGTGTTCAACAGGTTACTAGACCGGATGGTACATGGACTCGTTTCGAATACGATCAAAATCGTAATCTATCCAAAACTGTTTATTCAGATGGTAATTCCGTAAAGTATCGCAACAACTCGTTTGGTAAAGTTGTGGAGTTTACTAATACGCTCAATAACAGCACGATCTATGTTTACGATGCTCGTCAAAACTTAATTAAAGCTGTCACGCCGACAGGCGAAAAGGGTTTTGAATACAGCCAAAATAACTTACTGATTGGTGCTACTAATTTAAACGGAGTTAAAACTCGCTATAAATACAACGACCAAGGGCAGTTGTTACAAGTAACGACTGCTGATGGTAACGTTGTCGACTTTGGTTATTCATCTGGGCGACTCGACTCGATTGTTAGTCAGGGTAAGGCGCTGGCGTCATATCAATATGATGAGCTAGGGCGCGTAACGCAAGTTATTGATATACATGGTAACGCCACGCAGTATCGTTATGACCGAATTAACCAACTCACTCATGTCAGCGGAGAGGGAAATCGTGATACTGAGATTGTTTATGGGAGTTGTCCTCGCCTTGTAGAGAGCGAAACCCTTCCGGGAGGTCGAACTTACCAATATCAATATAATTCAGCAAAGCAACTGGTAGCGGTTATTGACCCTATGTTGGGCGTTACACGGTTAAAACGAGATGCGGCAGGACGCACTACGGTTTTAATTGATGCCAATCAAAATAAAACAGAATTTGAATATAACGCCGTGGGTCAGCTTACAACGAAGCGTTACGCAGATGGCAGCGCGCTAAAAATTGATTACCAGCAAGGTTATATCAACAGCACCACTAATGCTCGAGGCGTTACAAAGTCTTTTCATTACAATGAAAATAACCAACTGACTCGTGTAAGTTATGGCGACGCTACACCAGAAGTTTCCTATCAATATAATTCGTTAGGAGAGCTGGTATCAGTCTCTGATGGCCAAGGTCTGACACAATATTCTTATTTCTCGGACGGTAAAGTTGAGAGCATTGATGGCCCTTGGGACAACGATACCATTGAACTTGGGTTTGATAAGCTGAATCGATTGTCTTCATTGATGTTGGATGGAGATAACTACGGTGAGTACAAGTACGACGCTCTGGGTCGACTAAAGCAAGTTTCGGCACTGGAACAGGTCTTTGAACTCACCTACGATGATTCGCCTGATAATGTTTCGGCTCACTTAACTTACCCCAATGGCATCAAGCAAGTATTGAGCTTTGACAATATTGGCGATCTCTCCAAGCTCGAATACCGAAAAGGCGTGAATACAATCGGCAAGTTTGTTTTCGGTTTTGACGTTGCAGGTAAACTCACCCAATTAGAGTCTAACGAACCGCTCCTTCTAGAGCGCCCACAAACACAAGCCACGTACAATTCGCTTAACCAAATTTCCTCGTGGGATGGCGACAGCAGCGCTTTTGTTTATGATGCTGATGGAAACTTAGTACAAGGCTTATTGCCAGGTGAGACTCCTTTTGAAGCAGACTATGACGCTGAAAACAGACTGACCGCGATTCGTTTTGAGAAAAGTGGCACTCAGATTGAGGAACGATTTGAGTATGGTCACGATCATTTTCTAAGAGTGTATCAGCGTTTTGAAAGCAATATTAAAACCTTAGAGAAACGCTTTGTTCGCTTAGGCCTTATTGAGCTGCAAGAGCGTGACAGCGAGAACAACGTATTAGCAAACAATGTATGGCGACCAGATAGAAAAGGCGGTGTCGCTGGCTTATTAATGCGTCAGCAGAGCCAGCAAAATATCTACTACATGACTAACCATCTTGGTCACGTCTATGGTGTGTTTAACCAGGCTGGCGAAAGACTCAGCCAGCGAGGTTATTCGCCTTACGGGCAAATAAGTGGTGATGGTTTCACTCTACAGCCGTTTGGTATGTCGACCAAACGCTCAGATTTTGAAAGTGGATTAGTTTATTTTGGTTATCGCTTCTATATGCCAAACTTGGGCCGCTGGCTAAACCGCGACCCACTGCAAGAGCAAGGCGGGATTAACCTCTATGCGTATGTAAATGGTGACCCGTTAGGGTATGTAGATCTGGATGGAAGGCTCGGGGTACCGATCTCTCCAGTTCCAGTGCTACCACCTCAAGCTTTTAATCCTCCCGAACTAAATAAAGCACTCCGAGACGCTGAGGTTAAGGCAGATGAGGAAGCGTGCAAAGTAGCGAAAGATATTGATAGAATATCGGATGTTGGTGGAGCAATTCCTAACCCGTACGTTAAAACAAGCTGTACGGCAATTAATATAACGTCCAAGTTAGTGCAGGCTGGGATTTGTAAATGATAAATTATTTTTGTTTGACGGAAAGGGTTGGAAAATAAACAGTATATACTCAATAGCTACAATTATTGCTCGATGCATAAAAATGCGAGCTTGTCCGTGGATAGGTGCTTTTGCTAGAGGTGTGATGGATAAATGCAAAGTTAAACCTCATCCCACACCATATATCACACGGTAGTACCACGTAATTTAGGTAACTAGCCACCGTTGGGAAAGCCTGAATCCTAGTATGTGCTCCTATCCAAGGGCAATACTTATTATACCTCAGTAGATCATTTAAGACGCTATAGGTAAGCTAAAAACAGCCAATCGCTGCCCATATGCGAAAAACGTTCGGTTGGCTAGGTAAAGCATACTGGAAAGAGAATATTGTTTGATTACGAGGTCATATTGTCAGTTGTATCAGTGCCAATGAAGACGTAATAGTGAATTACATTTGACATCAGGACTAAAAGAACCTTGGTTGACGGAGCGTAGGGTTGTAACAGTAACTATGGGGATCTGCTCGGTATTAAGCCATTTACTTTAGATAGTGGTAATTTAATTTTTTCACACATATTAAGGGGTGTAAATGAAAGTTAGTCTTTTATGTTTTTGGTTGCTATGTGTCTCATTACCTCTCCAAGCCACGGAGAGAAGCAAGATGGAAAATGAGATTTCTGAAATTCTGGGATTTGAACAAACAGTGGAGCACTACTTTGTAGAATATAAAAAACAGCTCTTCAAACTATATCCCAATTTTACAGAGGAGTATGTTGAATTAAATTATGCTCCAGTTTTTCAGTATGGTAAAAAGAGATATATGAATGCATATATGAAAGGTTTGTTAGTTTATAGTGATGAAGAACTTAGGCAACTTATTGATTACTATAAGTCTGATAAGGGAAAGTGGATTGTTAAGAAAAATTTGGAATCAAATGTTATTGTTCTTGATGATTTAGCACTTGCTTCTGATGATTTTAATAAGGTATTTATTGAGAAGATTGAATCTCAACAATAACAAATATCGATTATAATGAATAGGGGGCAGTTTTTTCCTTTTACTATAGGGTAAAGGCTTTGGCTAAAAATAAACATTCCTTACATTAATAACTTAAAATGCTAGCCGACAATATAGGTTTAACTGGTTTGTGTGTGGTCCGTGTATTGATCTAATACGATTATTGTATTGTTCTACAACTACGCAAGTCGATGTATACATAGGGAAGTTATAATGATCAAATCAATTAAAATCACCAAAAAGAACTACTTGGATTTTTCAGGTTTTGCTTTAAAACGACTGAGTTCATCGCAAGAAAGTACAAAAAAGAACTTTATAAAGAGCATGATGATTGGCTTTTTTATTGCTGTTTTTTTATGTCAGTCGCTATAAATATTGGAAGGGTTAACTTTTCTAGTTTTCATTTGCAAACATTTTTAATGACAATGACACTTATTTTTATATTATTTTCGGGTTTTATTTATAACTTAATAAAGATAAGGAAATTATCAGTGCCAAATGAAGGTGGTATTATTATTGGTGATAAGACCATTGAGTTAACAGAGGAAGGGATTCATGAAGTGAATCCATTCGGGAGTTGTTTTTACAAATGGGAGGCTGTTGAGTCCGTAGAGGATAACAGTGGAGATGTTTATATTTTTGTGGATAAGCTTGCTGCTTTGATTATTCCTTCTGATTCATTCGAATCTCAGATTGAGGAAGAAAAGCTGGTTTTACTAATAAAGAAATATGCATTGAAGACAAATGATTAAGGCAAGTGAGATAGTGTGTGTTTTCACCCATTAATGCGTTTAGCATAAGGCAAAGCCCTATGTTTTCTGTTAGAAATCTATCAGCTCTGTTTTATCTTGTAGCGCTTCTTCTGCCGGATTTTTCCTGCGTTGACGGGCGAGAAAGCAGTTTAACTTATGGTTATCAGCACTAGTATTTGGCTTCATGCAAGTTTTTGCGGCAACGTTTATGTTGACCACTTGGTTCGACACAGCCATAGCGTTGATGTTCCCATGGTTGGCAAATATCTCTTGGGTGCTAAGCTTGTCTAATAACCAAGGGATAAAAGTGAATCCATGGTCAGTCGTAACCTTATGTGCGCTAATCATTTTCTTTTCTCAGCCGCTAGTAATAGTGGCCGGGGGTAACGGGGCTACCTCTATTTTATCTTTAAAGTTACACTCTGGAGCTTATTTATGGGGCGTTGCGTTGATGCTACCTATATTTATTAAGAATAAATAATTAAAGCATAGAAGAATAGGGTCAGGTCTTGTCTTTTTCCATAATACAAAAGGCTTTGTCTCTGGGTTATTAATGCGTCAGCAGAGCCAGCAAAATATCTACTACATGACTAACCATCTCGGTCATGTCTATGGTGTGTTTGACCAAGCAGGCGAAAGACTCAGCCAGCGAGGTTATTCGCCTTACGGGCAAGTAAGTGGTGATGATTTCACTCTACAGCCGTTTGGTATGTCGCCCAAACGCTCAGATTTTGAAAGTGGATTAGTTTATTTTGGTTATCGCTTCTATATGCCAAACTTGGGCCGCTGGCTAAACCGCGACCCACTGCAAGAGCAAGGCGGGATTAACCTCTATGCGTATGTGGATGGTGACCCGTTAGGGTATGTGGATCCGGATGGCAAGCAAGCATTCCCAATACCATATATACCCAATAGGCCTACAGAGGATTATTACCCGCAAGAGGTAAAAGACAGTATTGAAAAAGGTGAAAAAAAAGCTAAGAAAAAAGCATGTGATACTGCTGGGTATACACAAACGGTAGCGGACATGGCTAGTACATTGTTTCCACCATCGAGGCCACTATGTGTGGGAGTTGATGTGTATAGTCGATTGGTCAAAGGAGTTGTATGTGAGAAATAATCTGAAAACCCAAATTAAAATGATGTTAGTTGCAGTGACCGCGTTCGTACTGGTTTTTATGATGTTCCAATTGACTCTAGTAGGGAGTGGTTCGACGGAGATAGAAGAGTTTGAAATTATGGAGGTTTATTGTGAACCAACAATTAAACTTGCAAATGGCGCTGAATCAAACAATGTATGCAGGTTTAAGGGGATTACAAATGGTGAGAAAATTTCTGGTTATGCGCTACCAGCGTGCGAAATTGATAGGAGTTATATGACTCTTAAAAAAAGTAGTAGCATATTCAGTCAGAGTCCTAATTTTACATTGATATGCTATTGAATTATTAATTAATAGGTCTTTGTTTCCAAGAAATGCTAATGAGGTTAGTTATTGGTTTTGTTGCTTAATTCAGAGAGAGAGAAGGCATACTTATCCCATAGAAGGCTAGACAGTACTGTGATGATATGCAGAGCCATTATAAGAAAGCAGCTTCAGCTACTTACAACGCCGCAAAATCTGTACCAGGTACAAGCGTGACGGGACCGCTGCCAGGTAGTCAAGTTGATTTAGCTACAGGGTATGTTGTCGGTGAGCTTTTATGAATAAAAAACTAGTATCTTTAACTCTCTTCATTTTAATTAGTCATTTAGTGACTTTTAGTTTGGCCGACGGAAGAGGAAAGGTTTTTTTCCTAAAATTAAAGAGGTTAGTTAGGATGTCATATTAGATGATGACACTTGCTATATAATATCGAGTGATTGGCTATTGCTTTCGAAGAATGAACGGTCATATGCATTTATGTATTTAGATAAGAAGTCTCTGGGTGCTACGATTGCATTTGGAAAGAATATGAGTCAAATGCCGGAAGAGAAACGATAGTGGATTAGGCTAGAAGAAGAGATTCGAGGAAAAAAGATATACTTAATTGAGTATAATTCCAAAATTCACTACTTTTCTGATGTGAATACTCTTGAAGCGCTCATGGTCGTCGACGATAAAGGAGTATTTAATTACCCAATGCCTTTAATAAAAACCAACATTGATGATTGCTCAATTTGAAGTAAGGTAGAGTTCGAATACTTGCCTTTAAGAAACACAAGATAAAGGGGGCAGTTTTTGCTTTTTGCTATAGGGCAAACACAGGATAGTAGGGTCAGGTCTTGCCTTTTGCTAAAAGGCGGTGTCGCTGGGTTATTAATGCGTCAGCAGAGCCAGCAAAATATCTACTACATGACTAACCATCTTGGTCACGTCTATGGTGTGTTTGACCAGGCTGGCGAAAGACTCAGCCAGCGAGGTTATTCGCCTTACGCGCAAGTAATTGGTGATGATTTCACTCTACAGCCGTTTGGTCTGTCGACCAAACGCTCAGATTTTGAAAGTGGATTAGTTTATTTTGGTTATCGCTTCTATATGCCAAACTTGGGCCGCTGGCTAAACCTTTGATTGTAAGGACGGCGCCATGTTTTGTCTTAACGCGATTTACTTAGAGATCGACCCAACGGCGCGAAGTAACCTTGCAGCGCTTTATTAATTTCTTTGCGATGCTTGAGGTCTGGATATAGAGGGAACATATCTGGTTTGGTCGTGCCATCGACTAAGTAAGCATTCTCGATATCTGAGCAGGATTCAATCGCAGATTCAAACGCGCGGGCCATCATCTCTGTTGGCAATGAGAAGTAACGGGCAGATGTTGCTTTGTCGGCAATGACACTTCGAGCCACGTAATCGTGCTTATCCAAATTGTTCTCGCTGAGTAATGTGGTGTTGAACAGCGACATCAGACTCTCGTTTAATGGGTGAGGTCGCACCTTTCTATCATGTAGCCAACAGTCACTGGCGAACAAGATTTGCTTGCGAGGACCGGAGGTGTCACCAATCTCAAACGCCTTTTCGGCAATGTAGTGGTCAAATGCATGCCAGAACTCATGCGCTAACGCACCAGCCCCTGCGTTTTTAGCGAGGGCTAACTCTCTTTGATTTGGTGCGTAGTGTGCTTGTACACCCTTTCTGCCACCACTGCCGAACGCTAAGCCTAATGTGCCACGTAAGCCAATCGCTTCTGGTGGCAAAGCCAAGATGTAAGCCAAGTCTGCTAGCGAGTCGAATATCAGATTCGCAGCGAGCTCTTTCTCTTCTTTCGTTACCCAAGCGCCTACACGAATGCTGCCCATACCGAAGGTCTGTTTGATGTCCATGAATGACACCTGATCGCCATGTCGGTAGTCTGGGCCTTTGCGCGTTTTGTATTTAAAGTGGGTTAACTTCAAAAGGGTCCTTGGAAATAGATGTAGTTTAGCGCTGTTGTGTGGTGCACAGGGTGAAGTTGAGAAAGTTAGCACCTTTGTCCGTAAATTACCGAACAAAATGAGTGAGATTGTGTTCGAAAGCCTCCCATGAGGTTGGGTTACCTTCGTGGGTCAGTGGAAATAGTGCCCTATTTGGTTTTGCATAG
This sequence comes from Vibrio sp. 1F279, assembly GCF_041439815.1. NCBI lineage: Bacteria > Pseudomonadati > Pseudomonadota > Gammaproteobacteria > Vibrionales > Vibrionaceae > Vibrio > Vibrio sp. 1F279. The sequence continues at coordinate 94,917 of NZ_JBGOOU010000018.1, read as the reverse complement.
CTTAAACGATGTAGCCTCTGCGTGACATGATAACTGTCTAGCCCTGAAATTGTGACTAAATCTAACGCTTCTAAATCTAGGTAGCCGTCTGGCATCACAGCACGTTTTGGTGCGTGAATCGTAACAACTTCACCAATCAACATTTGAGTTTGGTTACTTTCAATTGTTATCTGCTCTTTGAAGGCTAAGCCTATTTTCAGAGGGCTTTCCAAAACAAACGGAGCAGGGAACACATCATCGTAATAGGGCGTGAGACCGACCGCGTTAAATTCTGAGACTGATTTAGGATAACGAGCGGAAGTTTGATGAGCTTTTTGAACAAAGCCCGCCCCGATACTATTGATAGTGAAGTGTTGAGTTTCTAGGATATTTTCTAGTGTATGACGGCGACTTTCCGCAGGCCGGATGATGAAGCCAAGTAAAGGTGGATTCGACCCCAACTGAACCACGGAGCTCACTACTGCAAGATTTTCTAGCCCTTGCTTGTCACAGGTGCCAATAAGGTTTGCGCTTTTAAACCCCGATAAGGAGTTAATTAAACGAGCGCGCTCACGCTGGTCCATTGCTTGGTTATCTTGTCTTGAAAGGGTCATTGCCTTCATATCTTCTCTTGAAAGGGTCATTGCCTTCATATCTTCTCTTCTTCTCACTTTTGTTTTCGACGACTTGTTTACTAACTAAAACATATCTACGCAGCATCACTTTATTCCGATCATCCAGTTTGAATAAGTGGTAGTGAAAGGAGGGTTCTTTTAGAAAACTGCAATTTCCTTGAAATTAAATGTGACACTGTAGCTTAATTTATTGTTGCAGCGGTTTGCTATTGAGCGATACCATGTACGGCTATTTCTTTGGTAAAGATGTAATTATGTCAGATGAAAAGCTCGCGCTAGAGTGGATGCGCCAACAAGCGCATAGAATTGATCCATATGTTATAAATCCATCATTTGATGAATGCGTTGAGTTGCTTGAGCCTGCCTTTAAGAAGGGCAAGAGTGTCGCGCAGCTAAAATATCTATTATCAGAAGCGGATCGCCGAGCGGGAGCTGCCGAACGTAAACATGCTGCTTTAAAGTTTGCTAAAGAAAAAAGCCCAAAGGCAGGTCAAAACCTTCGTCTGCAAAGCAAACTTCAACAAGTTCAATTGGCATTAAAGTTAGCAACTGGCGATAACAACATGACCATATCGCAGTTCTGCTCTGAATATGATGTCAGTAAGCGAGACGGCAACGAAGCGTGGAATGAAAAGTTGGTTGAGCAGAATAATAAGAAGTGATTTCGTGATGCCGTATATGGTTTAACTGAAGATCCGACAAGATTAACTTGCTTATGTATTCATTTAAAATCCTACCAATAAATGTTGCTCAACGGTATTTCAAAAGCCTGAAGATCTTCTTTTCAGGCTTTGCTAACGGCTAGCTACTCATCAGCTCCGTCTTAGTCGTTAACCACTTCTAAAAATACCGATGAGTGAATATCAGGTATTAAGGTCGAATGTTGTTGAAACTGACCTTTTGCGTTCCATCGCTCTGATTCTCTAATTTAAGTACATCTCCTTGATAGTAATAAGGTTCCATTGGCATCTTGCTGTTAGTTGGCCTTGCGTAGTGAAGTACAGCGGGTTTACCTTCCTCTTGTCGAGCATATAAATAGCCAATCAGCGCATGTTCAAATTGGTGATAGCCATTGCCCCAATGGAAGGCTTTAGTACGCTTAGGCTCAAGCCCAACGCCACCGTATTTATGATCTACCCATACATCATGAAAGGTGGGCAGGGTGTATTGCAGTACGTCTTTCATTGAACCATCGATAAGCGATACCGTCATCGCAGCTTGATCAAGCTCAGCCCATTCCCATGATGACGCCCATTGGCTGTACGGTCTGCTTTGCCAGCCCGTGATATCTTGCCCTTGCCACATCTTCTGAAGTCGCTCGCCAAAGTAGTTAGATACATTGGCAAAATCTTTTTGATATTGCGCCTGAGCCAAAGTGTGTTTCATACCGTCTAAACCAAACTCCGACCAATCGGAATTTTTTAATGCATGACCAGTTAGATAGGTCATCCAATACGCTTTAATGGTGTGCCCAAAATCATTGTGATTGGCATTCGGCATCATTGCCGCTTTGTCGTGAATTGCGCCGTAGAAGCGTTGTTCATCTTCAGAGTGGTAGTGATCAATCATGGCTTGCGAGAGCCAGTTTAAGTCATCAAGCCATTTGGCTTTGACGGGCTCTTTGAGCAGAGGAGCGACTAACAACAGGTAGCCGTTTATTTGATCAAGTTGCGCGACCAGTTCACGTCGTTTTGCACTGCCATCTTCACCGTCGGCGAGTACCCAAGCAAGACCGCTGTTGTCGCTAAGTCGATATTTATCAAAGATAAAAGCTTGTTGGGCGATGAGTGCTTCTTCTACCTTTTTGTCTTGGGTCAGGTAGTAGTACATCGCGAGTCCAACCAGCGCATACGCTTGATCTTGAGAGGTACGTTGCTGCCAATCTTGACCCGCTTTTCCCTCTTTTGTGTAGCCAATAAAGCCACCATTTTTCTTATCTTCTAGTTGATCAATGAGGTAGTAGGCACCTTGCTTGGCAAGCGCTAAAGCTTGTTTGTCTCCAGTAAGGTGATAGAGCACGCCGTAGGCATAGGTTTGGCGTGATTTCATACGCGTAAACTCCTTGCCAAAGTGGGGAGTGATCCAGCCTCTGTTCAATTCAGGACACACATCAGATACATCGAGCAAGGTACCATCATCGCAGCGGAAAGTAGGGAAATTGCCTATCGGTTCTCCCTGTGCGCTCGGCATAAGCCAGTAAGGTGCGAGCCCTTCAGAAGCATGATTGATCCAGTCTTCTCCAGAGGGAAGGGTGACATTGGCAGATACGGCCAAGCTAGTGACACTGAGTAATACGATGGTTGCTCGTAACATAACGTTTATCTTAACTATTTGAATTTAGTTGAATATAAACAATCACATCTGCACATTGTGATTAGGCGATCACAATCGACCAAATTATTTGTGGTGTAGATGTAGGACTATCTGGGTCTTACTCATTTTAATATTGCAAATAAACAATAATTTATCGTTTATCGATAAATTGTTGTTGATCATCGTTTGTTTTGATCTTAATATTCTTCCATCAACTCAACAGGAATATAAGTATGTCTAAGATTCAAAAACAAAGTCGCCGTGTGCGAATGCTACTGCAGTCCTTTCTTGCACTCACTCCGATCATGGTGTGTTACTTCTGGCTAACGGTTCAAACACCCTATGACTTTCTTAGTGAGATGGGCATTATTCAGTTTTCCATCGAGATGGATTACTTCACAACCTCTCCACTGACTACGACAACAAGAATCATCGCAATGTTCACCAGTTTGGCGATGTCGAGCATTCTTATGTATGCATTAACGGTTCTGATACGCCTATTCCGTAACTATGAGCGAGGTGAAATCTTCTCTTTAGAAAACGCAATGTCCTATCAGAAACTCGGATATAGCTTGTTTTATTGGGTATTAGGTTCAGTTATCTATGGTTCATTGATGTCAGTGATTCTGTCGTTCAATAATCCACCAGGTGACCGTATCTTTGAGATTAGTTTCGTTGGTATGGACTTTTTAACACTGATATTGGGTATAATTATTTTGATCATCTCGTGGGTGATGAAAGAAGGTTATATTCTGGCTGACGAACATAGCCAAACCATTTAAAGGACTTGTCATGACTATCCGCATTAATTTAGACATTATGATGGCCAAACGGAAAATGCGATTAAAGACATTGGCAAAAGAAGTTGGGATAACAGAAGCCAACTTGTCCGTATTAAAAAATGATAAAGCCAAAGCCGTAAGGCTATCGACGCTCGACAAGCTATGTGAAGTTTTAGAGTGCCAACCTGGTGATATTTTAGAATTTGAACCGAATGATCATAAAGACGGCGTTGCGGCAGAGTAGCCAGTAAGGAAATTGCTTTCAAATCATCTAATAATGAACGAGTCTCGATATTGCATCGAGACTCTTTTTTAATCTATTTATACCGACTCTCCCGCCTCGTCCTCTTCAACCACATCGGTTTCTAAGCTCGCTTCTGCCAACCATTTTTGTACTGATGGGCTGTTGAGCACACGTTGCTGATACTGTGATGCCTTCTCTGAAAGTTTGATGCCATAGGTTTCACGCGTAATGCCACAGGTGCAAACATCGCATCGGCAATCGACCATTCACCAAACAACCAACCTTCTGGATATTGTTCCATTTGCGTCGACCATATGGCATCAATACGGGCGATGTCTTTCAATGCCTCTCCACTCAAAGCAAGCTTTCGTTGAGCGCGGCAGTTCATCGGCATTTCATTTCTTACGGCAAAAAATCCAGAGTGCATCTCTGCAGAAATTGCTCGGGCATGGGCGCGTTCTTTCACGGATTTAGGCCATGCTGCGCCGTCCAAGTAGGCTTCGTTGACGTATTCGAGAATCGCCAGTGAATCCCACACCGCAACGTCACCGTCAACCAGGGTTGGAACTTTGGCTGTTGGTGTCACTGAAGCTAGTGTGTCGTAAAAATCAGAAGTGAATAGCTTGAGCTTGATGATTTCCGCATTGAGGTTGTAGCTGTCGAATATTAGCCATGCGCGTAATGACCAAGTTGAGTAGTTCTGGTTTCCAATATAAAGCTGCATCGTTGCTTCCTTGCGTTTAGTGTGGATGCTTTGAGACTTAGGGTAAGGTATTGAGCCTTAGGGGCATGCATTTGAGCTTAGGGGATTGTATTGCGGCGCACTAACGGATAATTTTGATGCAATACATTAATAAAAACGATGGGTGGTGATTTCAATATGGATATTGATGCTTTGCGAGGCTTTCTCGCGTTTGTAGAAACCAGTAGCTTTACTCGTGCAGCGAAACAGATAAATCGCACCCAATCGGCATTCAGTGCGCAGATGCGCAAACTGGAAGAAGAGCTCAATGTGACCCTTTTCCAGAAAGAAGGCCGTAATCTCGTGCTGACAGAGGCTGGCTTAGCGCTGCGTTCTCATGCTGAACAGTTGGTCGCCCTCCACAATACCGCCCTCAAGCAAGTAAAGCGTTACGAAGACAAACAACCTCTAAGACTCGGTTGTCCTGAAGACTACAATGACACTATTCTGACAAAAGTGATTCGCCTGTTGCAGAAAGCAGAACCCACCTGTTCTATTCAAGTATTCAGCCTGCCAAGCATTACGCTCAGAGAGTGGTTGGATGATGGCAGGCTTGATGCTGCAATTGTCACCCGAGCGCCTGACAGTGAAGAGGGCTATTGGCTGACCAGTGATGTGGGTGTATGGATAAGCAGCCAAGACTATGTGTTCGATGATTCTAAACCCGTCCCATTAGCCTTGTTTCAGACCGATTGTAAGTATCACGCAGCGGCAGTGAATGGCCTAACTAAACAGGGTACGCCTTATCAGTTGTTGGCGTGCAGTAATACCGCTTCGGCGCAACGTGCCATTGTTAAAGCAGGTTTAGCGATTGGCGCGATGGGTAAGCTGAGTGTGACTTCTGATTTGAACATTCTGGAAGATATGCCACCACTGCCTTCGGTGGATATTGTGCTGATCCTAGCGAGCAAACATCACCCAGTGTTAGACAAAGAAGTGCTTAACCAACTTGTGGAGTTGGACTCCAATTAGATTTTTGCTCGGTGAGGGTAATGTTGAGTGCGGAGCTAAAATAGATAGGCCGAGAACATGCTGTTTCGCGGAGGAAATGGTGGTTCTCGGCCTAGTTATTGTTAGACGTTGTTGGTAATTAAGAAAGCTTGAACTTACTCAGTTCACCGTGTAAATCTCCGGCTTTCACTGTCAGCTCATTACTGATTGCTACTGATGATGTCATGGTGTCCATCACTTCCACTGCTGTGTCATTGATGATCACTACATTGCGGTTAATCTCTTCTGACACAGAGCTTTGCTCTTCAGCCGCGGAAGCGATCTGATTGTTCATGTCATTAATCACTTCAATCGCTTGGTTGATTTCAGACAAGGCTTGATGTGCAGCTTCGGTTTCACTTTTTGTGTTGTTCGCTTGGTTCTGGCTTTGCTCCATCAGTACCACAATAGATTGAGTCTCTTGTTCTAAGCGAGCCAACATAGAGCGAATCTCTTCTGTTGAACCTTGAGTTCGATTCGCTAGGTTACGAACCTCATCAGCAACCACTGCAAAGCCTCGACCAGCCTCACCTGCACGAGCCGCCTCAATCGCTGCATTCAGTGCAAGTAAGTTAGTTTGCTCTGCAATGCCACCAATCTCGCTCAAGATACCCTGAATAGCGGTGCTCGAATCGACTAAGTTCTGTGTTTGTTGCTGCGCATCGTTAACCTGCACAGCCAAGCTGTCTACAGCACTGGCGGCATTGTCCATGCGCGTCATACCATTGAGACTGTTGCTTTGCACTTGGCTTGCTGCTGCCGCTGCTTGAACCGCTGAGTTCGCCACTTCTTGCGCTGTTGCACTCATTTCATTGATAGCGGTGGCAAGTGAGTTCACTTCGTTAACTTGAGAATTCAGCTGGTCACGTGAAACTTCAGCACGAGCTTGGCCTTCTGTCGCGTTTTTATCCACTTGGTCAGCCGTTACCATCACGGTAAGTAGCATCTCTTGTATGCGAGATAGGAAGGTATTGAACCAGTGTGCAAGCTGAGCGGTTTCATCCTTACCTTTCACTTCAATGCGATAAGTTAAGTCACCTTCACCCTGTGCTGCATCTTTAAAGCGTTCCACTAAGTTGTTCAAAACCTTGCCCAAAGAGTTAGCAATGAATGCCATTGAGGCAATGCCTAGAAGAGCGGCGATGATTCCCGCCCACACACCTTTTTCAAGTGCTTTTGAATTCTGAGCATCACTCCACTCGGTGTAGTCATTGACGCTTTTGGCTAGGTGACTACTAGGAACAGACACCATGACTACCCATGGCGCATCACTGGTATCAATTGCGGTAATCGCGTACTCATCGCCGCCGAAAGTCACAAGACCGGCGCCTTCTTGGTTAGCGATAGACTGAATCTTTGACCATTCAGATTCCAATTCAGAAGAGACTTTTTTACCCACCATATTTCCAGCTCGGCTGTTGGCCAATGTAATGCCTTTCCATGAAGTGATTAGGATTTTTCCTTGGCCATCAAACAAGTTACGCGCAAGTAACTCACTTTGGCTTTGGAGTTCATGTAGGGATAAATCAAAGCCTAGCGAGCCGATGATTTTTCCGTCATGTTTGATTGGTTGGCTGATGGTGGTAATGAGCTCTTGTTTGCCGCGGACTGAATAAAAATACGGTTCCATCACAAACGTTTTACCCGTTTGATATGGCATTAAGTGCCAGTCATCTTTGCGCTCACCGTTGCTGTTGAGCTCGGTATTGCTAAAGCTTTCCATTGCGACAGCATCAAAGCTGTTCTGGTCATTGGGAGAGAAGAAAGGCGCAAGGTAGCCTTGACTGTTAAAACCTAACTCAGTGTTTGAGCTTAACTCGATGTTTGAGCCAGATTCGATATTCGAGTCTGATTCTGTATTAATGCTCAGTTCCGTGTTCGAGTCTTGTTGGTTATCTGAAATTAGCGACGTATCTGAGCCATTTTCGCTGTTCACGTTGAGCTCGTTATTCAAGACAGACTGTTGTGACCATGTCTTATCTTCCCAAACCATGTAACCCGCAAATACAGCTTTGTTTTGTGCTTCCAGTGCCGCAGTAAACTGTTTCACTATAAGCTCTGCACTTGCGTCGGTTTCTGAACTTAATTCGATGATTGAGCGCACTTGCTTAAGGTTCGCTAATACGGGGTTAACCTGGTTAGCGATGTTCAAACCTTGTTGAAGTGCCGTGTTTTGTAAATCCGTAGCGGTGGCCTCTGTCAGCTGCGTTTTTACTTTTTCAGTGACTTGTTTATTCACATCGGTAAATGCGTTGGTCGTCATTCCCATGGCGATTAACAGAGTGAAAGCCATCGCTCCGCCCGCACTCACCGCAATTCGCGTTCGTATACTGTTAAACATATTATCTCTCTAACCAAATAGTGGTGGTTTTTCAGAGATTTTAAACAAGATAAGTGAATGGAAAATTCTAAATAATGAACACAATAAGAATAGGGTGATTAAAAATATAAATAGGATGGTATAACGATCCGGATTATGTCTTTTAGAGAGGAGCTATAAGATAGGTGTATGGCTGTTTTTATTCTATTATCTAATTGTATTTGTTGATATTTTATACTTGATGCCGTTTTTAATTTCCTGGTAAATCAGGAGGTTGTAGTTTGAGGGTGTTGTGGATATACATTACTCATTATATGATATCAGTCACATTTTAATTTAATCCGAAGTGTGGAGTACCCACTTAAAAAGTATGTATTTATACTTTGTAGACTAAATTCAAGTAACTGGGCCATTGATCATCTTCACTATTAAAGAATCCCCAAACTCTTTAGCTTTCTATAAATGGTATTACGGCTGATGCCAAGTATTCGTGAAGTCTTGCTGATATTACCTTGGTTGGCTTGATAGGTTTGCAACAAGGTCTCTTCAACGGTACTTCTTAAATCGTTATTCGTTGTGCCTTTGAAGGTATTAGGAGTCGTCAGTAGATGCTGATTATCTTGCGCTAGTAACGTGAGATGTTGAGCAAGGTGGCTGGGCACATGCTCGAGTGTGAGTTGTGCTTCATCACTCGCGAGTAGGGCGGCGACCTTAAGTAAATTGTCTAACTCGCGAATATTGCCTGGCCAAGAATAGGCGCACAGTAAGCTCATTAAGTGCGGGCAGATTGTCTGTTCGTCTTCTGCGTATTTACGATGAATATGCTCGATTAAGGCGTGCTTGTCTTGTCGATGTTGCAGGCTTGGCAAGGTGAAGGCTAAGCCGTTTAGGCGATAATACAAGTCTTGTCTAAATTCCCCCGTAGCGACCAATTGTTCTAGGTTTTTATGAGTTGCGGCGATGATCTGACAATCGACTTGATAGCTCTGATTTGAGCCAACAGGCACTACCGACTTATCTTGTAGAACATGCAGCAATCGACACTGAGCCTCCAATGGCATGTCGGCGATCTCATCGAGAAACAAAATTCCCTTATCTGCTTGGCGGATCTTACCTTGGAATCCTTTGTGGCTTGCGCCAGTAAAAGCGCCCGGCGCGTAGCCAAACAGCTCAGATTCGATAAGATCTTTCGGCAGCGCACCGCAGTTCACCGCAACTAACGGTGACGATTTACGTTGGCTTTGCTTGTGCAATGCTTTAACAAACTCGCCCTTACCGACCCCCGTTTCTCCTAAGATTAATAGGCTGATCCCTTTGTCGATTACCTTGTTGGCCTGCTGCCAAGCATGTTCAATTTGTTGTTCACCATGGTGCAAATCGCACGATGCTGAAATGGAACGCGTGCGTTTTGCAGTTGGTTGTTTGAGGTGCTGTTTCTCAAACACAAAGGGCGTGTCTAATGAGGTTCGGTTGAAGAGGGTATCTATGCATTCGCCGACGATCGAGGTTTGATCCAGCAGTTGAGAGGCGACCTGATTGTGCGCCACTACCTCACCAGCTTCATTGGCTATTACTATCCCTTGCCAACCACTGTGTAATAAAGATTTCTCACACGCGAGATCGATTCGAGTGGTGCCTTGTGGGATATGACTCAGAAGTTGATTTTCAACAAGCTGAACCATATTTTGAACCAGTAATTGCACCGAGCTGTCGTGTTGCTGTTGCTCACTGGTGATGTCCAATACGCCAACCATTTTACCTTGATGATCAAACACCGGGCTTGCTGAACAACTGATAAATCGATGCTGGTGGATGAAGTGCTGTTCGCCAATGATGGATACGGGTTTTGCTTCCACAATCGCGGTGCCAATCGCGTTGGTGCCTTTAAGTTGTTCCTGCCAACATGCTCCCGAACTGAGTGCAATTGACGTCAGCTTCTCCTTAAACCGCTCCTGTCCCCAACCTGCCAGAATTACCCCTTCAATATCGGTCAAAATCAAACGACTGTCAGTGCGTGCAAACATCTGATTAAACAGAGGGAGAGCATTACGTTCGACGATATGAATCAAGTCGGACGATTGATGACGTCGCTGTTTAAGAATCGATTGTGGCAGGCGAATGTCTTCGGGAAGTCGTCTCTGTTTTAGACCCGCTTCTGTGCTGCGGTGCCAAGAGGATGAAAGCCAATCTGAGGTGTTTGCTTGTTGAAGGTGCATGACTGTTCCATGTCGTAACAGTGAGGGTGTACCAATTTGGAACAGTTGAACACTGGAGTGCTTTCCAGACGTCCGTTCAATGCCAACTCACTTTGGGTTGTAAACGTTTGGTAATCATAGTTTTACAATTTATTAACAACAAGTTTTGAAGTTCTGGCGTGTGATTTGCGTTGTTACTGTTGTGAAGAAAACACGAAGTATCAGTGTTTTAAACAGAAAGAATAAACATGGTGACACTCTTTTTTAGAGCTCTTTTCATGAGATCTGTTCTCAAGGGAAGCCGCCATGCTAGCTCGACAACATAAGCTCAATAACGAATGAGCAACGACTAAAAATCTAAGAAGGATCTAACTATGATTTACGCACAGCCGGGTAGTGATAACGCAGTGGTGAATTTTAAAGCGCAATACGATAACTTTATCGGTGGCGAATGGGTGAAGCCTGTTAGCGGTGAGTATTTTGATAACACTTCCCCAGTGAATGGTCAGGTGTATTGCCAAGTGGCACGTTCAACCGAGGCGGACATTAGCTTGGCACTCGATGCGGCGCATGCAGCTCGCGCAAGTTGGGCGGCAACCAGTGTGACAGAGCGTTCTAACATCCTACTTAAAATTGCTGACCGTATTGAAGCGAACCTAGAAGAAATCGCGGTCGCTGAAACGTGGGAAAACGGCAAGCCTGTGCGTGAAACGTTAGCGGCGGACATTCCGTTGGTTGTCGATCACTTCCGTTACTTTGCTGGCTGTATTCGAGCGCAAGAAGGCAGCGCAGCAGAGCTCGATTCAAACACCGCAAGTTATCACTTCCCAGAACCTATTGGTGTGGTGGGGCAGATCATTCCTTGGAACTTCCCGATTTTAATGGCGGCTTGGAAACTGGCTCCAGCACTTGCTGCGGGCTGTTGTGTGGTGATGAAGCCAGCCGAGCAAACACCGACATCGATTTTGGTGATGATGGAGAAGATCGCTGATCTTCTACCTGCAGGCGTGGTCAACATCGTGAATGGTTTTGGTAGCGAAGCGGGTCAAGCGTTAGCAACCAGCGATCGTTTGGCGAAGCTGGCTTTTACCGGTTCGACAGAAGTCGGTCACCACATCCTGAAATGTGCGGCTGAAAGTTTGATTCCATCAACGGTTGAGCTTGGCGGTAAGTCTCCAAACATCTACTTCCCAGATATCTTTAACCACGAAGACGAATACCTAGATAAGTGTGTCGAAGGTATGTTGCTGGCGTTCTTCAACCAAGGTGAAGTGTGTACCTGTCCATCACGTGTGCTGATCCATGAATCGGTATATGACAAGTTCATCGCAAAGGTGGTCGAGCGTGCTCAAACGATTAAACAAGGTAACCCGTTAGATACCGATACTCAGGTGGGCGCACAAGCTTCAAAAGAGCAGTTTGATAAGATCTTGAGCTACCTAGAAATCGGTCGTCAAGAAGGCGCAAAAGTGCTAACAGGTGGTGAAATCGCGCAGCAACCAGATGATCTCGGCAACGGTTATTACATTCAGCCAACCATGCTGGAAGGGCACAATAAGATGCGTGTATTCCAAGAAGAGATCTTCGGCCCTGTTATCGCAGTAACGACGTTTAAAGACGAAGCGGAAGCGTTAGAAATAGCTAACGATACCGAGTATGGCTTGGGTGCAGGCGTGTGGACACGTGATGCAAATCTAGCGTATCGCATGGGTCGTAACATTGAAGCGGGGCGTATTTGGGTGAACTGTTACCACGCTTACCCAGCTCATGCCGCGTTTGGTGGTTACAAAAAATCGGGTATTGGCCGAGAGACACACAAGATGATGCTCGATCACTACCAAAATACTAAGAACCTGTTGATCAGCTACGATACTAATCCGTTAGGCTTCTTCTAATACAGGTTCGTTCTAAAAGTATGAGAATGAATCATGGGTACAAAGAATAACTAACAATGCAGTAGGCTTAATTAAGAAAAACAAAAGCTAGAAACCAAAACGCCCAATTCAATTGAGTTGGGCGTTTTTATATCTGAAGCACTTTAGCTTTTCGAAAAGAAGATCTCTGGCTTGTGGGTTGGGCCTGAATTACCTTCTAACTGAGTGAGCTCCAAACCTTGCTTTCCTATCAGAGAACCGACCAATTGGCGGTTAAACGGGTAGCTGTCGGGGTTGTTAATATACTCTTCAATATCAACCCATTTAGCCTCTGCAATTTCATCGGTGTCTTGAATCGCAATCTCTTGGGTTTGAGCGATAAGGTGGCAAATAAAGTAGAGGTTCGATTTGCCAAACTGATACGGATGTCTCGTCGCCATGCCAACTACAGAAATGAATGTGGCTTTGATACCAGTCTCTTCCAAGGTTTCACGAACAACCGATTCTTCAATGCCTTCACCCAACTCAATATGGCCGCCCGGTAATTTGTAGCCTGTCATACCGTGCTCTTTAATCATCAGCACTTGATTATGTTCGTTGGTGATCAATGCGCCTGCGCCCAAGGTGTGGGTCGGAATGAAAGGCACGAACTCGACAATTTCGGATTTATGGATCAGTGTAATTTCGTCTTCCAAACAGTTGTGAAACACAAAGCCAAGCTCAGTCGCCACAGGAATAAGGTGCGAGAGCGAAATAGGCAAGCTAATCCAAATGATGCCTTTGTTATTCTGCTTTGAAAATTCGGTGATCTCGCTGAGTTCGGCATTGAAAGAGTCAGCATCGTGAGGGGCTGTTGCTGGGTCGATGATGATGCCGTTAAATTTGTCGAGCGTAAATTCCACGGGTGATCCTTTATTATTTTTGATTTATAGGGAGTCGAGCATAGGTGGAGCTTATAACATCTTAAGGGCTTATAAAACCTGCTCTGCTTGTAGCGTTTTTAAGAGCACGGCAGTGATGGGTAAAAACTAAGGGAGAGTGTAAAGCGGGCGGCTTGAAACAAAAATTACGCTAGAAACAAAAACTGCGCTTGGAAGCCAAAGCGCAGTTTTAAAATAGGGTTTATTTGGATTCGACTCTAACGAATATAGTTCGCATCAACACTCACGTACCAGTGCTGCAGTTTGCCGTCAGATTTTTTGATCCACAAGTCGTTGGTGTAGCTTTCGATCTTGCCGTTAACCGTTAAACTGAACGTGTTCTCGTCGAATTCGCCAAGCTTCACGAACTGGTCTGTGGTAACCAGGAACGGGTCCATGTCGTCCACGCCAACCACATCTGAAATCACATAGTAGTGGTAAGTCAGCGGCTTGCTCGCATCATTCGGGTTGCTGCGGTACGCCACAAGCTTGAATGGTTCCGTTAATGGAAGGTCGAGCGTTTGCTTGTCCATGATCGCTGGAGTCGGGATAAACAGCCAAGCGGTAAACAGACCGCTTAATAAAACCATCAGGAAGAAAAGAGTCTTAATTGCTTTCATAGCAACCTTCAAAATAGATGATGTAGAAGACGCTATGGTAACAGGTTTGATTTGCCGATTGTAAGAGTATGAATAAGTGAAGGCGACACTGTCTGTTAGGAAACTTGAACGAATTGACACACTGTTCATAAGTCACTATCTACACTAGTGCGAGTGACCTTGAGATAGGTTGATCATCACAACACCTGCTGCCACAAATAACATACCAACCCACACCATAGTATCGAGGTGCTGGCGGTAAACAAACGTAGAAATCAAGCTCACGGTTACGATAGCCAAGCCCGCCCATAAAGAGTGAACTACACCTACAGGCATCCCTTTCATTGCTTGGCTCAAAAATAGAAATGCCGCCAAATGTCCTGAAATCACCAATAGAGCAGGGATGGGTTTAGATAAGCTGAAACCGTCGGTTGCTTTAAGTGCTACGTGAGAAAGTGCTTCCGCCATCACGCCCATCATTAAGAAAAACCAGCTCATAGTCGTACCTTTTAGTTGTATTGTTTTTTGTTGGTATAGCGGGGGTATTTGAAAGTGTTAATCGTTGTTGCTGATCTTTAGTCTAAGCGTATTTGCCCAAACAGCAGGCACAAAAAAGCCCACACCTCACGCTTTTGCAAGGTGTGGGCTAATTCGGTGTGACTACTTGTTTAGGTAAGCAGCATGGAACTCAATGTGTTCATCAATAAAGCTAGAGATGAAGTAGTAGCTGTGGTCGTAACCTGGCTGCATACGTAGCTCTAAATCGGCATTGGTTACCTTAGCTGCTTCGACCAATTGCTCAGGCTTTAGCTGCTCAATTAGGAAGTTGTCCGCTTCGCCTTGGTCTACCAACATTGGCAGCTTAGTGCCTTTGGTTTTTAGAAGCTCAAAGGCATCGTAGTGTTTCCATTCTTCAATATCTAAGCCTAGATATTGGTTGAATGCTTTTTGTCCCCAAGGGCATTGCATTGGGTTCGTGATTGGGCTGAATGCCGAGATAGAACGGTAGTTATCTTCGTTCTTAATACCAATCGTTAGGGCACCGTGTCCGCCCATGCTGTGACCTGAAATGGATTTCACAGACGTTACTGGGAAGAAAGATTCAATCAAAGCTGGGAGCTCTGTTACCACGTAATCATACATGTGGTAATGGCTGTCCCATGGCGCTTGAGTAGCATTCACGTAGAAGCCTGCACCTTGGCCGAGATCGTAATTTTCATCGTCGGCAACACCTTCGCCACGTGGGCTAGTGTCTGGTGCAACAATCGCGATGCCTTGCTCAGCCGCGGCTTTGAAAGCGCCGGCTTTTTGCATGAAGTTTTCATCGGTACAGGTTAAGCCTGACAACCAATACAAAACAGGAACTGGGTTTTCTTTGCTTGCGTTAGGTGGCAAGAAAATCGCAAAACGCATGTTGCAGTCAAGCGTTGCAGAAAAGTGGGTGTATTGTTTGTGCCAACCACCAGCAACCTTTGCTTGGCTAATGTTTTCGATTGTCATCTATTGTGCTCCGTTAGGTTGATGGTTTTGGGGAGTAAATTTCTCTATATTACTTAAAGTTTCACCACCCACCGGGCAGGAGGTGGTGAAGACAGTTTGTTGCTTCTCATTTATAGCTTTGGCCTCGACACCTAAGTATCGAGACCAAGGAGAATTATTTATCCATGTGTAGAACAGTACGGATAGATTCACCTTTGTGCATTAGGTCGAATGCTTCGTTTACGTCTTGCAGACCCATAGTGTGAGTAATGAACTCCTGAAGACCAAACTCACCTGCCATGTAGCGGTTAACGATTTCTGGAAGCTCAGAGCGGCCTTTAACACCACCGAAAGCAGAACCACGCCATACACGACCAGTCACTAGTTGGAATGGACGAGTTGCAATCTCTTGACCTGCACCCGCAACACCAATGATTACTGATTCGCCCCAACCTTTGTGGCAGCACTCAAGTGCTTGACGCATCACGTTTACGTTACCAATACACTCAAAAGAGTACTCAACACCACCGTCTGTCATCTCAACGATAACGTCTTGGATTGGTTTGTCGAATTTAGTTGGGTTGATGCAGTCAGTCGCGCCAAGCTGTTTTGCTAGCTCGAATTTGCTCTCATTGATATCAACACCGATGATGCGGTCAGCACCAGCCATGCGAGCACCAATGATTGCAGAAAGACCGATACCACCTAGGCCGAATACAGCAACGTTGTCGCCTTTTTCAACTTTAGCTGTGTTTAGTACAGCGCCCATACCTGTTGTTACACCACAACCTAGAAGACAAACTTCTTCAAGTGGTGCTTCTTTGCTTACTTTCGCTAGAGAGATTTCTGGAAGTACTGTGTACTCAGAGAAAGTAGAGCAACCCATGTAATGGAAAATCGTTTCGCCATTGATAGAGAAGCGGCTTGTACCGTCTGGCATTAGGCCTTTACCTTGCGTTTCACGAACCGCTTGGCATAGGTTAGTTTTACCAGATTTACAGAACTTACATTCGCCACATTCAGCTGTGTAAAGTGGGATAACGTGGTCGCCAATCTCAACACTTGTAACGCCTTCGCCGATCATCTCAACGATACCGCCACCTTCGTGACCAAGGATTGAAGGGAAGATACCTTCTGGATCGTCACCTGATAATGTGAATGCGTCAGTGTGACAAACACCAGTAGCAACGATGCGAACTAGAACCTCACCAGCTTTAGGAAGTTGTACATCAACTTCTTCCATTTTTAGTGGCTCGCCAGCTGCCCATGCAACCATTGCTTTTGATTTGATATGAGTTTGACCAGGTTTAATTTCGATTGTCATTGGATGTTTCCTATATATGTCAGTACAGCGGATAACCGTGCAATTAGCTTCAACCCGTTAAGAGTAGTTGAGCTTAATTGTTTCCGCTCTCTCGTTTTGTTGGGGCTAGTATAGGTGCGAGTACATGTTTTGATAATTCCCTTAAATAGAAAATAATTATTACGTATTTGTAATAATCAATGTATTCAGAGGAGTTCGAAGAGGGGGTAGTTACTCAGAAAACCTAAGGACGCTCTGAGTAGCTTTCTATGGAAGACATTAATTGGAAACAAATGGGGCGTAAGTTAGTAGGCTATGTGATTTGGTGTGGTGGCCATCAACTTGTTTAGAGTTTTGTGAGTTATTAAGGGCTCTAACTCATTTCTGCCCCATTATTGGTTTCGCTAAAAAGTCCACAATCACAGTCGATCAGTTTTTGACCTAATAGAACTAATCTGAAACCCAAACTCATAAAGAACGAAAAATGGGTATCAGAGTGCAGTTCTTAGTTCAAAGAAACTCGATGATTTTTGCTCTACAAACCGCTCTTAAAACGTCAAAAACTTACAAAGCGTTATGGAAGTACCGCCTTGTTCAAGTGTCTCAAATCTTCGCTAAGAGCGTTTGAGGCGGTCTGAGGCTGTTTCTGATAGCAAACTCACACATTTACCATAATAGGAATAATGAACACCACTTTTTTATGCATCTTCACTCTTAAAGGGGTTAAAATATTTTTGCGGGCTAATGATGGCCTATTAAAACAAGGAGATATGAATATGAGATGTAGTTGCTGTAATTCTCAATTAAACAGTGGAAGGGTTTTCAAAAGATTAGCTAATGGGGCTCTTTTAAAATCATGCCCACATTGCTCTGTTGCTAATGGCTCTGAGCATGTTTTCCATCGTCATCCTCAAAACTTTGGTCAAACACCAGCAAGAGTATCGGCTAGAAATCCTGATGGAGATCAAAGTTACTGTATAGATTGTAGAGCATTAGATAAAGGTGAGCCTTCTAAAGTATCTGATCGTGGGAATGTGTGTAGTTCATTTTGAGTATATTCAATTGTGACGCGGTTGAGTGGCTTTCATCGCTAGATAGTGAAAGTGTAGATTTGCTTATTACAGATCCACCTTATGAGTCTTTAGAGAAGCATAGGAAAGTGGGTACGACAACTAGATTGAAAGTAAGTAAATCTTCAAGTAATACTTGGTTTGAAATTTTCCCGAACTCAAGATTTGAAAGTTTACTGGTTGAGATATATAGAGTGTTGAAAAAGAACACTCACTTTTATCTTTTTTGCGATCAAGAAACGATGTTTTTTATCAAGCCGATAGCTGAAAAGGTAGGCTTTAAGTTTTGGAAGCCTATTGTTTGGGATAAGGTCTGTATTGGGATGGGGTACCATTATAGGTCTAGGCATGAATACATACTCTTTTTTGAAAAGGGTAAAAGGAAAATCAATGATTTAAGCATTCCTGATATATTGGAACATAAGCGTGTCTTTAGAGGTTACCCAACTGAAAAACCAGTTCCATTATTAGAAGTTTTAATAACTCAAAGCTCTCAACAAAATGAGTTAGTTGTTGACCCTTTTTTTGGATCAGGGTCAACTTTACTGGCAGCTCTAAATCTGAAAAGGAAGTATCTAGGGTGTGATATATCGTCTTATGCTCATGATCTATTTCTAGAACGAATAAAAGTTGGTAATCATAGTGTTTAAAGGCTTTTTTTATGATTTGCATGGTCACGAAATCAAGACATTGACTCCTATTACCTTGCTTTCAGATTTGGAGTCATCCATTGTCGATGTTTCACTAAACCTTGGTTTAGAGCCTATGATTGTTAGTTACCAAAGAACATGGGCTTTGTTTGAGGTTAATTCTCAAATTAGGCTTCTTGTTGCTACTGACAATTTAACGTAACGTCACTTAATACGTACCCAAACCAGTACTTTTGCTAGTGCGATGCTACTCATCGCACTAGCTCTTCACAAGTAGATTTGCCATACCCCTAGTTATTGATGGTTTTCTAATTTAGAAAAATCGCTGGCACGTTTATGTCCAAAAGCGTGTTTGTCTAACCAATCTCCTCACACCCCAACACAGCCACAAACGCATCCAAATATTGCTCGATAGTCAAATCAGCAGACACTGGCGGCAGTTCTACGGTAATACACGGTAGGCTTCTTTCTTGGCACCATGTGCCGAATGAGCCTGGGGTTTCGTAATCAACGTCTTCGACGAGTGGTAGGTTGAACTGTTTGCCTAGCCAAGAGGCGAGTTCTGATTGGGTTGGGTCGTCGACCATCGCGAGCGGTTCGTGGAAAGAGATGACGAACTTGGGTTGGCGTTGTTCTATGAGGTTAATGAGCGACTGCACTTCCGGTTCAAGCTGATCGGCTTGTCCCGTTTTAACTTTTACATCTCTGACAGGGGTGTGAGAACTCCAGCGATAGACGGTACCGTTTTCTGTCCAGTTTTGAGTTGGAAAGGCGCGGTTCAGATCGACTTGATTGGCGTTAGCGCGAGTGCCAAGCTGGTTGCCATCTGGGTTCATCGATAAGATCACATCGTGTCGCAAGTTGGCGGCAGGTAAGCTTCTTAGCGCGCAAGATAAACCCGCGATAGATGCGGTTTCATCACCGTGTGTGCCCGCTAAGATCAGCCCGCGAGATTCGCTTTCGATTTGCGCGGGGAAATAGAGCAAAGGCGCACCCAACACCGATTTTCCATATGACAGCGGCTTTATTGAAAACGCAGCTCTTTCCGTTCTTGGAATTAAACTCACCTTAATCTCCTGATTGATCAAGTACTATCAAGTATTCACTATTGGCTATATTAATCATTAACCAAGTCCATTAGATGAACCCCTTTAAATAAACCATAGCGTCAAAACTCGTCAACCGTCGCATTGTTAATTTTATTACTTTGCTTCAAAGATAGGCTAGGAGAGCAAAAAAACATGGATTTTAAGAAACATTCAACGGCTTTACTCATTTCATCTTTATTGACCCCTTTTATCTCAGTGACTGCCGTTGCTGAAACCTTACCTGCTGGTGTTTCACTGGCAAAAGACCAACATTTGGTGCGAGCCAATGATGCAGAAGCTGCGACACTCGATCCGGCAAAGGCAGAAGGCTTGCCTGAAATGCACATTCTACGTGACCTATTTGAAGGTTTAGTTATTCAAGATCGCGATGGCAACATCACTCCAGGTGTTGCGGAATCTTGGGAAACCGAAGACAACCAGACGTTTGTATTCCACTTGCGTAAAGATGCTAAATGGTCGAATGGCGATCCGGTGACGGCCGATGATTTCGTGTATGCGATAAGACGCGCGGTCGATCCGAAACTCGCTTCGCCAAATGTGTGGTATCTCAAGCTGACTCAAATCAAAAATATCGCTGATGTGGCAGAAGGTAAGAAGCCTGTTGAAGAGCTCGGTATCTCGGCGGTTGATAAGCACACGGTGAAGTTCGAACTCGATAGCAAAGTTCCATACTTTGTGGCGATGACAGGCCACACTTCAATGATGCCCGTTCATAAGGCAACGCTAGAAAACAGCGATAAGCCGTGGAGCGATCCTAAGCAGTTTGTTGGTAATGGTGCGTTTGTTTTAGGCGAGTGGGTGGTGAACGAACGCATTGAACTGGAGAAGAACCCTAACTATTGGGACAGTTCAGATACGCACTTAACCCAAGTGACTTACATTCCGTTTGAGAACCAGAATGCGTCGATTAATCGCTATGCGGTGGGCGAGGTCGATATTACGTCTGATGTGCCGACACACATGGCGCAGCAGCTAAAAATGAAATATCAAGACGCGTATACAGCGGTACCTTTATTGTGTACATACTATTACGCGTTCAATACCACACGCCCTCCGTTTGATGATGCGCGAGTGCGTAAAGCGGTGTCTTATTCCATGATGCGCAATGTGATTACTAATGGAGTGACTCAAGTAGGTAACTTACCGGCTTATACCTTTGCTCATGAATACACGGCAGGTTTTGATGCCACTCAACCTGAGTACAGTACATGGATTCAAAGGGACCGTGACCAAAAGGCGAAAGAGTTGCTGAAAGAAGCCGGATACGATGCTTCTAACCCGCTAGATTTTAAATTGCTTTACAACACCAGTGAATCGAATAAGTCGATTGCGGTGGCGATTGCATCTATGCTGAAAAGCAATCTAGGCGCGCAAGTTGAGTTGGAAAACCAAGAGTGGAAGTCTTACTTAGTGTCACGTCGACAAGGTGATTTTGATGTGATGCGAGCGTCTTGGTGTGGTGATTACAATGAAGCGTCGACCTTCTTAAGCCTTCTGCGTTCTGAATCTTCAGGTAACTTTGCTCGTTACAATAATGAAAAATACGATTTAGCAATGGATAGCGCATTGGCTGCAACTAATGAGCAAGAACGCCAAGGTTTCTATGACCAAGCGGAGCAGTTACTGGCTGAAGATATGCCGATCGCGCCAATCTACTACTACATGCAAGCTCGCCTAGTGCGACCAAGTGTCGGTGGCTTTGCTAAGAACAACGTAGAAGGCCGCATCTATTCTAAGGATCTTTATATCAAGCAGTAAAAAGCTTTGAACATTATATAAATATAAATCCCCATTCGCTGACAAGGCGAATGGGGATTTTAGTTACTAGGGGGTAGTAATTTTATCTTCTAACTTGTTTCAGGCTTTAAATAGCCACCATGTCCGCGGCTTTCTTCATCGCTTCCTTGGTTGAACACTCAATCACGTTCGCGTTAGCAAAGCGGTGAGGGTCTTTCACTTGAATATCGTGAGCCAAGATAACCAGTCTTGCGTTCGCTACATCTAGGTCGCTGATGCGGTTCTGAATACCGTTTTGACCTTGAGTTTCTACCTTAATCTTAAGGCCTGCTGCTAAGCCTGCTTTCTCTAGTGCTTTCGCTGCCATGAAGGTGTGTGCAACACCAGAAGGGCAACATGTTACGGCTACGATGTCGTACTCGCCTTCGCCTGCTACAGGAGCTGTTTGAGCTTGTACTGGCGCTTCAACCATGTCTTCTTCGGTTTCAACCGCGACAGGTTTCCAGAAGCCAACGATAACCGCTGTGGTTAGCGAGCCAAGTGCAATACCGACCACGTACATTGGAATGTTGCTTGATACTGGCGCTGTGATTAGGCCGCCCCAAGGTGCGTGTAGTAGAACGTCTGTCATGAAGCCGAATACACAGCCCACGATACCACCGGCAACGATTGAAGGAAGTACGCGCATTGGGTCGTTCGCTGCGAATGGGATAGCACCTTCAGAGATACCGATAGAACCCATGATTGCTGCTGCTTTACCTGCTTCTTGCTCCTGTTTAGAGAACTTGTTTTTGAATAGGAAAGTCGCCAATGCCATACCTAGAGGTGGTGTACAAATCGCAATGCCTACGCCGCCCATTAGCCAAGGTTGCGTGTCTACTTGAGTTTGAGCAAATAGCGTTGCTACTTTGTTGATAGGGCCGCCCATATCAAACGCGGTCATACCGCCAAGGATTGTGCCCAGAACCATCTTAGACGCGCCAGCCATTGAAGCTAAGAACTCGTTCATTGAAGACATGAACAGTTTGATTGGCTCACCAATGCCCCACAGTACGATACCTGCAGAGATTAATGTGCCTAGAAGCGGGTAAATGAAGTAAGCACCTAGCGCGGTCATGTTCGCAGAAAGTGGGATTTTCTTAAGCTGGAACACCACGCCACCGGCGATAAAGCCAGCCACGATACAACCAAGGAAGCCGCCGCCCATGTCAGCCATGATGCCAGAAGAGATCATCGCAGGTGCAAGTGCTGGTTTGTCTGCAATTGAGTAACCAATAAAGCCGCCAAGAATGATTGGGAAAAGAACAAGGCCTTTGATACCGATATTAGAGATGTCTGCTAGCAGGCCATCTGCAGGTACAGCACCTTTGCCTGATGCCATGACCGCTAAAGCCAATAGAACACCACCGGCTACGATGAAAGGTAGCATGTGTGAGGTTCCGAAAAGCAGATGGCCTTTCATGGTGCTAAGGATTTTTTTAAAGTCGCTACTACTGTTTTTGTTATTAGAATTACTACTGGTATTCGTAGCTTGAGTTGTTAGGGTGCTCATAATTTTCTACGCCTTATGAATTAATTAAAATATTAAGGATTTGTTGTTCGTCTTTTGCGTTATGTATATCTTGAATAAATTCATCGCTGAATTTTCCAAATAATTCTTGTAGTACATAAATATGATGGTCAGCACCGTTATCTGGTGATGCAATCATAAAAAATACCGTTGGGTTAATGCCGTCTTCATCGCCATACTCAATACCTTCTCGTTTTACACCGACAGCAATGGCAGGCTCAGTAACCGCTTGGTTTTTGGAGTGAGGGTAAGCGATGCCATCCATTGAGGTGATACTTTGAGATTCACGAATTTCAATACCTGATAGGAAAGTATCTTTGCAATTAATTCGGTTGTTCTCAAATAACATACCCGCCAATTCTTCAAACAGTTCTTTTTTATTATTCGCTTGAAGATTGTTATTAATTAAGTTGACGTTAGTTAGCTGTGTGATCATTTATTAACTCATTCACTATTGAAGTTCTTGAATTAAAATTAATGGATTAACCCGATTCGCGAAATAGCAAATAAAAGCCCTTCACTGTACATTTGTATCCAGCAAAATTAAGTGTGATTTGCATCATTAATTCAGTGTGAGATGGGTCATATTTGATGGCGTCTTGATTATGTTTTTGACACGCTAATAAGCTTCGTCAGAAACAAAAATGCCCCGCATGAGCAGGGCAGTAAGACCTTGTACTGAGTTCTAAGGAAGCTAGCTGTAAGCGCGCGCGACACGTCCAACGCAGTCCAGTTTGTAGCTCTCTGCGTAAGCCGGAATGAAAACCGATTGGCCTTTCTCTATCACACAGGTTTCGCCGCACTGGTGAGTAAGCACCATGGATTCATCGAGCGGTAGCAGGATCTCGGCACCTTCGGTAGTGATCTGTCGCTGATGTGAGTTTTGCACGATAGAGAACTTAAAATCTTCGACTGGAATTTGATATTCCATCACATCACCTTGCTCTATCGGGCTGAGCAGCAATCTATCTGCAGGCTTTTCATTGAATCGAGTACAAGAGACTAATTCATTGATATCCATGTACTTAGGCGTCAATCCTGCGCGAAGTACGTTGTCTGAATTCGCCATCACTTCTAAGCCCGTACCTTTAATGTAAGCGTGGGGTGTCTCGGCATCCAGATACATGGCTTGCCCAGGCTTTAAGGTGATCACGTTCAACAGTAGCGGAGCAAACAGGCCTACATCACCCGGATATTGTTGTTCTAGCTCTGAAATCAACTGGAACACGGGTGCATCAGAAAGCTTGGCCTTCATCAGCAACATGGTCAGCGCCATGCCTTTTTGTTCACCTTGCAAAGACAATAAGCTCGCGAAGAAGCTAGCTAATCCATTAGGCGTTTGGTCGCCCGCTAGGTCATTAACCATAGAGTTTAGCTCTGGAATATCAAGGTAATGGAAATGCTCAAGAATCTCGCTGATCGACCTAAAGCCATTCATCGCGGTGTAGTCGGTTAATGCATACACCAGCTCCGGCTTGTGGTTGGGATCCTTGTAGTTGCGGTTGCCAGCCGTCATCGGAATGCCTTGCTGCTCTTCTAGAGCATAGCCAGATTCGGCTTGCTGCTTGTTCGGGTGAACTTGAACAGAGAGCGCTTTCTCCGCCGCTAACACCTTAAACAGGTACGGAAGTTCACCAAAACGGCTCGCGACTTTCTCACTTAGAAACAGGTTTAGGTTCTTAGAAATCAAGCTAGACAATGTGGTCTGCTGCCCGTTGTCGTTCACCATTGAGCAACCATTAGGGTGAGCGCCCATCCAGATCTCCGCTTGTGGCTCACCAGATTGGTTATCAATACCAAACAGTTGGCTAAACGAAGAAGGGCTACCCCATGCGTAGTTTTGAATCACGTTGGTCATAGGGTAGAAAAAGCGTTGTACGAACGAATCGTTCGCTAAAGAAAAATCAGACATCGAAATCACCATGAAGGGAAACATGGCTTGAGCTCTACTCGACCTACTCATTAGTAAAAAACTAGCAACTAAAGTATTAGCGACTAAAAAAGGAGAATTGAGGGGCTCAAGCCATTGGAGTTGAAATGGCTTAAGCCGCTGCTGTCGTTAGCTTGGTTTTGCGTAGATTCTTAAGCGCAATACAAGTAACCGCTGTTACGCCCGCACCTGATGCCATGCACAGCAGTGCTAGCATTGGGTAGTTCATTGCGCCAAGTAGAGCGACTACTGGACCACCGTGAGCCACGCTGTTGGTGATACCGAATGAGAACGCCATAACAGCGGCAGTCATTGAACCAAGTACGTTGGCAGGGATAACCGACATCGGATCTTGAGCCGCGAAAGGAATCGCACCTTCTGATATACCCACCAAGCCCATTGCGCCTGCTGCCTTACCTGCTTCGATTTCAGAAGATTCGAACAGGTTGAACTTGCGGCCAAGTCTGGTTGCGATGGCCATACCCAGTGGAGCCACAGGAATTGCACACGCCATCGCACCCATGAATTGAGTTTGACCGCTGGCAATCATGCCGACCGAGAAAAGGAATGCCACCTTGTTGAATGGACCGCCCATATCGAAACCAGCCATACCACCCAGTACGATGCCTAGCAGAACCACGTTGCCTGTGCTCATGCTCGTTAGTAGTGCAGTAAGAGCATCCATCAGCCCAGCGATAGGTGCACCGATAACAAAGATGAACAGACCCGCGATGAATAGAGAGCCAGTGATCGGAGCGATCATGATAGGCACAAGCGGTTGAACGAACTTGTGGTAGTTAAACGAGGTGATCCATTTAACGAAGTAACCCACTAATAGGCCAGCGATGATTGCACCAATGAAGCCTGTACCCGCGTCAGCGCCATAGAAAGAGCCGTTGTTAGCAATCCAACCACCGATAAGACCAGGGGTTAGGGCAGGGCGGTCAGCAATCGCGTAAGCAATGTAGCCAGCCAAGATTGGGATCATCAGGGTGAACGCAACCACACCGACTTCTAGAATTTGGTTCCACATGCTGCCAGCAGGAATCGCCATGCCTGATTCACTTGGCTCACCGCCAATCGCTAAGGCTAGGGCAATCAATAGGCCGCCAGTGACTACGAATGGGATCATGTGTGATACGCCATTCATCAAGTAACGATAAAGGTCTGAACGCGCTTGTGAGGCTTTTTCTACAACGGATTGGTTGGTCGGCGTTTGTTCAGCTTGGTAACTAGGTGCATTGAGAGCTTGCTTAATCAAGCCTTGTGCGTCTTTGATTGGTGCTTTTACGTTGGTGCTGATGACGCGTTTTCCGGCAAAGCGAGCCATATCGACCTGTTTGTCACAAGCGACGACAATCGCGTCTGCGCGTTCGATCTCTTCTTGAGTTGGGCTGTTTTTAACGCCTATCGAGCCGTTGGTTTCGACCTTGATGTCGTAGCCAAGAGCCGCCGCGCCTTTCTCTAGCGCTTCAGCTGCCAAATAAGTGTGTGCAACGCCAGCTGGGCAGCCAGTGACACCAATGATGAAACCTTGTTTTTCTAAGTTGGTTGCAGTTTCGTTGGTTTCTGTTTCTGATGGCTCAGGTTTGGTAAGCAGTAGTTCTAATGCTTCTTGTTCAGATTGAGCATTCATGAAGCTTTCGATAAAGCCTTCTTCAATCAGTTTTGAAGAAAGCTCTGCCAATACTTCGATGTGGTGATCATCGCCGCCATCAGGAGAGGCAATCATGAAGAAGAGTTTTGATGGCTGACCGTCATCGGCGCCGTACTCGATACCCTGCTTGTGGACGCCGATAACAACCGCGGGTTTGATCACCGCGCTGCTTTTCGCATGTGGTAGGGCAATGCCTTCTTCAAATCCGGTATTACCTTGTTCTTCTCTCGCCTTAATGTCGGCAAGAAACTGTGCTTTGTCTGAGATTCTGCCTTGTGCGTACAGCACGTCTATCAGCTCTTTAAATACGTCTTCTTTTGAATTAGCGCTAAGCGAAAGCTTAATCAAATCTTGATTGATCAATGTCGTGATCATAATGAACCCCTACTCTGTTTTTATTTTGTTAGGGGTATTCTGGAATCTACGGCTTACCTTCTGTAGTGAAGAAAAAATGCATTTACTGGATGATTGTTGCGTTATAAGTGGAGTGTGATTTTGATCGGTCGAGTGGTCGCTTGTAGGACGATGTTGACAGAGTTAAAGATGTGTTGAGGCTTTTATTTATAAGGGCTGTAGCGTATTTGTTTATCAGGGCAGGAACGTGCTAGGTCAGTTTTGTTACTGGAAATTTATTTCCGTTACTGGATTTTTGTAACCCAGATCTCAAATTGTGATTTTGCTCAATAGCGCTATGTTTCACTAAGGGGTATATCTATTCACGTAGCCTTATTGCTGCCCACTAGAGTTCGAATAATGATATTTCATGACTTAATCTCGTCTGTATTAAATGAGCGAGAACCGTTTCATAACATCTGGTTTGCTGGAGATTTTCACACGCCTTCAGCGTGCAGTTATCAGGTGAACTTTCCGCGCTTAGAGTTAGTGCTAGACGGAGAGTATATTAATGAAATGGAGAGTCATGATCGCAAAATAACCAACGTTATCGCCAAAGCCGGAGACGCGATTTTCATCCCACCCAACTGCTGGAACAAGCCAAACTGGGATACAGACTGCTCGGTGTTGAGCATGTTGTTTGGTCGTCGTCAGCTTGGTTTAAGCTTGGTGAGCAAGCGCAAAGGCGAGGAGAGCTTTTACGATATTCAAAAGCACAGTATTCAGACTCGCTCTGGTTTTGCGATTGATAATATTTTGGAGGCGCTTAGCTCGTTAGCGAGAGAGAGTAACAAGCAGCCGATGGACGAGTTATTGCTGCAAGCTCTACTGCAATACAGTAAAACCATGCTGGAAGCGCCCGTAGAAAAATCTCATAGCCGAGTACAGGATGTGTATCAAGGGATTTGTATCTACATTCAAGAGAACTTCCACCGCCAGATCACCCGAGACAGCATTGCCTCGCGCTTTAGCATTTCATCCAATCACTTGTCGCGAATGTTCCGTCAACAAGGCCACATGACGCTAGCAGAATACATCACCCGCGTGCGGGTCGACCGTGCCAAGTTCATGCTCAAGAAGTACAACTTCAAGCTCAATGAAGTGGCTGTACGTTGCGGTTTTAAGGATGTGAACTACTTCTGTCGAGTATTTAAGAATCGCACCGGAAGAACGCCGACTGAATATCGTGGTTCTATTTAGTTAAGCCGTCTTTTTAAGTCGGAGCGTATTTTTTTGTTGAGCCGTATTTTGGAGTGAGTAGCCTTAAAGTAGGCGAGATGAGATATACATCAACAAGGCTTGTAAATCGACACTGCTTCGAGTCTTTTGCAAACGCTCGTTGACCTGATCGTGAAGTAGGTTTCTAGTTAGGTTGGTAGCCGCCACAATGTGTTCATGTTGCGGCTTGGTTGGCAGTACTAAAGCGATAGCAACGTGTACTTGGCCAATTTGAGATGCCCAGTCAATCGGGTTGTCACTGACGATGACCGCGATCGAGAGATCTTGAGTAGATTCAAACATCACATGGGGCAGCGCGATCCCTGGTGACACGCAGGTTGAAGAGCGTTCTTCTCGCTTAATGAAAGCCAAAATCAGCTCATCTGGATCTTCTGGATAAACGAGGTGAGCGAGCCCTTTCAAGCACTCAAATTTTGTCAGTTGAGTTTGCGCCTTAGCGTAGTGCCACTTGATGTCACAAGGCGGGCATATCTGAGGCATACGCTGGATCAAGTCGTTCGAGAACTCATGATTCACTTGTGAGCCAACCATGGTGTAGTGCTCAGCAATCACGTCTTTTATTACAAAACATGCGAGTTCAGCATCAATACCTACTGCGGTTACCTGGCACAAATCCCCTCGGAGTAAACCCACTTGTAACATCGCGACAGATTTGGAGAGATCAGCGGTTCGATTTTGAGTGATGTTGATAATGCGGATGTTGCTTTTGAACTTCTTCGCTAAACGAGTCAACGGCTGCGCGACGTGTGAGTTCGCGGCAGGATCGTCAACGAAGAAGGTGATCTGATATTCATTCATGAAAGGTCTAAGTTCGACAATGCTTGATAAAGACTTTATCGACACTCAATAACACCTCTTCCATTGGAATGAAGACGGTTTTCGCGGGGTCAAATCGGCTTGGTTGTTCGATGTCGATATCAGAGACGATCAACACTTTGTCTGCGAGGGTAATATCCTGGCCTGTCAGTAAGTTTTCAATCCCCATAGCGCCTTGAGTCTCAACCTTGATTGAAACATTGAATTTTGGGGCTGTTTTATTTAGTGCATCAGCTGCCATATAGGTGTGCGCAATGCCTGTAGGGCACGCAGTTACCGCTACAATTCTCATTATTATTCTCGGTGTGCTTAGATCGACAGTTTACTTGGATCGATGGGACTATCTGAATCTAGGAAGTTTATGGATTCCCGTTTTTAATTCAAAGGTGAACGTCACACTCTTGCTTCTTGGTTACAATTATCCAGTTAATGCACCTTTCCTCCTATATATTGAGCGGCCTTGCCTCGTTAGTCTTTTCATATTATTAACCTCTTTATCTCATTTACTTAAATTGGTACTCGGACGAGGCAGCACATGGACATCACTGACATTATAGAGCCGGAGATTATCTGTCTGGATTTAAAGGCAGACTCTAAACAGGCGGTATTTGAAGAGCTTGTCGAACTGCTTGACCGCGCAGGTAAGCTCTCCAATAAAAGTGAGTTCCTTGATGATATCTGGAAGCGTGAGGCCATCGGCAATACGGGCTTTGATGATGGTATTGCGATTCCACATGCGAAAAGTACCGCCGTTGCCAAACCTGCTGTGGCGGTAGGTATTAGCCGAACGGGTATCGATTATGGCGCAGACGGCGGCGAACTGTCGGATGTGTTTTTTATGCTCGCGTCGCCAGACAATAGCGATGATCATCATATTGAGGTTCTGGCTCAGATCTCAACTCGATTGATCGAAGATGGTTTTGTTACAAAATTAAAGGCGGTAGAGTCGGTCGAGGAAGCTCAAGAGCTGTTTCTCGAAGCGAATTCTGAATCTTTCGATAGCTACGCTTCTAGTCATCATGAAGTTTACAGCGAACCATTAAGCCCGTGGGCTCAGTCTCTTAATCGTCTTAAAGAACACTTGTTGTACGGTACTTCGCACATGATCCCATTTGTGGTCGCGGGTGGGGTACTTTTGTCTTTGTCGGTAATGATGTCTGGTCATGGCGCAGTGCCTGAGAGCGGTGTTCTGGCTGACATAGCACAAATGGGTATCGCGGGGCTAACCCTGTTTACCGCCGTGCTCGGTGGTTACATTGCATATTCAATGGCCGACAAACCGGGCTTAGCACCGGGCATGATTGGTTCTTGGCTCGCAGTGAATCAGTACAGTACCGGCTTCCTTGGTGCAATTGTGGTCGGATTCTTCGCTGGCTTTGTGGTTAATGTGCTCAAGAAGATCAAACTGCCAGACAGTATGATCTCGCTGAGTTCGATCTTCATCTATCCATTAGTCGGCACCTTTGTAACCTGTGGGGTGGTGATGTGGGTGATTGGCTCTCCTATCGCGTATGTGATGCTTGAGATGAACCAAATGCTGACTGGCATGGCGGGCTCAGGAAAAGTGGTGTTGGGCAGTATTTTAGGGGCGATGACGGCCTTTGATATGGGCGGCCCAATCAACAAAGTGGCGACGCTGTTTGCTCAAACGCAGGTGAACACTCAACCTTGGCTAATGGGGGGCGTCGGTATTGCCATTTGTACGCCACCATTAGGCATGGCGCTTGCCACTTTCATATCACCTAAGAAATTCAAACGAGACGAACGCGAAGCCGGAAAAGCAGCGGGTATTATGGGCATGATCGGCATCAGTGAAGGTGCGATTCCTTTTGCTGCCGCCGATCCTGCGCGAGTTCTGCCTGCTGTTGTTGCTGGTGGCATTGTCGGTAATGTGGTTGGCTTTATGTTCCATGTCATCAACCATGCACCATGGGGCGGCTGGATAGTGTTGCCGGTGGTTGACGGCAAAATTGGCTATATCGTCGGGACATTAGCAGGAGCACTGACGACGGCTCTGATCGTGATACTACTGAAAAAGAACGTGGTCGAAGGCGAAGCAAATTCTAATCAGTTTACGGGTGGCTCGATAACGGAAGAAGGGCAAGCGGATGTATTGGCGATCACTTCTTGTCCATCTGGTGTTGCTCATACGTTTCTTGCGGCTAAGTCTTTGGAAAAGGCGGCTCATCATCTTGGGGTTCGGATTAAAGTCGAAACGCAGGGTGCCAACGGAATCGGCAATCGCATTACACAGAAAGACATTGAGCGGGCGAGGTTGGTGATTTTTGCTCATGATGTGGCGATTAAAGAGATCGAACGCTTTGCGAACGTGAAAACCTTAGATGTCAGTACTAAGGAAGCGATGCTCAATGCGCAGGCGTTGATTATGAGGAAAGTATAAAAGCAATCGGCTTTAAGATTGGCTGAAAAGCAATAAATAAAAAGACGCCCAAGTATTAGTAGTAATACTTGGGCGTCTTTTTGTAGAGCTGAGCCTATATACGCTCAGTTGCTAAAAAAGGGTGGTACTTGAAGATGTCTTCGACCATTGAGTTGAGTAGTTCTGTGTCATCGCAGGTTTTTGCATAAGTGCGTAGCCCTGCAATTTGAACCTGAACGTGGCGAGCAAGTTGAGTAGGTTCGCGTTCTTTGCTGATCTCACCAAGTTCTTGCGCTTCGGCAATCAGTTTGGCGAACTCGCCTTCCATGATTTTGAGTGATTTCTTGGCTTCTTCTAATAATTCAGCGTGCTCATCCGTCAGTTCAGCTACTGTTTTAGCCAGCATACACATGCCGTTAGGCGCGCTTTGTTTCGATTCGACAACGGCACGTTTTACGAAGTCTTCGAGCGCTTCGATTGGAGAATCTGTTTCGCTGCGAAAGCGGTTCAAATTGAGGATGCCGAGTTCGGTATAACGAGCTAATGTTTCTTTAAACAAGCCTTCTTTGCTGCCAAAAGCCGCATAAATACTGCCCGGACGCATATCAATCACGTCCTGTAGATTGCGCATAGAAGTTGCGTGAAAGCCCTTTTCCCAATACAGGTTAGTCGCTTTATCTACTACGTCTTGTCTATCGAACTTCGCTGTCTTGGCCATAACATCTACTTCATTAATTTGAACATATGTTCAATATTTTAAGATGAACGCTCGTTCTAGTAAAGGCGTGTTTAGTCGCTTAGGCTCGATAAAGCTGTAACAGACTAAGAATCGGTCAAGTGTTTTAGTCATTAGCAAAACATCCTAACCATCGACAACTTCAACGGTCTTGTGTTGCGCGCCATAATAGGTGCCTTCATCGATGGTATACATCAGCGTTTCTTCGCACTCTGGGCAATCGAATTCTTCATTCGGTTCTATTGCTTCCTCTTCAACCCATTCCCAACCGATTTGCTCTTCGCAAGCGGGACAATCCATAAAATATCTCTCAGTTATTGTCACATATTTGCTGCGAGCTGCTACTTAATAAGCTCGGCAGTATACATATTTGAGACTGAATATATAGATGCTCGTGAGTGAACAGCTTGGTAAGGGTTACACAGTGAGAGCCGATCTACCACTTTATGATTATGCAAGAGCTGTCAATTTTTAGTCACTGCGTCAGAGAATTGTTGTTACACGTATTTTTCGTCTTGTTAAGTCAGATAGTTAACAGTTTTATTTATAAATCAATGAATTTTATAAGGTTAAATGTTAACGTCCTCTGCGCTGAATTGTGTGGTTAGGTCATGGTTTACATGGGTCAGCTTGAATAATTATAGAGTCACAATTAAGGCGCACCCGTTAGAAGGAAGCCTAATTCGATGACTGAGAAGATTTGTTAGTTGTTAGGGAAATAATAATGAATTTAACCGATATGTCATTTAAGCAAAAAATCATCGCTTTGCTTATCTTACCGATCTTAGGGTTTTTATGGCTTAGTGTTTCTGCCATTTCAAAAGGCGTAGAAACCACCAGTGAAATGTCGTCATTAAACCAACTTACGCGTTTGTCGGTTGTGTACAGTGAGTTGGTGCACGAGTTACAGAAAGAACGTGGTATGACGGCTGGCTTTATTGGCTCACAGGGAAACAAGTTTGGCAGTGAGCTAAAAGCACAAAGAATTAACGCAGACAGCAAACGCAATCAAAGAACCGAGTACTGGCAGTCTGAAGAAATCGGCTTATCGCAGATCGCGCGTCTGAATACTGAAATCAGCCAAAGTCTCAACCAAATTACTTCGATTCGCAATAGAGTGGATTCTCAATCAATTCCGCTTTCTGAAGCATTAGGCTACTACACCAAACTTAATGCTAAGTTATTGAGTGTATCTGCATTAATTGCTGAGCTAAGTACTGATGCTACCATCACGACAGAAACCATCGCCTACTATAACTTTCTACAAGGCAAGGAGCGTGCGGGTATCGAACGTGCGGTTCTCAACAACACCTTTTCTAAAAATGAATTTGGCCCGGGTATGCTGGTTAAATTCATCTCTTTGGTAACCGAGCAAAATACATATTTTGCGAACTTTGAAGTTTTTGGTAACCCAGATAACGTTGATTTCTTTAAACAACAACTGAATGATCGCTCGGTGGCTGAAGTGGAAAAACTTCGTGATGTGGCTGAATCGAAAATGAGTGGTTTTGATGTCGATCCTGTTTATTGGTTTGCTCAATCGACGGCACGAATTGTTCAGCTGAAGAAGACTGAAAATCAGTTAGCAGAGTCTCTTATTACACTGACGGATCAGAAAACTCAGCAAGCTCAATCAGCAATGATGGGCAGCATTGTGATGTTTGTTGTGATCACTTTGTTCGCAACTTTTGTTAGCTTCAAAGCCATTACTGATTTAACGACTCGAGTTAAAGATCTAACGCGAGTACTTTCTAAAGTCCGAAATGACAATGACTTAACCGTTCGTGCGACTTACGAAGGTAATAGTGAGCTGGGTCAAATCTCATCGTCGCTTAATGAAACATTAGAGAAGTTTTCTCAAGTTATCGATAACCTATCTCAATCTAGCCTGACACTTGCTTCAGCAGCAGAAGAGACGGCGCAAACTTGCCAATACAACTCAAGCACCTTAGTTGAACAGCAAGACCAGATTGGCTTGATTGCGACAGCAACAGAAGAGCTATCAGCGACGGTGAATGAAGTCGCGGCTAAAACACAGCAAACGGCAAGCTCAGCGAAGATCGCTGATGAACAATCACAGCAAGGTTTAAGCACGGTCCAACAATCCTATGAGTCGATAGAAACCTTGGCTTCTGAGATTAACGGCCTCGCTGAAAAAATCACTCATCTACACGAAAGTAGCAACAACATTAACAGTGTGATTGATGTGATTAAATCCGTTGCCGAACAAACCAATTTGTTAGCGTTAAATGCAGCGATTGAAGCCGCTCGAGCTGGTGAACAAGGTCGTGGTTTTGCTGTCGTAGCCGATGAAGTTCGTACTTTGGCTCAGCGTACGCAACAGTCCACTTCGGAAATTGAAGGCTTCATTAACTCGCTACAATCTGACGTGCAAACAGCGTTCAATGTGATTGATAACAGCAAGAAGATGTCTTCAAGAGCGGTTGAAGACTCACGAGGAGTAGAACAGACCCTGCAAGATATTTCAGGGGCTGTGAGCGAAATATTCAGCATGGCAGAGCAGATCGCAACCGCAACTGAAGAGCAAGCAGTAGTGACTCAAGATATTGCTCAGAACGTTGTCGCGGTAGAGCAGAAGTCGACAGAATCTACGACAGGCGCAACGCAAATTGCTGCAACAGCGAAAGAGCAGGCTGAGTTGGCAACATCGCTGAAAGAGCTCTCGAATACGTTTAAGAGTTAGCAACTCAGAGCTAGAAGCTTTCTATCGCATATAAAAAATGTCCCGCCTAGTGCGGGACATTTTTTTAGCGGGGTACTTTTTCTTTTTATTTTTCTTTTTTTTGGGGGAGGGGGGGGATGAAGCGGCTAAAGCGCTTGTCCGTTAACCGACAATTTCACATCAATGTTGCCACGAACCGCGTTTGAGTAAGGGCAAACTTGGTGCGCCGTTTTCACAAGCGTCACAGCTTGTTCTTGCTCTAGATCCAGTTCAATCGATAGAGCAACAGTTAAAGCAAAGCCACCGTTTTCATTTGGTCCAATACCGACTGTTGCAGTCGTTGGCGCCGATGCGATTTTGATTTTCATCTCTTTAGCTACATGAAGTAGAGCATTTGAGAAACACGCAGAGTAGCCCGCAGCAAACAGTTGCTCAGGGTTTGTCGCTTCACCTGTTCCGCCCATCTCTTTAGGGTAGCTCAACGCCACTGAAAGCAGGTTGTCATCAGTAGAAACTTGGCCGTTACGACCTGCAGTAGCTGTAGCAGAAGTTGTGTAGAGTGTTGTCATTGTCTTAGTCCTTGTTTGAATTGTGTGACATTAGATTGCGCGCAACTTAATTTTAAAACTAGCTTAATTGATAAAATTCGAGCACGCAAGTATATTGTGCGCAATTTAATTTATTGGTGAGGTGATCATGAGCGACCAAGATGACTATCTAAAACTGGATAATCAGGTGTGTTTTGCGCTGTATAGTGCATCGAATGCAATGAGTAGAGCGTATCAACCTTTACTGAAAGCGCTTGACCTTACTTACTTGCAGTACATTGTGATGATGGTGCTGTGGGAAGAAAAAGAGATAAATGTCAAAGCCCTAGGCGCAAAAACGCATTTGGATTCAGGTACGTTGACGCCTTTACTCAAGCGCTTGGAAACGAAAGGTTACGTGCTTAGAACTCGCAGTGCTGAAGATGAACGAGTTCGAGTTACTACACTGACGCCTGCAGGGATAGAGCTCAAAGAGCAAGCGCAGACCGTGCCAGTTGAAATGCTATGTCTTTCTAAGATGAATGAAGATGAGCTTAAATCGCTAAAAGCACAGTGTGAGCAATTGCTTGGTAATTTGACCAAGTAAGCACTTTTAGTTTTTGGCCATGGTAATCAGAAAATAAAAAGCCCGTTAGTCCTACTGTTAATGAGTTGCGATTGCTAATTCGAGTAAGACTAACGGGCTTTTTGTATCTACTCCCTTCTAAATGGCAACAGATAGTCTATTCAATTGGGATTTATCCCATAAACCAAGAGATAAAAATCAACGCACCAAAACCGAATGTTGCCATCAGTGCCGTATCGCCACCTGCTGCTGTGTAACTGCCTTCGGTTTGAAGGTGAGGGAAGTCAGGCCTACGAACCTTAACCACCATTGCGAGTGGTCCCCAGATAGCTAGGAACACCAACACCATGCCTGCATAGTCCAGCATGCTCACGAACTGGCTTGCGAACAGCTCTGCTAATACCAAAGGCAATACAAAGGTCAGAGCATAAGCTAATGCTTTGTTGTTGGTGACTGCGTCTTTGTTTTGGTCATACAACGCCATGGATACACCAAGGAAAGAGGTCACCAGTGCTAGCGCTGAGAACAGCGCAATCACGACTTTTAACCAAGCAGATTGTCCGCTAAACGCAGAGATCAGTTCTGAAATGTTGTGGAACTGGCTGATCGCGTCTGTGCCAAGGTTACCGATAATCGCGAACAACCAAGTGAGGTAGCACACTAGCGGAATCACTGAACCTAACAGAATCATATTGCGGATCTGCTTTTGAGTCGCTTCGCGGTTGTAGATAACCAGTGACGGGATCACCACCATAGAGGCAAAACTGGTAAAGATAACCGCGCTGTACTGCACCACGTCATTGGCCGTGTATTGGCTAGTTTGAGTTAGGTAATCTAGACGGATATTACTAAACAGAGAGGCAATAACAATGAAGAGCATCACCACCATCATGATGAATAGACCACGGTTTAATTTATCGATATAAGACTTACCCGCGACTACGATCACACCCACCAATAGGCTGAAAACGGTATAAGCAGCGGATGCAGAGATGTCTACGCCGACGTCGAGCAGTAGCTTATGAATGATGTCGCCAACACCCAAGATATAGGCGATCAGCATGCATACCAGCAGCAGATAAAAGAGTGCATTGATAAAGTGTTTACCTTTGCTGCCCAGAGTGAGGTAAGCAACACTGCTCATGCCACTGTTGTCTTTCGTTTTGGTACACGCTTCTGCCAGTAGGAGTGCAGAGTAGGTGGTGCCGATAAAGATAAGTAGCATCAGCACTGAGCTGATCATGAAGCCAAACTGGGCCAACACCATGGGAATAGCAAGCATGCCAGCCCCTAATGCAGTTCCTGAAAGGATTAGGGAACTGCCGAATAATTTCATATTCAAAAAAACAACCTCTAGCGATCCAATTAATTTTTGTTTGGATTGTAAATAATTGTTTCCAAGACTAACAAAATACTCAGTAAAGTTAGGGGTTAAATCCTAATTATTTTTGAATTTTTTAAAAAAACTTACAAAGGTATTTCGGAGTATTATCTGTGATCGTTTGACGCATTTTCTTGGTGATTGTATTGGTTGTTTTAGTTAACGTTTATTCATTGTTGAATGATCTAGCAGTCAGAAATATTCGATTAGAAAGAAGTATGTTTGGCGATTATTTTCGCTAGTGTCACAACCCCTTCTTTCCACTCTTTACTCTCTTCGATGTTCGCTACCGTGAAGCGCAAGCAGTGTTTATATTGATCGTTTGTCCCAAATACTGTGCCAGGTAATATTCCCAATTTGTGCTTCAAACAATCTTGATAAATCGCGTAGCTATCGACAGATTCAGGTAACGTGATCCAGTTTAGAAAAGATCCCTCAGGCTTTGACAGATGGTAGCGGCCAACAAGGTGTTCATAGCTATCAAGCGCTTGTATTAACAGGCTTTGGAATTGCTTTTGATTGGTTTGGTAGAGCCGCTTCATTTTGGATAAGTGGCTGCGATATTTACCGGTAGTGAGAAATTGACCCACCGCGGATTGCATTAAATTGGAGCTGCCCATGTTGTCGCATAACAGGTATTTTTCAACTTGAGCTTGGTAACGACCTGAGAGTAACCAGCCAATACGCAAGCGAGAATCTAAGGTCTTGGACAAAGAGTTGACGTAAATGACTCGATCTTGGTCATCAAGCTCTTTGAGGCTGGCAATGGGTGTGTCGAATGCCAAGCTACCGAACACATCGTCTTCGATAATCGGTAAAGCTCCTGTGATTTCCAGTAATGCTTTTCGGTTCGCCAATGGCATCCGTGAACCGGTTGGATTGGTAAAGTTTGGCGTTAGTAGCAAGGTTTTCACTTCCCATTTGTCCAACGCACTCTGTAGTGAAGGAATGTCGATTCCGTGGCTGACGCTGCTTGGTATTTCAAGGGCTTGCAAGCCAAGTGATTCAAGTAAAAGTAGATTACCGAAATAACAGGGCGACTCGACCGCCACGATGTCTCCCGGTTTGGTTAATGCACGTAAAGCCAGACTGATCGCCTGTTGAGCACCATGTGTAATTGCAATTTCATTCGATCCCGCAGGCACGCCTAGATCATGGGTGATCTTTAGCAACTGCTTTACTAATTGCTCATCGCCGGGAGGTAATTGGTAATAACCGGGAAGCTGAGTTTGTAAACGGCTATGGCGACCGATTTCGGCGTACAAGCTACGAATGGCAGGGTTATTAATGTTCGGGTGTGCAGAACCAGCAAGCAGTTTCAAGCGGCCTTTCGGACGGGAGAGTACAGATTTGGTGACCGACAAGAGGTCGACTTTTTGAGGCTGGCTCGGTGCATCCCAGATGGTGGTGTTCGGTGTTTTCACACGATAGCCTGATTTAGGCACAGAATAAACCCAGCCCGTCGCTTCCAGTTCTTGATAAGCGCGAATCACGGTGTTTTTGCTCACACCGAGTTGTTCACTGAGTTGACGAATGGAAGGCAAGCGGTCGTCTGGGTGAAAGAGCCCTTTATCGATTTGAGCCTTAATATGTTGTTCTATCGCGAGATATTTATTGCCGCTGAGTTCTGCTTCCACGTTTTCTCCTTGTTACTCACACTTAATCTGTAACCATTTAAAGTGTTATATCTGTATCTTTATTAGTTATCTGTACCCAACTAAGGTAACAGCATTGATGAAGAGTTGACCAGAGGTTTGTAATGCTGATTAAAATGATTCCGTTTGTGTTTGTACTATTGTGGTCGTCAGGCTTTGTTGGCGCCCGTCTTGGTGTTGAATACGCTGAACCCGCAACGTTACTTTCACTTAGGATGGTAGCCAACGTGGCGCTATTCTTGGTTTTGATTTCAATCCTTAAGCGTCGTATTCCTCGTGGTCGAGCATTTTTCCACGCTTGTGTGGTGGGTATCTTGATTCATGGCTTCTACCTTGGTGGCACTTATCTCGCGATTGATATGGGTATGCCTGCCGGGTTGAGTTCTCTGCTTGTTGGCTTACAACCGATTCTGACGGCATTGATAATGATCAGCTGTACCTCGCAGCGTTTTAACGTCGCACAATGGCTAGGCTTAGCCCTTGGTTTCGCAGGTATTAGTTTGGTGCTAATGGGCAATATTGAGTGGCAGTCAGACGACCAAAAAGGCTTGGCAACGTTATTATGTTTGGTTTCTTTGGTGGGTATTACGGTCGGTACTTTGTATCAGAAGCGCTTTTGTCAGGGTACAGATATGGTCGGTGGCGCGATGGTGCAGTACTTGGCAGCAGCAGCATTGTTCTTACCTTTTGCAATGCGCTACGAAACTATGCAGGTGAACTGGACTGTTGAGTTCACGTTGACTCTGGCTTGGCTAGTGATTGTTTTATCGTGCATTGCTATTCTATTGCTGCTTTACATGGTAGAGCATGGCGCTTCTTCAAGTGTGGCATCGGTGTTTTACTTAGTTCCACCCACAACAGCCATCCAAGCGTGGCTCATTTTTGGAGAGTCATTCGACATTTATGGCGCAATAGGCTTCGCGTTGTCAGCGACCGCTGTTTATCTGGTGGTGAAAAAGCCTGAGTTGATTAAGTTCCGTAGACGAACAGCATTAGAGAGGTAATGTGTCAACCAAAATTATACCAATCGTAGTAACTAACTGGTCACCCTAGCTTGTTAAAAATCTCGATAACTTCGTTAGAATTTTTGATTGTAGAATAACTACTTATCGAAAAATGCTGCCTTGTTCTCAAGCTTTTTTCCTACGCTATTTTTGATCACTTACTTACTGTGATTGGTATAACTCGACTTGAAATAGATTGCTAGAAACAGAAAGAGCCTGAATATTCAGGCTCTTTCGGTATCAATATTGGCTAGCGACTAGTTATTAGCGCTGCATTAAACAAGCGTAAGCCGTGGTAAACGGTGCTTCTTGGTACTGCTTAAGGCCTGTTTCTTTGAACTTCATCATAAGAGGGTTGCGCTTAAGGCTTTCTTTGATTTCATTCGGAGATACAACGGTTACGTCTAGGCCGTCGATCAACTGAATTGCTGCTTCTAGTTTGAAGCCGAAGCCACCGCCAGCAAATTTGCCTTTAGTTTGGCGTTGACGAATTACCACTTTTTCTACTTGGTAATCTTCCATTAACTTTGCAAAAGAAAATTGAAAATCTTTCATATTCTGTGTGTCGTTTGCGTCACTAATAGCAACTTTAGAAACTCGGCAATCAGGAATGTTAAATACACCGTCTGATAGAGATAGAAGACAGATGACTGCATCGTTACCTTTGATTTCAACACCACAAATTTTCATGTTCTTACCTACTTATTTTAGAGCCCTATATTATGGTGTTATTTCGACGACTTCTCCAGTAATAGAACATGTCTAAGGTAAATAAATTCAATATTGTCCACTTTAACTTTTTCAGGTTGACGTCTGGTTAAATGCGAAGCACTCGTTTTCATCGTCTAGTTTTATATGCAATTAGATTCAAAAAACTATAGCTGGCTTTTTTATCGATACTGTATATTATGCGCGCGTCCCTATTTAATGTGTGGTTATAAACCCTCTATGAATATCAAAAACCTTTCTATTAAGAGTAAAATTGCGATCCCTCTAATGGTTATCGTGATTGTTTTCTCAACGGTTACTGTGCTTAACGTGATTAAATCTAACGCGCAAGCAGCGATTAACCATGAGCTCAATAATGTGGTTCAACCGGTTCTCGACAACCTAGAAGATGGGTATCGAGATATCTATCAAGTCATTGCATCTGCCCAAGGTCTGTTGCTGGCGAAAGATCAAAAGGCAATTGAATATCAACAATTCGAATTCAAAGACAACGCTTACAAAGCCGTCCCACGCTTTGAAAGTGTTCAAACCCTATATACAGCAGGTGTCTTAGACTCATCTTCTCAAGACGAGCTAGCAAAATTGGTTAAGGCGATGAAAAAGTGGGTAGCGCTGCATGAGCCAATGTTTGCAGACCCTGCCAATGCTCTTCAATATAACCTCGATTACTCGCCAGCGTTAGACGCTGAGTTTTCGATCATTCACGATCAACTCGGCTATATTAGAGAGCTGATTGCAGTCAAACAAAAAGAGCTTCGCCAGCAAGCTAATGACTCGATTGAAGAAAGTAAGCTGATCATCGAAGTAGGTATGGCCGTGGCGGTACTTGCGGCTTTGTTTTCGATGTGGTTATCGAACCGTTTTATCGTTCAGCCGATTCAGAGCGTAGAGAAAGCGATGAATGAAATCGCATCGGGTGACGGTAACTTGGATCAGCGAATGAAAGTTGAAGGTTCTGATGAGATTGCTCGCTTAAGTTCAGCGTTTAACAAGTTTGTTAGTAAGATACATACCACTGTTGAACAAGTGATTCTGACATCAAATGCCGTACGTGCAGAGATGGAAAACATCAAATCAATAACGCAGAATGTGGCTGAATTTTCTTCGAATCAACAGAAAGAAAGTGAAGTAGTCGCGGCTGCCGTTCATGAAATGCAAGCGACCAGTGAAACGGTAAGTGGTAACGCGTTAGATGCGGCAACCGCAAGTAACGTTGCGAACAATGAAGTGGAATCAGCAGACAGCACTTTGGGCTTAACCGTAACTTCCATTGAACGCCTTGCGCAAGATATCGAGAATGCAGGTGGTGTGGTTCAGGAATTGGATACTGATGTGAAGAACATTGCTTCTATTCTTGGAGTGATTAAAGGCATTGCAGAGCAAACCAATCTATTGGCATTAAATGCGGCGATTGAAGCCGCGCGAGCTGGTGAACAAGGTCGTGGTTTTGCGGTAGTTGCTGATGAAGTCCGTGCGCTTGCGAGCAAAACTCAAGACAGTACGGGTGAAATCCAATCAATGATTGAACGCTTAGAAGTTGGCGCTAAACATGCCGTTGGCGTGATGACAGAAAGCAAGGCAAGTGGCGAGAAAACCATTGTTCAAGCGGGCACTGCAGCTTCATCATTGAGCGAGATTCGTAACTCAATCGGCAAGATGAATGAGATGAATACGCAAATCGCAACAGCGGCTTCTCAGCAGTCTCAGGTGTCTGAAGAAGTGAACCAGAATGTTCAACGTATCGCGGAAAGCACCATGAAAATGGTTGAGATGGCAAACAATGCAGAGAACGCATGCATCTCACTAGCAGAACAGTGTGAAGCACTTGATAGCCTAGTTTCTCAGTTTGAAGTGTAATCTTTGAGACTGAACAGGCAAAAGTGAGTGGCTAATCGTTTCTAGTTTTAACCCTCACGCATCTGTAATAGACAATAATAAGGCCCGTACTCAATGAGTGCGGGCTTTCTTTTTTGGTGCGAGTATTTTTTGATAACAGTATTTGTAATACAAGGTCGGTTCGAACTTTGTAGATTAGGTCGATAGGAGCCTTGTGGGGAATGAGATATTAGCTTCA
The DNA here is from genome assembly GCF_041439815.1 of Vibrio sp. 1F279. Taxonomy (NCBI): domain Bacteria; kingdom Pseudomonadati; phylum Pseudomonadota; class Gammaproteobacteria; order Vibrionales; family Vibrionaceae; genus Vibrio; species Vibrio sp. 1F279. The sequence goes on along the minus strand of NZ_JBGOOU010000018.1, from coordinate 52,616 downwards.
ATGAAGGACTTTGTATGTGCATGGCGCATATTAAGCTAGGTGACACTGATCTATATCTTCAATACACTGTATGGGTAACCATAGTTCAAAATAGGGTAGAGGCATGGCCAATTGGGAAGGGGTAAGTGAGTTTGTTGCAGTGGCAGAGCGCGAAAGCTTTACTGGTGCCGCACAGAAACTCGCTACGTCAGTGGCTCAAATCAGTCGTAGAGTGGCAAATCTCGAGGAACGCCTCGCAGTAAAACTACTCAATCGAACGACTCGTAAGGTTTCTCTAACAGAGGCTGGGCAACTCTATTATCAGCAATGTAAGTTGTTGGTCGAGGGTTTAGAAATTGCTGAGTTAGCCGTCACGCAGATGCAATCCACGCCAAAAGGTTTACTGAAAGTAACGGCACCTGTGACTTATGGTGAGCGTCAACTCGCCCCGATACTTCATCAGTTCTTAAAGCTCCACCCACAAGTCGAACTTGAGCTGATGTTGACCAATCAAAAGCTCGACCTTATTGATTCGGGTGTCGATGTCGCGATTCGTCTTGGTCGCTTAGAAGATTCGAGTCTTGTGGCAAAGAAGCTGTCTCAACGCCAACTCTACGTGTGCGCCAGTCCTGAATATATTGAACGTTACGGTGAACCGCATACGCTCTCTGAGTTGAGCAATCATCAATGTTTAGTCGGCGGCTTTGAGCATTGGCGTTTTAAAGAAAATGGGCGACCTCGCTCAGTTCGGGTTAATGGACGCATTAAATGTAACAGTGGCTTAGCCTTACAAGACGCAGCGAAACAGAGTATTGGCTTAGTGCAGCTACCAGAATATTACGTGAGTGAAGATCTTGAGTCTGGCGAATTGGTTGAGGTGTTATCTGATTACCGAGACGATAAAGAGGGGATTTGGGCGCTTTACCCACAGAACCGTAATTTGTCTTCAAAGGTTCGCTTGTTAGTCGACTTCTTGTCTGAGCAATTAGACTAGTTCTATCTGGCAAGACACTATGGACAAGAAAATGGGCTTCAAAACAAAGATTCTGAAGCCCATTTTTATTGATGTTCTATTCTTTTACTTGCTAAGCATTAAACCGTGAAGCGATCAACCAAGTGGTACAACTCGTTTGCTCGGCTGTTTAGGTTTTGGCTACCTGTACGGTTTTGGTTTGCTAGCGATGCCGATTGAGAACTTTGGTCTGAAATCACAACAATGCGTTGAGATATCTCTTGGCCAACAATATTCTGTTGTTCAGTCGCCGTCGCAATCAGTGAGTTCATGTCCATAATGGTATCAATCGAATCTTGAATTTTAGCAAGTGCTGCAGCTGCTGCATTTGCTTCTTCTACCGTTTGAGCACTTCTGCTTTGGCTCGAATCCATTGCTTTCACCGCGGCATCTGAAGCGGATTTTAGCTGTTGGATCATTTTGTGAATGTCGCCCGTGCTCTCTTGTGTGCGGCTTGCAAGCTTACGAACTTCATCCGCAACTACCGCAAAACCTCGGCCTTGATCACCAGCTCGCGCGGCTTCAATCGCGGCATTTAGTGCTAATAGGTTGGTCTGTTCCGCTATATCTTGAATGACAGTCAGTGAAGATGAAATGTTCTGTACATCTCCTTCAAGGCGAGATACCACAGTGTTTGCTTCTGATACTTCACTTGCAAGGTCTGCTACGGAACCTGCAGCAGCATTGACTATTTGCTGAGCTTCTTTTGCATTGTTCTCTGCAAGTTTAGCTGAGTCGGCGGCTTGGCTTGCGTTGCTTGAGATCTCTTGCGCAGTTGTCGTCATCTCGGTCATCGCCGTTGCTACTTGTTCTGTCTCTTCACGTTGACCTGTTGCTATCTCGTCGACCTGAGCTGCGCGAGAAGACATGCTGCTCGTTTCTGATACAACTTGCTGACCCACATCGCTCACGCTACGAATGATGGTCTGTAGGCTAGCAACAAAGGCATTAAAGTTCTCACTAAGTTTGGCGAACTCAGGCGCTTTGAATGTTTCCATTCGAGCAGTTAGGTCGGCCTCACCACTTGCAAAGGCACTGATCGAACGGTCAAATTGCTCGAGTGGTTGCATGATTGTACGGTTCACTGCAACAGCGAAAACCGCTACCACTAAGGCAATCAAGCCACAGAAAATTGCAATGGCAGTCAGTGAGCTTTGTAGCGCAGCATTCGAGCTCTCTTTCATGTCACTGATCACGGCGTCAATATCATCGGTATAAAAACCCGTGCCGAGCATTAAATCCCATTGTGGAATAAAGATTGAGTAGCTGAGTTTTGGTAACGCAATGGATTGACCTGGCTTGGGAAAGTAGTAAGTGGTGAATTCCCCAATTTTTGAGTTCTTAATCAGGTCTTGGATTAGGTAATTGCCTTGTTTGTCTTGAAGGTCGTAGTAATTTTTACCAATGCCATCGGTACCTTGTCCGATGACGATTCTTACACCCTTAGAGCTGTAGCCAAAAATATAACCAGATTCACCATATTCTAGAGTTTTTAATGTGGGTAATGCTTCTTCAAGTGTGGCACCTTTTTCTAAGAAAGGAGTTATCGAAGACTTAGCCATTTGCAGGTACGCTTTGAGTTCCTTTTCTTTCATCGCCATCATATTGCTACGCGTCGATTCTACTTGTTGTGCGGTTAGCTCAGTGCTCTTCATATACGTCACGCTCATCATCCCAATTGCCATTAGTAGCAAAGGGATAAAAGAGAGAATATAAAGGCGGTTTTTGATGGTGAGGGTCATTAGCACTTCCTATGTGATTGTCTCAGGCAATTTTCAACACATTATTAATGTGGTTTCGAAATGTAAACGGACTTGTTGTTGAATTGTTATCCTAAAACCTTTTTGTTTGATAAATATGATGGCGGTTAGGTTTTGAAGTGATAGGTGGTGCAACTAAGTACTTATCTGTAAAAGAGCCGTTCGTTTCGATGCTTTTGAATTTGGCGCTGCTTTGGTAGAATGCGACGCTTTGTAGCACCCTGCTATGTCTATTCGTTAAGTGAGAAAGATTCATGAACAAAAGCCATGTGACTATTGGTTTAACTAACCCAAAGAGCCCGACAAACGTTGGCGCGGTTATGCGTGCGGCGGGTTGCTACCAAGTCGACGAAGTTAAATACACAGGGCAACGCTACGACAAGGCTGCAAAATTTCACACCGATACCAAGAGTGCAACGCGCACTATCCCGCTTACTGGTGTCGAGTCGTTTTTAGATAACCTTAATTCAGAAACTAAGATCGTATGTGTGGAGTTGGCTGAGGGTGCAACACCACTGCCACGTTTTAAACACCCAGAGAACGCTATCTATATCTTTGGGCCTGAAGATGGTTCTATTTCTCAAGATGTCGCTGACCGAGCTGACCATGTTGTTTATGTACCAACGGTAGGTTGCATGAATCTAGCAGCAACAGTGAATGTGCTACTTTATGATCGCCTTGCTAAGTCAGATGAAATGGACGAGAGCAACGAGCTGATCAAGAAAAGCCGCGATAACCGTAATCACCTGCAAGTGAAGCAGGGGTAGATATCGTTCTAATCGTGTCTGGTCTCTTAATATCCAATGCAGATTAAAGAAAACCCCTTATTCGTAGGAATAAGGGGGTTTTACTTGGTTGATCTCGGCTCTTAGGTTTGGCTATTCAGCACATTTGGAAGCCATAATTTGCAGTGGTTGCCCCGCATCATCGAATTGTAAGCTCCATACATACTGCCCAGCATTACGAATAGTGATAGCGGTATCTTGTCCGTAACCACCTTTAATTAATGAGTTAAGCTGTCCTAACTTTAGGTTAAGCCCATCCGCTGTGAACTGAGGTGACCAAGCCTTGGATGCATATTGCATGCGATAACTGCCCGGTTTTTCAGTGGTGACGACTTGGTAAGTGTTGTCACCTTTATATTCAAACTCTCGTTGACCCACGTGTTTCCAACCTGAATCAGCAAAGTTGCCAACCACATAAAGTGGGCTCGAAATAGGGCCTTCAGCTTTTATTGTTGGATTGTCACATTGAGCCATGAAGCCTTGTCCGACTTCATTTCCTGTCGCTAGTATTGCCGCAATTGGCCCTTTTTCACTTGGCTGTGTTATCGACAAGAAACGAGCTTCAAATGGACTTAGAACGATAGAGTAGTGACCATCAATAGCTGAGATCGATTGCTTGGATTCAATATCCTTCAGATCAGCTATGGAGCCTGCTTTTTCTTTGGTTAGATTTATGGTTTGTTCTTTGTTGGTAACGTTCACTACGTAGACAACAGCATCGCCTTCATAGGCTTTGTGATCGACATAGGCGACATCATTGGCCATCAGGTTTGTACGTTTACCTTGTGATAGAGCGGGGTGCGTTTCTCTCAGTTTCATCAAGTTTGTCACGTATTGCTTTAAGTCTTTTTCGTGCGCATTGAGTTGAGCTGTGACACCTTCTACTTTACCGCTAGTACGGGCTACGTGATCATCACACAGACCATTAATTGCACAGTCATCAGTCCATACTTTGTCTGCAAAACCTTCTAGCTGATCGCCTATTTCGTCCCCATAGTAGGTGGTTATTGGGCCGGTATAAGCTGCTTGGAATGAAAATGCCGCTTTATAGCGCTGCCAATACTCTTTGTCTTGTGGAGAAGCGATATCACCGCGCTGTAATAAGTCACCAAAGCGCACAAGGTCATGGTTACCGATCATTAAATTTGGCTTCGCGTGGTCTGGGTATAACGAATGTAAAGACATGCCTTCTGCAAGCCACTCTCCACCTTTGTTCCCCACGCCAGCTTCGTTTACAGCAAAGGTTTCCGTCAGGCGGTAGCGCATCGGGAAATCAAACGCAGAACATAAGGCCGGTGCTTCATTTGAACCGTAGCCTGTTTCAATAATGCGGTTCTCGCCTGCCCAAATTTCCGCGACCATATAACCCAGAGGGTTCACGGTTTTACCTTCGCTGTTTACGTATTCGACTTGAGAAGATGCGGTGTCTACCGTTTCTCTGATTTGACTCCAAGCTTCTTTTGGCACTTGATAAGCTTGATCTAAGCGCCAACCATCAATTTTGAGTTCTTTGATCCAATACTCGGCAACTTCTTGATAGAAGGTTAGGCTCTCAGGGTATGAGACTGGATTATCCTCTCCTAGGGGCAGCTTACCTGTTGGTGACGGCACTACGTTTTTTTTGTGGTGGCCAAATACGCCATCAAAGAAGACATAAAGCCCTCGAGCATGAGCTTCTTCAACTAAGGTTTTAGCTTCTTCCATCGTGCCGAATCTCGGATCGATATTGAAATAATCGGTGGCAAAATAACCGGTAGCATCCAGTCTATCAGCCCAATGGTCTTGGTTTTCGATAGGCTCTGAATTAAAGATTGGGGTTAGCCAAATGCCGTTCATGCCAAGAGATTCAATGTAATCAAGTGAGTCGATAATACCTTGGATGTCTCCGTTATGGTGACTAGTTCCGTAGCCTGTCCCATGACCAATTGAGTCATCGCCACTGACAAAGCTTTCGACCATCACTTGATAGATCCTCAAGTCATTCACGTCGGCATTGGTATTCGTTTGGCATTGGTATGCTGTTGGTTCTTGAACTGATTCAGGTGCAGATTGGCAACCTGCAAGTAGGATGGCGGTAACGGCCAACGCGGTATTGGATAGAGAAAGTTTCACGTAAAGGTCCTTATTATTATGATTTAACCTATTATTCACCATCCTGACATTCTATAAATCCTCCGTTAAATAGTGGCAATAGGAGTAGACGGTAGGCTGAGAGACTGAGGTCACAATATGTGGCTAATTTCTTATACATATTATGATGAAGTGCTGATTTTTGAGTCGGAACGAGATTTGTACAGGAAGATATTTTTATGCGGTATGTAACCTGCCTTGTAGAGATTAAGTCATTCTCTGTTTCTAATGTTATCTATCCCGTAAGCAATCGGATATTATCTTGGGTTCATCATTAGATAATTGAAGGGTTAGATAACACCATGGAAGACAAGCAATTACTTGCCGCGCTGCAGCAACACCCTGTCCTCGATCTCTATCAGTTATTCCAAGAAGTTGGTCAAAACCGCTCTCTGTATGCATTACTAGAGAGGTTATCTTCCCTTAAAGAACACCACCAACTGAGCACTCGTCTTAGCCCTTTTAAGCCTCACATCGAAGGGTTGCTGGCTCAATTTGATAGCACTACACCGGACAGTGATATTCTCAAAGCGGTTGCTCTTCAGTCTGAGATTCAGCAACGAGGCCACAGTATGAGTCGTTACATCATGACATCGGACAATCACCGCCATTTTTCCCCAAATGCAGACCTAGTGATGTTTGGTGATTCGATCACCGAATGGGCACCTTGGGCGGATATCTTTCGCGATGTTTCGATGGTCAACCGTGGCTTAGCGGGTGACACCACAACTGGCATGTTGCGCCGTATTGATACCACGTTGAATGTGAAGCCAAAGCTGGTGTGCTTTATGGCTGGGATAAACGATTTGGCTCAGGGTTATGATGTCGAACATATCTACCAGAATTACATTGATATGCTTGAGGTGTGGCAAGAAAACGATATTCGAATCTTGGCGCAATCAACGCTTTATGTTGGCTCTAAACTGCAAGGTTTGAATTCGTCGGTTGAACTACTCAATAGCAAGATAAGCGAGTACTGTTCTCTGCAAGGCATTGCGTTCTTAGATGTGAATTCAGTATTGTCACCGAATAAGCTTTTGTCGAATGAGTACTCGTGTGATGACTTACACTTGAATGCGAAGGCTTACCAAGCTTGGGCTGAGGTGCTTCAACCTACGATAGCTGAGTTACTAAAATAAACTCACGCAAATAGCTAAATAGCCAAGTAGATAAATAAACAGCTAAACCGATAAACAGCTTAGCTAATACAAGAAAAGCCAACCCCTAGATTTGTTTCGCGAACCATAAGGACATCAATGTGAACTTAAGACAGTTGGAAGTCTTTTACGCCATTATGCAAACCGGAACCGTATCTGGGGCTGCGCGTAACCTGCATGTGTCACAACCTAATGTGACTCGTATTTTGGCGCATACAGAGCAACAACTTGGGTTTGGATTGTTCGAGCGTGTCAAAGGTCGGTTGGTGCCAACGGTCGAAGCGAGAACCTTACTGCCCGAAGCGGAAAAGGTCTATCAACAGCTGGGTCAATTTCGATCTCTGACCAACAAAGTGAAGCAAGGACATCAGCATTTACGTATTGGTGCACCACCGATACTGGCGACCAAATTGCTGACTCCGGTAATAGCCCAAATGTCTCGCGAACAATATTCCAGTAAACAAGAGCTCTCTTTTGAGTTGCTGACTGCAAACCGTGATGAACTGTGTGCTGGGCTGTTAAAGCATGAGCTTGATATTGCTATCGCATTTGGGGACGAAACACCGCCTGCCATATTAAGTGAAACGCTCTTAACTGAATCCCTCAAGGTTCTGGTTCCATCCCACACTGTTGAACAGTTACCGACGGAATTAACCCTTGATGACCTGATCAATTATCCCTTACCAATCATCGGGCTTGATAGCCGCGATCCATTAGGCCTCCTGTTACATCAAAGCCTTATTGCGCGAGATGAGCATTATCACCATCCGATATCTGTGCGTGGATATAGCGCGGCGGCGGAACTGGTGAAGCACCAAGCGGGGTTTGCGATTGTGGATCCGTGGACGGCAGAACAGTATCAAAATGACGATGCGGTCTGTGTGCTTTCACTGCAGCCGGATATCCAATTTTCGGTCTCGATGCTTTGCGCAGAGCACACCCCTCAGTCGATTTCCGTTAAGCAATTTATCGTTTCATTGAAGAGCCACACTCACCCTATAACTTAAGGTTATAGGCTCGTCATAAATAGGTATTCGGCAGCTTCTAAGTTCTTAATTAAAGTAAACCCATACAAGGATTTATTAATTAGGAATACTCATGTCTATCGCTCAACCTTACCTTCTTTTTCTTGGGGACGTTACTGACCCACTTGCCGCAAAAACAGCTCGCGGTATTCATCAATGGCGACCAGAAATTTGCCTAGGTCAGCTTCGTTTAACAGACGTTACCGTTTCACTTGGTTTAACGGATATGACCTTACAAGAGGCGCAAGCACAGGGCGCGAAAACGCTAGTGATTGGCACAGCAAACCCAGGTGGTGTTATTCCTGACTCTTGGCAGCCAACCATAATGGAAGCTGCAGAAATGGGATTTGAGATTGCATCTGGCATGCACCAACGACTGAGTGAATTTTCACCGCTTGCTGACATGCGACAACAAGGATTGACTAAGCTTCATGATGTACGTCATTTTGACGGTGTTCTTAATGTTGGTAACGGTAAGCCTCGTCAAGGTAAGCGCCTGCTTACTGTCGGAACAGATTGCTCAGTCGGCAAAATGTTTTCAGCTTTAGCTATCGAAAAGTCGCTTAAAGAGTCAGGTACATCCGCTCAGTTCAAAGCGACAGGGCAGACGGGTATCTTGATTGAAGGCTGCGGTATTTCGATTGATGCTGTGGTTGCGGATTTTATTTCTGGCGCAGTTGAAGCGATTAGCCCTGATTTTACCGACCACGATTGGGATATCATTGAAGGGCAAGGCTCTTTGTTCAACCCTTCGTTTGCAGGCGTGAGTTTGGGTCTTTTACATGGCGCACAAGCGGATGCCTTAGTGCTGTGTCATGAAGTTGGGCGACCTCATATTCGTAACCTTCCTCATGCTCAATTGCCAAGCATAGAACAGACGATTGAAGCCAACTTGCAAGCAGCGCGACTGACCAATCCAGATGCGAAGTTGGTGGGTATCTGCTTGAACACATCGGCGATTAGCATTGAAGATGCTGAGATATTGTGCCAAGAATGGACCACACTCTATCAAGTGCCGGTGACGGACCCTGTGCGCTTTGGTGTACAACATATTACTGATCATTTGCGACATTCACTTTAACGACTTCATCATTTCTACGTTTCCATTTGTTAAAGCGAACATCAACCGAGTGAAATTATGAAGATTACAGCAGAACCCATTACTATCGCGATGCAAACGCCTTTTCGCATCTCTCGTGGCAGCCGAACAGAGTGTCACGTTGTTCGTGTCTACATTGAGCATGATGGCAAACAAGCTCAAGGCGAATGCACGCCTTACCCACGATACGGCGAGTCATCGGAGTCTGTATTAGCGCAAATCCAACAAGCGTCTAGTGCTCTTGAAGGTATGTTTGAGCGAGGCGTTACCGATCCGGCAGAGCTAAGAGATCATCTTCAGTCTTTATTGACCGGAGGGGCAGCGCGAAATGCGGTCGATTGTGCGCTTTGGGAGCTTGAAGCCAAACAACATGACCAGGTCTTCCCAAATAGCCTGTTTGAGTTACCCAATCAAATCGTGACAGCGATGACCGTCTCGATTGGTACGCCAGAAGCCATGGCGACTCAGGCTCGAGACTATGTCGAAAATGGGGCAAAACTCCTGAAAGTGAAGCTTGATGGCGAGCAAGTGGTAGAGCGTGTTCGCGCGGTACGAGAAGCGGCGGCAGATGTTCAGATTGTACTGGATGCCAATGAAGCGTGGACGGGGCTGAATCTCGAAGAGTTGTTTAATCAATTAACAGAGTTTGATATTGCGATGATCGAACAACCTCTTCCACAGCAGCACGATGCGTCACTGGCACACATCAATCACCCGATCCCACTGTGTGCTGATGAAAGCTGTCATACCACTTCGCAACTTTCATCTTTGTTAGGCAAGTATGAAATGGTCAACATCAAGCTCGATAAAACGGGCGGTTTGACCGAAGCCTTGGTACTTGCTGAAGAAGCTCAAAGGCTAGGGTTTACTTTGATGTCGGGTTGTATGTTAGGCACCTCATTGGCGATGCGAGCGGCGCTGCCTATTGCGGTTCAATCTGAAATCGTCGACCTTGATGGTCCTGTATTACTCGGACAAGATGTTTCGCCTTCGCTGACTTATCGAGATGGGATGATTATTCTCTAAGTTCGCTGAACCTCGGGTTAGTCGATGGACATGACATAAATGAAATCGCATGAGCGAAAGCTTGTGCGATTTTTTAGATCTCTAGTCCTTAACTTATTAAATAATCGAAGGTTTTTACTGCTTGATTGAGCGCGCTATTCGTATGATTTACGGGCGTATTGATAAAGTAATCACGTTTCTGTCGGTGCGGTCACTTTCTATTATCGCAAAACAGACAGCTCAAGCTTTATAAAATAATTGTTATGATATCTTATGTGAAATGTTAATGATTACTCTTCATTTAATAGTTTCACTAAAGCTATTCGATGCAAGCCCAAGTAAGGCTCACACCCTAACTGATTGAATCATTGACAGTTCCTGTTGATTATTTGATGAGAAGAAGGTGGGGCGAGTGAGTAGTCATGTCTCCGAGGTTGTAGAAAATAAGGATAGTTTCGAGCGCCCGTTCTCGATCAAAATCCCACGTCGTAAGTGGTTTGGTTGGAAAGGTATTGAGCTGCGCTTGGTACTTGCGTTAGCCATGCTATCGATGACCACCATCTTTCTGTCAGTTGTATCGAGCTTCACCTTTGACGATTTAAACCAACGCCTTGTCGAATTAAAAGAGAGTGAAATCCCCGCCTTAGATAACGCTGCACGCCTCAATGATATGGTGCGTGTGATTATCACGACCTCATCTCAGCTCAGTGACGCTGAATCGAATATAGAACGTAAGCAGGCGATGCTTAAAATTGAAGAGGCCATTTCAGTGATGAATAGCGTTATGGTTCAATTTCCTGATTATCACGCCTATTTTAAAGATCTTATCGCCCAAGTTAATAATAGTCTGAGCCTGTTATATCAAAGTGAGATTGAGTCAGAACAACTCAATCAAGAACTTCGTAATTTACTTGAGGGCTTTTATCCTCTATTGCAACAAGCCAGTGATTCTCTCGATAGTTTACCTGAATCAGCTAAAGATCAAATCCAATATACTCAGTTGAAATCTCTGCTTTATTACCAATTAGGCTTGGTAGAGAAGCTGTATAACGACTCAAGCTTTAATGAGCTCGATTACACTAGCTACCGTCTAGAGCAAGTCGGGGAAGAGTGGTGGAAGCTTTGGGTCAGTGGTGATTTAAGAAGTGATTTTCCTGAATTAGATCATCAACTCACGGTGATTTATAACCTCGCTTCAAGTGATAGCAGCTTATATGGACTCAAAAACAAAGCGCTCGATCATCTCTACCAAGAGCAATACTTCCTGCAAAACAGCCGAGAACATTTGAATCAGTTAACGGTGCAGATCGAAAGTAATACCAGCAAGGTGAATAGCAATATTGATCAATCGATTCAGCAGGCGCAGCTGTCTTTACAATCGAACCAACAACTCTCTCTTTTTCTTTCTCTGTTTAGCGTGTTGGCTGCCGCTGCCATTTCATGGTTCTACGTGCGTAAGAGTATTTTAGAAAGGCTTTTACAGCTCAAAGACAACATGTTCGCGATTTCTACCGGTCATCTAGATACCGAAGTTTCTATTCGTGGCAAAGACGAAGTGACGCAAATGGCCAAGTACCTAAAGGTATTCCAGACCACGGCCAAAGTCGTTAAGCAAACCAATCGAAAATTAGAGGCTGAGGTTGAAGAGCGAACCTTAGCCGAAGCCAAGCTACGTGTTACTCAAGATGAACTCATTCAAGCCGGAAAATTAGCCGCGTTGGGACAATTAAGTGTCGGGATCACGCACGAGATCAATCAACCTCTGACGGCAGTAAACAGTCATGTTCGAAGTGCTCAATTATGGTTAGGCAAGCAAAGGCCTGACAGGGCACAAGAGAATCTGAAAAAAATCGAGGTCTTGTTAGATAAAGTGGCTGCGATTACTCGTCACCTAAAGGCCTTCTCACGTAAGAGTGATGGAAAGATTGATAACGTTGAATTGAATAAGGTGATTGGTGATGCGATTGACCTGTTTGAAACCAGACAAAGCTCAGTATCGATTCAGTATTCACCACAAAGCGACCAGATGGTTCGAGCTAACAACATTCGCTTAGAACAGGTACTGGTGAATTTGATCAGCAATGCTCTGGATGCCATCGAACACAGAGAGCAACCGGAGCTCAGCATCTCTACTCAAGAGCATTCGAATACCATTCAGATTTTGGTGATGGACAACGGGTTAGGGATACCTGAAGAGGACATTCCGCATTTGTTTGATCCATTCTATACCCGCAAGACAACAGGTAAGGGGCTTGGGCTCGGTTTGTCTATCGCATACAACATCATAAAAGACTTTGGCGGCTCGATTCACGTGGAATCAGTTGAACACCAAGGCACCACCTTTATCGTCACTCTACCAAAAGGCATAGCCTCATGACTGCAGAAAAACACATAGTTCTTATCGATGATGAAATCGATGTTGTTGAAGCCGTGAGCGAGATGTTGGAGCTAGAAGGGTTTAGCGTCACCACTTTTACCGACCCTAACCTTGGCCTTAAATCGCTCAAAGCAAACAGCCAGTCGGTTGTATTGTGTGATGTACGAATGCCACAGGTGGATGGGCTTACGCTGCTGAGTTCAATTCAACATAGAGCCACTAACGTCCCTGTATTGTTGATGAGTGGCCATGGCGATATTCCCATGGCGATAGAGGCAATGAAGCTAGGGGCGTTCGACTTTTTAGAAAAGCCACTGAATGCGAGTGAGCTGGTAGAGAAGCTCGATTTAGCGTTGGCACAGTCTCAGCACAATTGCCCAGCAGCTACAGACGGTGATGAGGAAGCTGAGTTACCGATTGAAACGGTGGTTATTGGCCAATCAAAAGCGATGGATACGATACGTAAGCAAGTGCTTGCGCTGTCTCATACTGGTGTTGATACCATCATCAACGGCGAAACAGGAACGGGCAAAGAAGTCATTGCTCGCGCGTTGCATCAATTTAGCCGTCGTAAGGCGAAGCCTTTTGTCGCGATTAACTGTGGCGGCATGACAGAAAGCATTATTGAGAGTGAGTTGTTTGGTCATGAAGCGGGTTCGTTTACCAGTGCCAACAAGAAGCGCATTGGAAAAATAGAACAAGCCAATGGCGGAACTCTGTTCCTTGATGAAATCGAAAGCATGCCAATTGCGGTGCAAATTAAACTGTTGCGCGTCATTCAAGAAAGAATGATTGAGCGCGTTGGTGGTAACGAGTTAATCCCGGTCGATATTGTGGTGGTAGCCGCCAGCAAAGCTGATCTTGCGAGCTTGAGTGAAACGGGGGAGTTCAGAGCCGATCTCTTCTATCGCCTCAATATTGCTAGCTTAAACCTTCCCGCATTGCGTCAACGCAAAGAGGACATTCAGGTGCTGTTCCGCCATTTTGTGATTCAAGCGAGCCACAAATATAAGACGCGCCCATCAACGATTTACCCTGAGCAGATACAGCAGCTATGTCGGCATGAATGGCCAGGTAACGTGCGTGAACTGCGTAATGTCGCTGATCGATTTGTGTTGGGTATCGTCGGCGATGGTTTCGATCTTCAATCGCCGATTTGTGAAGCGTCCGGAGAAGATTTCGCTTTTGAAAAGCAGATGGAGCAGTACGAACGAAATGTACTGACGGAAGCGCTAATAGAAAGCGCAGGCAACATTAACGAGGTATCAAGTAAGCTGAATTTACCGCGTAAAACCCTTTATCGAAAAATGAAGAAACACCAATTGGATAAAGAGAGTTTCAAAGCTTAATTCGTTCAGGTGTTTGTTAAATGGAAAACCAAAAGAAAAAGCAAAACGAAAGCCAAAAGCAAAACCAAAGCCAAAAGAAAAAGCACAAGACAACAATGACCCATTTGGTTTTTAGTCGAATGGCTAACTGTTTCAAGTGATTGTAATAAAAGCGCTTTAACATCTGGCATAAAGCGTGCAATCCCTACATTGTGGCGTCAGCCCACACGAGGTTATTCGGTGTTGAGTCAAAAAACATATGACGGCTATCTATATATGACAGCTATCCAACACCGAATGATCGAATAAAGGACATTAGAAAAATAATTGCTTGTTGCAAGGAGATACAAACATGAAGCAAATACTGAAAGGTTCGATTGCTCTGATATTAGGCATGAGTTCAATAACGGCATGGGCCGCTGCAGAACCAGCAAACTTAGGACCTCGTCCCCTCTTTTTAGTCAACAATATGGATGAGAGCCCTTTGAAAACTAAGCTGTTGAGTTGCAGCGAAGGACCTTTTCATCGTAGTGATTTTTCTATTGGGCATCGCGGAGCTGCGATGCAGTTTCCTGAGCACACTAAGGAATCTTATTTAGCGGCGATTCAAATGGGCGCAGGCGTTGTCGAATGTGATGTCACTTTCACCAAAGATAAGGCGTTGGTATGCCGTCACTCGCAAAGTGATCTACACACGACGACCGATGTATTAGCACACCCAGATCTTGCGAAGAAGTGCTCAACCCCGTTTACACCAGCAAACCCCGCGACAGGCGAAGATGCACAGGTTGAGTGCCGTACTTCTGATTTCACGCTGGCTGAGTTTAAGACGCTCAAAGGGAAAATGGATGGTGCGAACCCAAAAGCAACCACGGTCGAAGAGTACATGAATGGCACACCTGGTTGGAGAACCGACCTTTACAGCCAAAGTGGAACACTGATGACACACGCCGAAAGTGCGGCATTGTTTAAAGAGCACGGCGTTAAGGTGACTCCTGAATTGAAATCGGCGGCGGTTGAAATGCCTTTCAATGGCTTTAGCCAAGAGATGTACGCGCAGAAGCTGGTGGATGAACTGAAAGAGGCGGGCTTTGAGCCTTCAGAGACTTACCTACAGTCATTCAACTTGGATGATGTTAAGTATTGGGTCAATGAGACACCTAAGTTCGGTAAGCAAGCCGTTTACCTTGACGATCGTGTCTATGAGCAAGCGGACTTTGTCGCGTCTGTGGAGAACATGAAAGAACTGCACGATGCGGGTGTGAATATCATCGCACCACCTCTGTTTGCTTTGGTTGAGTTAGGTGAGAACAACGAATTGGTTGCGTCTAACTACGCGAAACTGGCTAAGGATGCAGACCTCGACATTATCGCATGGACACTGGAACGTTCTGGCCCGCTAGCGCAAGGCGGTGGTTGGTATTACAAGAGCGTGAAAGATGGCATCAACAATGATGGCGATATGATGAAAATGCTTGATGTGTTGGCACAAGATGTGGGTGTGATGGGCGTATTCAGCGACTGGCCTGCAACGGTAACTTATTACGCTAACTGCATGGACAGCGACGCATAGGCGATTCTGAGAGCGCTGTTACGTCGCTAATTATAGCGTTTGAATAGAGAGCGCTTAGCCAAAGAATAATAAGAGAAAAAGCAGTGAACCAAAGAGCCTTCGGGCTCTTTTTTTACCACTGAAATCGGCGGGACAGAAATGACCCAAATGATGGGTTTTGAGTTGGACACGAATGACTCAAAAGCAATTTGAAAGTGTGGGTTTTTATTTAAGTGACTGAAATTAAAGATATAAAAAGCTGGCATAAAGGCTGCAATAGTGAAGGTGACTTTCAACAATAAGTAAAAGTAAGGTTTGAATATGAAAATCAGTGTTAAAGGACTGTTAATCGCTAGCTCATTACTACTTCCTTCAATGGCTATGGCAAGCGACTGCTCTAGTCGTGGTGTGTTAGACGATCGATACTGTGATGAAAACCAAGATTTGGTGGCCGATTCACCAAAGAATCCAGATGAGTGGAATGACCCAAGTACGCTTGTGTTTACTTACACGCCAGTAGAAGACCCTGCGTTGTACAAAGATGCGTTTGCGGATTTCCAAGCTCACCTAAGTAAAATCACGGGTAAGCGAGTGATTTACTACACAGTTCACTCGAACTCTGCGCAAGTAGAAGCGATGCGTTCTGGTCGATTGCACGTTGCAGGTTTCTCTACGGGCCCAACAGGCTACGCAGTTAACTTAGCAGGTTACGTTCCAATTGCGGTGAAGGGCGATGAGTCTGGCTTCCAAGGCTACAACCTAATCACGATTGTGCGTAAAGACAGCGGCATTAACAAAATGTCTGATCTGAAAGGCAAAAAGGTTGCACACACTTCTGCATCTTCCAACTCTGGCAACCTAGCTCCACGTGCGTTATTCCCAGCGAAAGGCCTAGTGCCAGATGAAGATTACAAAGTGCTTTACTCAGGTAAGCATGACCAATCGATTCTAGGTGTCTTCAATGGAGATTATGACGCAGCACCTGTGGCATCGGACGTGTACGATCGTATGGTAGCAGCAGGTCGTGTTGACGATTCTGAACTGAAGATCATTTACCGTAGCCCACGCTTCCCAACGTCTGCTTTTGGTTACGCGTACAACCTAAAACCAGAGCTAGTTGAGAAGATCAACGAGGCTTTCTTTAGCTACCGCTTTACACCAGAAATGAGCGCATCGTTTAAAGGTGCCGACCGTTTCTCGCCAATCAGCTACAAAGAAGAGTGGGATGTAATTCGTGATATCGCTCATGCGACAGGTACGGCTTACACCAAAACTGGCTTGAAGAAATTGGCTGAAAAAGATGCGGCTAAACGCGCAAAGAAAAAAGCCGCTGAGCTAGCAAAACAAGCAAACAACGGCTAGTTCTTAGCTCTGTTGGAAGGCTAAGTTTTAGAAAGACTTAGCCCTTTAAAAAATACCTACTTCAACTAAATATCTATGCCCTCGCGGGTAGGGCATAGATCATTCGAAAATTCGCACAAGGAAATGCAGTATGGCCGTAGCAAGCTATGAAGGAATAAAGATAAACAACCTTTTCCACGAATACGTGGCAGGCAAGCCAATCCTTAAAGGCATTAATATTGATATCGATGAGCCGGGTATCATCGCGATTATCGGCCCATCCGGGACCGGTAAAAGTACACTTCTGCGCTGTATCAACCGACTCAACGATCCAAGCCAAGGCGAAATCATTTTTGATGGCGCAGACCTAACTCAATTAAAAGGCCAAGCGCTACGTAAACAACGTCGACACATCGGCATGGTGTTTCAAGAATATAACCTCGTGGAACGTTTAACGGTTATCGAGAACGTGTTGAGTGGCCGTTTGGGTTACATGACCGCTTGGAATGCATGGCGTCGCAACTACTCTGCGCAAGACCTAGCAAAAGCGTTCGAGTTACTTGAATTTGTTGGCCTGCAAGACTTTGCTAACCAACGTGCCGACAGTTTATCGGGCGGCCAAAGACAGCGTGTCGGTATCGCTCGCGCAGTAATGCAAGACCCATATATCTTATTGGCGGATGAACCGACTTCATCACTCGACCCGAAAACCGCGGTTGAGATCATGGAGTTGATGGAGACATTCGCAGAACAGAAAAACATTCCCGTGTTGGTTAACATCCATGATGTGAACTTGGCCAAGCGTTATGCCAAGCGCATCATCGGCATGTGTAACGGTAAAGTACATTATGACGGTAGCCCTGAAGGTATTTCAGAAGAAGACCTAAAAATCATTTATGGGGGTGAGTCATGGCTGGATTAAACCCAAGCTCGTCGCCAAGCGTTTCATCAAGCACATCGCCAGCGAAGCATGAAAATCCGTTCAAAACCTCATGGATTAACCGTGCAATTATCGCTGCAATCATTGGCTACCTGTTTTACAGTTTCTCGACGTTAGGGCTGACCTTTGATCGTTTGATCATCGGTTTTGGTGAAAGTGAGCGGTTACTATCAAGAATGTTCCCGCCAGATTTCTCGCGTACTAATCTACTGCTAAGTGGCTTAGCGGAGAGCTTACAGATAGCGATCATTTCGAGTTTCTTCGGCATCATCATTTCACTGTTCCTTGGCTTACTTGCCGCAAGAAACATGATGCCTTCGATTGTATCGACACCTATTCGTGGCTTCATCGCACTGTGTCGTTCTTTCCACCCAGTGATCATCGCAATTCTATTCGTGAAAGCGGTCGGCTTTGGTGCCCTTGCGGGGATCCTGACTTTGGTATTCGCATCGATTGGTTTTATTGCCAAGCTTTTTGCTGAAGCCATTGAAGAGATCTCTTTTAAACCGGTTGAAGCGATTAAAGCGACGGGGGCGAGCTTTGTTAGTGTCATCCTGTACGCGGTGATGCCTCAAGTGTTTACTCGTTTTATTGGCTTTGCTAGTTACCAGCTTGATTCAAATCTACGTAACTCAACCATGGTTGGCATTGTGGGTGCGGGCGGCCTTGGCGGCACGTTATTTTCGGCATTCCAACGCTTTGACTACGACTTTGTCGCCGCTATTTTGATCACCATCATCGCATTGATTCTTGTGGGTGAATTTCTTTCCAACATTGTTAGGAGAATCTTCTAATGACAACTGCATCTATCGATAAAGAGTGGCAGCGCTTTACACCAAACGAACGCGTGGCTCGATTTGCCGTTTACCTGAGCTTAGTGTGTGCGATTGTTTGGTCTTGGCAGACGGTTGAAGTGATTCCAGAGTTCCTATACGACGCGCCAGCGCAGTTTGCTGACATGTTCGAGCGTATGGTGCCAGTGGATTACGCTTTCTATCCTGAATCAATCCACGCAGCGATGATAGAAACACTGCACATTGCGACGTTAGGTACCTTGTTTACCTTGATATTTGCGATTCCGTTGGCGTTGTTGAACGCGCCGAATATCACACCTAATAAAGCGCTGAACTGGGTGGCTCAATTCTTTCTGGTGTCTTCACGCTCTGTGAACTCATTGGTTTGGGCTTTGTTGTTTATCGCACTATTTGGCCCCGGTGTTCTCGCAGGCATTATGGCAATTGCTATTCGCAGTATCGGCTTTGTAGGGAAGCTGTTAGCGGAAGCGATTGCTGAAGTGAACATGGGGCCTATCGAAGCTCTGCGTGCAACCGGCGCTTCTTGGATGAGTATCTTGCTTAAAGGGTATTGGCCACAAGTGATGCCCGCATTCTATTCCATCGTATTGTTCCGTTGGGACATCAATGTGCGTGAATCTGCGGTATTGGGGTTAGTAGGCGCTGGTGGTATTGGCGTGGTGCTAAACGATGCGCAGAATCTTTTTGAGTGGCAAAAAGTTTCGATGGTATTAGTGAGTATCTTCGCAGTGGTTATCGTTGCAGAAGCAGTGGTGATCCACATCCGTAACAAACTCATATAAACATATGGTGCAATGCAGCGTGTTTTGTGTGATGTGTCAAAGTTAAGAGCTTATCTAGCATTTTGAAGCTCACACGACCCTAGGTACTTCGGTCTACCTAGCGGTCGTTTTTTTATGTTGTTTGAATGGGCAGAAAGCTTGTTTAGACAGGGATGGTTAGCTTTTCGCTGTCTCAATTTTAAGCCTCAGAAGTGCATCCACAAATTCTGCAAACCCATAGCCACCCGGTTGTGACATCACCTTGCTTGGATGATGATCTAATTTATCCCAATAATGCTGAATGTTAGCCACGCCAACGGTGAGCTGTAGTGATTCGAACATCTGTTGATCATTCATTGAATCGCCGACATAACACGCTTGCTTGTGGATTTGTTCAAGCGATAGGCCTTTATTAGCCAGAAAACGATGTACTGCGTTTTTCTTTGAGTGCTCGCCATACCAAGCATTGATATGAATCGAACTTGCCGTCGCGTGTGCGCCTAAAGCGTGTATTCTTTCGAGTACCGCTTGAACAGTTTCAGGGTCAACAGGTTCACGGTTTTGGCCGATATCAATCGCGACCTCACACAAGCGGTAAGATTGGTCCAGAGTTAGGGATAGATCTGGGTAACTCGCCAAGATCGCTTCAACTTGTTGTTTTAGCTTGGTTTGGCTCTGGCGCACTTGCTCTAGTGGTGTTTCCGATGAAAGCTGTAATGCACCATCTTGTTTCTCTAATAAGAAGGCGCCGTTCTCTCCAAGCACAGCATCGACAGGCCATAGTTGTGCAATATGATCACACCAACCCGCACAAGCGCCAGTCACCGCGACCACTTTGATTCCATTGTCTCTTAGCTTTTGTAACGCAATCAAGGTTTCAGGAGGGAGTGAGCCTTGCCAAGTGAGCGTGTCATCGACGTCGGTTAATACCCATTCGATGTGCTTCCAGTTATTGCCTAGTTGGTGTTCCATCTAAAAACTCACTATTCCATTGATTGTGTTGCTTAGAGTGAGCAGTTCGTCGTTAAACGTCTACACTCAGTGTTGCTAATTAATGCTGAGCTGTGTTTAGAAAACACAATGCTTAGCAAAGTCACCGGCTTCATTGGCAGTCCAGTCGCCTTTCGGTTTCTCTTTCATATCAGTACACCAAGCTTCACTGCCCACTTCTGTACAGGCCATAAGTTGAGTCGCGAGAAATAGAATTAATGCAATTTTTTTCATAATAAACATTCCTTTCTTGTTTAAATCCTTGCTTATAACTGTATCAAATACTACTAGTGATTGTTATAGCAGTCAGTGACATAAGTTGGTCAAAAAGATCTAGGATTGGGCTGTGTTTTAAGGTTGGAAGCGAACGCGTGTTAGACAGTCGCGATACAAAATTAAGGTGATTAATAGGTTGATTGATAAATTGATTGAGGTGTAGATCGAAAAAGCCAGCAACGCATGCTGGCTTTGGAATTCTTGTGCGCTTCTATTCGTCAGTGCGCTTTAACTATTAGTCGAGTTATACCAGTTTCATCTCTTGGATGATGTCTGAAGCAATTTCTGGCTTCGTGCTCGTTGGTTTCTCGTGTAAGTCTGATTTCAATTGTCCCTTACGGTTACTTAGGCCTGCTTCAAGTTTCTTGAGTGCTGAAGCGATAGCTGGATACATAACGTCATCTGTAGCTTTTGCGTTTACACGTACACCTTCGTAGTTGGTGAACACTTCAACCTGGTGTTGACCATGTTCTTTTGTGATGATGATGTCGCAGCTGATCAGTGATGGGAAATGGTTAGATATCTTCTCGAATTTACCTTCGATGTCTTTGCGTGACTCGTCGTTAATTGATACATGATGTGTTTGAACATTTATTTTCATAAATCATACCTTTCCAATGACTGTGTCATTTAAACGTAGCAAACATCGGTTAGTTTAACCAACTGCGAAATAGCACATGTGTGATTCACTTCAGTGTTATCAAATAATCTCCCTTTACTCCCTTGAAAGTCCGAAGAACTGATCGCATATTATGTTTCGTGTTTTCAATACATGTTCAAAAATCCCTCACTCGCGAAGCATTCCTCTAATCTACCTTGCCAGCCTAGGTTTTATCGCCTTAACCAAACGTCAGCTCAAATACTTATTCTAGTTTAAGTTTTATAAATCACTGCAGTTGATATAAAAAGTGTGGTTTATATAAAAAAGCAAAGCTCCGTGAATGCGACTATTGAATAAGGCAACTCTTGGTTGCCTTTATAGCGCCATCTGGTTTTAGCGATAGCTATTCTTCAAATTGGTAAGAAGAGGGCACGACAATGACGCCTTGTTTCGATATGTGAAAGCGTTTAGCGTCGGCAAGGTTATCAATACCGATTTGGGTGCCATCTGGCACTTTGACGTTCTTATCTATGATGCAGTTTTGAATATGGCAATTTTTCCCAATCTCAACATCTTCAAACAGAATACTATCAATCACAATCGCGGCATTACTGACTTTCACTTTAGGAAAGAAGATAGAGTTTTGCGCAGAGCCACCTTCGATCACTACGCCATTCGCTATCATCGAGTTGATGAGTATTCCTTGGTTTCCTTCTACAGAAGCAATGGTGCGTGCAGGTGGCAGTTGCGGCTCGTAGGTGCGAATCGCCCAATCTGGTTGGTATAAATCGATAGGTGAGGCTGGCTTTAACAGATCCATATTAGACTGGTAGTAAGAGTCGATGGTACCCACATCTCTCCAGTACGCATCTTGGGTCACTCGGCCTTCTTCGTCGCCAAACTTATACGCGTAAACACTGTTGTTGCCGACCAATTTAGGAATAATGTCTTTACCGAAATCATGGCTTGAGTTCGGATCTTCGGCATCCGCCAGTAGCGCTTGTGTTAACACCTCTTTATCAAAGACGTAAATACCCATTGAAGCCATGCTTCGAGTCGGCCTACCGGGGACACATGCAGGGTAATGTGGCTTTTCGGTAAAGTTATTGATCTCTAGAGATTCATCTATCTCCATCACACCAAATTCTTTGGCTTCATCAATCGAAACCTCCATGCACGCTACGGTTAGATCGGCCTCGTTCTTTTTATGTTGCTTGAGCATTGGCGCGTAATCCATGCGATAGATATGGTCGCCTGATAACACCACTACATGCTTAGCTTCGCTACGAGAAAGCAGATACAAGTTTTGATAAATCGCATCGGCAGTACCGCTATACCAACTATCACCTGTACGCATTTGTGGGGGGACATTGGTGATGTATTCGCCGAGCTCGGGGTTAAGCACCGACCAACCATCTCTTAAATGTTTTTGTAAAGAGTGAGACTTGTACTGAGTCAGCACCAAAATTTGGCGCAGCCCAGAGTGTAAGCAGTTCGCGAGCGTGAAATCGATGATTCGATATTTACCGCCAAAAGGTACCGCAGGTTTTGCACGGTTATCGGTAAGGGGAGAAAGCCGAGAGCCAACACCGCCGGCCAGAACGATTGTAAGAGTGTCTTGCATGGTCAGAACCTCAATGTATTTATGATTATGAACATAGACTTGCAAGCGCTGAGCCAAATGTAACTCATTGAATATTAAACGAGATGAGAATGAATTCTGCGAGATTGCACCAAGTTGATGCGTACGAGGTGTTGGCTTGCTCTATTTTGATCCAAATAGATCCGGGCAAGGTGAATGGGTTAAATTAACGAAATGACGCACGGGAAAGTTGCATTACAAAACTGTCAATAAAATGAAGCAATAAAGTGATCAAGTCGATGCAAATTTACATAAGTTCTCACAAGTTTTCACAAATTGATTTCCATCAATAAAGTAGGGTTATTATATGCTACCTTGCACGCAAAATAAGAAATGATTACTCATTCACCAATAACGATTAAGCCCTCAAAAGGAAATTATAATGAAAAAAACAGTATGTGGTATTGCGGTTGTTGCGGCTCTTATGTCAACTAGTGCTTTTGCTCATAAAGAAGGTGATTTCATCATCCGTGCTGGTGCCGCAATAGTGTCTCCTAACGATAGCAGTGGAGATGTTTTGGAGACATCGGGTTCAAAATTTGGTGTGGATTCAAACACCCAACTTGGATTGACATTTGGCTACATGTTTACAGACAACATCAGTCTCGAGATTCTTGCAGCGACGCCGTTCTCCCATACAATTTCTACAAACCATGGTGGTTTAGGTGATATCGCCGAGACAAAACACTTACCACCAACGTTGATGGTGCAGTACTACTTCGGCGAAGCAAACAGTAAGTTCCGTCCTTACGTAGGTGCTGGTATTAACTACACCGTATTCTTTGACGAAGAGCTTAATGGTGCGGCTAAAGATGCTGGTTTAAGTGACTTGTCCCTTGATGATTCGTGGGGACTGGCTGCGAATGTTGGTATGGATTACATGATCAACGACGACTGGTTTTTAAACGCATCCGTCTGGTACGCAGACATCGATACTACAGCCAAATACAAGGCTGGTGGGAAACAGTACTCAACAGACGTTGATATTGATCCATGGGTATTCATGATCGGTGGTGGTTACAACTTCTAATCAACATCTTTAGTTTGTTAAAAGCGCTCAAGCTCCAGCCAGTTTGGGCGCTTTTTTCTTTTGATCAACAACGTCACAAACAACGCAAGCAAATCATGCATGAGTAAAAATTGATGTGGCGATTGCAATCATCGTTACCACCAAAACGAAAGCGCCACTACTTGTTAAGTAGTGGCGTTTTTTAGTTCATCGCTTATTTAGTAGCGATAGCAAAGGCCTATGGCTGTTGCTTAGTTGGTGCTAGAGCAATCTCACGGATACATACATTCTGTGGTTGTTGGTAAGCGTACGATACCGCGCGAGCAATATCGTCAGCAGCCAGTACGCCGCCCATGTCTTCTTTCCAAGAATCGTAACCGTCTTTGATTTCTTGAGATGTAGTGTGAGACAGAAGTTCAGTCTCTACAGCACCCGGTGCGATAGTGGTAACACGAACATTTGAAGCAGCAACTTCTTCACGAACGTTCTCAGAAATAGCGTGTACCGCGAATTTAGTACCACAGTAAGCAGCGTGGCTTGGGAATGTTTTCTTACCCGCGATTGAGCTGATGTTGATGATAGTACCTGTATTGCGTTCCATCATAGGAGCAAGTACAGATTGCATGCCGTTTAGAAGGCCAATCACGTTCACGTCGAACATTGTCTTCCACTCTTGAGCGTCTTGAGTATCGATTTGACCAAGAAGCATTGCACCAGCGTTGTTGATAAGCGCGTCTACAGGGCCAAATTTCGCTTCACCTTGTGCGATTGCTGCATCAAAAGACGCTTTGTCTGTTACGTCTACTTTTACTGACAGTGAGTTTGGTAGGTTCAGCGCTTCAAGGCGGTCAACACGACGAGCTAAAAGTAGCAGAGGGTGACCTTCATCGCTTAGACGACGAGCGATTGCTTCACCAATACCAGAGCTTGCACCTGTAATTACGATTAGTTTTTTCATTTTATTTCCTCTGTACTTTAATTGCGTCGGTTGGCTACGACGTGTTGTTTAAGTGCATTCGAATCAAGTGCTTGTTGCCTTGCTTCGTTGCGATGGAAGTATATTAAGGAAAATAACATTGTTGATATATAGCGCTTTACTTGAAACACTGTTGCTGTGGTGCAACAATAAAGGCGTCTATCTCATAACTTCATTAGTAAGCTGGTGACTATGCTCAATCAAATTAACCTGTCTGATATTCGCTCCTTCGTGCTTATCGCTCGTTTAGGTAATTTCACCAAAGCGGCAGAGGAGTTGGATGTGTCTCGTTCCCACGTATCACGCCAAGTGAGTAGCCTAGAAAAGCAGATGGGTGTAACACTGTTTATCCGCACCACTCGAACCTTGAGGCTGACGCACGCAGGGCAAGATCTGTACGCGAGATGTGAGCAAGCCCTCGATAACATAGACCAAGCTCTGATTGCTGCTGTGGACGATGTCGAAGAAGTACGTGGCGACATAAAAGTAAACTGTGTCGGTGGTTATCTTGGTGAAGTGATCATCGCGGATTTGGTCAATGAGTTCATGCAACTCTACCCAGACATCAGCATTAGCCTTGATTTCAGTAGTAACCGAGTCGACTTGATTGAAGACGCGTTTGATATCGCTTTTCGCATGGGAAGCTTAGAAGACGCGGGCTTTATCGCAAGAAAGCTTTTAGACATTGAGATGGGAACACTCGCGAGCCCTGATTATTTTGCTCGTAAAGGAAAGCCAAGCCATCCTAAGGATCTGATCCACCATGACTGCTTAACGGGATCGGTGCGTAAGTGGAGTTTTCAAGCACTGGACGACACCAAGAAAACGGTCGATGTGCATGTGACGGGCAGACTGCAATGTAAAAATGGGCGAGTGTTGGTGCAGGGCGCGAAGTCGGGCAACGGAATTATTCGTGTACCAACCATCTATTGCTTACAAGAACTGAACGACGGGCAATTACTGCAAGTGTTTGAAGAATGGGTAGTGCCTAAGGTCGACTTTTCAGCGATCTACCATCGAGACCGCTATCAACCAAGCCGAATCCGAACCTTCATTGATTTTGTCAAAGGTCGCTTTGAGCAAATGCCAGTGAGCTAAATAGTGCGTGTTATCCATTATTTGGTATTGAGCGGATTTGCTTGGGCTTACATCTCGTCGATTTCGTTTTGAAGGTTTTCCAGCTGGTCTAGAATCAACAAGAACTTCTCACCGAACGGTGTCACTTGGTACTCCACTCTTGGTGGCAGTTCGTTGAACATTTGCTTATCTAAAATCCCGAATTCTACATTTCGCTTCAAACATTCATTCAATACCTTTGTAGATAGCCCTTCTACTGAGCGCACCATTTCACCGGGGCGATTAATGCCATTTGCCAGTAATTGGTAAACCGTTAGCGACCATTTACAGCCGTAGATGGTTTCTACCATGCGAGCGGAACGCTCTGGTGCTGATTTTCTTGAAAAAAAGTTTTCCTGATTTTTCATAAAGATGTACCAATAAGTACCTACCTAACCGATTTGTACTTACTATTCATAGTGTTAGTTCAAAGCCTAAGATTACCACGTTCACATGACTTAGGAGATAACAAAATGAACTTCACTAAAAATGGTATTGCAGTAGTAATCGGTGGCACAAGTGGTATGGGCTTTGAAACAGCGAAGCAGTTAGTCGCTCAAAACATCCATGTGTTGGTTGTCGGCAATAACCCAACTAAGTTAGATAAAGCGGTGTCAGAATTGCAATCGTTAGGTCACGCTTCAGGCTGGCAAGCTAACCTTTATGATGATGCAAGTGTGTCTCGCCTTATTGCGCATTTAGAGTCGCTCGAAGAAGGCATTGGTTACCTTGTGAATGCGGCGGGTTACTTCAACCCTAAAGCGTTTATCGAGCACCAAGAATCTGATTACGAGCAATACATGCAGCTTAATAAAGCAACCTTCTTCATCACTCAAGCGATAAGTAAATTGATGATCAAGAACGGTGGTGGCAGTGTGGTTAACGTTGGCTCTATGTGGGGGAAGCAGGCAATCAAAGCGACGCCATCTTCTGCCTATTCAATGGCTAAAGCTGGCCTGCACGCATTAACACAGTACATGGCAATGGAACTGGCTGAACATAATATTCGTGTGAATGCGGTTTCTCCGGCTGTGGTTAAAACACCGATTTACGAATCTTTCATTAAACCTGAAGAAGTGGATCAAGCGCTAGAAGGTTTCAACGCATTCCATCCGATTGGCCGAGTCGGTTTGCCGAAAGACATCGCCAATAGCATCTCTTTCTTACTGTCAGACAGTGCAGATTGGGTAACGGGTGCAATCTGGGATGTTGATGGCGGTGTGATAGCTGGCCGCAATTAATTAGGCTTCTGTTAAGGTGGCTGTCGCGCAGGAAAAATGCAGCGAGATGGCCTCCTGGATGAGTATTCGCGTAGAATAAAAGCTAGAAAGATAATAAGAATAATTAAAACGATAACAAGAGTAAGGTCGCCATTATGTTCAACATGGACTTTTCAAAAAAGCTGGTTATTGAAACCGAATCATTAGGCTGGATTGCAAGCCCTGCCAAAGGGGTTTGGCGTAAGCCGCTTGAAAGAGAAGAGAAAGAATCGGGCCACACGACCAGTGTTGTGAAGTACGATCCTGAATCTTCGTTTTCTGAGCACCCGCATCCGCAAGGCGAAGAGATATTCGTATTAGAGGGTGTGTTCTCAGATGAAACTGGAGATTTCCCTGCGGGCACTTATATCCGTAATCCCCCGGGCAGTGCGCATTCTCCATCAAGCAAAGATGGCTGCACGATCTTGGTGAAGCTTAATCAGTTTGATGCGAGAGACTTAACTCAAGTTCGTATCAATACCCTAGAAACGGAATGGCTTCCGGGCATCGGTGGCTTACAAGTGATGCCGCTACATGTTTTTGAGCACGAAAATGTGGCCTTGGTGAAATGGCCCGTTGGTGAGCGCTTTCAGCCACACCGTCATTTTGGTGGTGAAGAGATCTTTGTGTTGTCAGGCACTTTTAAAGATGAACATGGCGTGTATCCAAAACACACTTGGATGCGTAGCCCTCATATGAGCGAGCATTTCCCTTATGTGGAAGAAGAGACGGTTATCCTAGTGAAAACGGGTCACTTGCCATTGGATTAAAGGAATGCTCAATATAAAGATGAGAAAGCCGCATTGTTGTGAACAAGCGGCTTTTTTAGTTTTTATATATGAATTGACTAGTAAGCGACACCAATACGTTGACGTGGGAACTTGCCAGCTTCGAGCTCATCAATCATCGCAATCGCGTAGTCGCTGACTGAAATTTTGCTGTTGCCATCTTCGTCGGTGAGCAGCTGATCACCACCTGTGCGGTAGGTTGATAGCTTATCGCCCGGGAAAATTTCTGCTGCAGGGCTAACAAACGTCCAGTTAACCTCGCTGTTCGATTGCTTGAACACTTCAAGAGCTTCACCCTGTGCTAGTGCTTCGTTTTTGTAATCTGCTGGGAAGTCAGGAACGGTCACTAACGGTACGTTTGGCGCCACTTCTAATGAACCTGCACCGCCAACCCAAAGCAGGCGCTCGATACCAATGCTTGGCAGTGTCTCAAGCAGCTTAGTCGCTGTGCTTTTTACGATGTCGTGATTACCCAAAGCACGTCCGCCAATCGAAGTGATTACTGCATCAACGCCGGATAGTACGGTTGCAAGGCTTGCTGCTTCATCTTGTAAATCAAATGAACGAACCTCAACATTGTTTATTTCTACACGGCTTGCATCTCTTACGACTGCAACCACGTCGTGACCACGAGATTGAGCTTCTTGAGCAATGTGACTACCAATCCAACCAGATGCGCCTAATACTGCAATTTTCATAATGTCTCTCCAATTATCTAATTTATTGAGTCTGTTTCTCGACAGCCATTGCAGTCTAATAGCTCACTAGGTTGCGATAAATATCGTAAAATGATGTAGATTGTATCTATACAGTTATCTAATAGGCTTGGTTAAGTCGGCAAGGGAGAGTGTGATGGACAGGTTGACGGCGATGCGTAGCTTTGTTGAAGTCGCAAATTGCGCCAGTTTTACTCAAGCAGCAGAGCATTTGGACATGAGCCGTTTACAGGTTTCACGGCATGTTCAAGAGATCGAAGGGTGGTTAAAACAAAGGTTACTGCACAGAACTACTCGTAAGGTCAGTTTGACAGCGGCAGGAGAGATTGCGCTGCAACGTTGCGAGAAGATACTCCATGAAACCGCAGAGCTAGAAGTCACTTCACTCAATCAAACCGACGATCTTTCAGGGGTAATTCGAATTGCAGCGCCGATTGGTTTAACTCAAAACATGCTGTTGGATGTGGTTGAGCAATTCACAGAGCGTCACCCTAATATCACGGTCGAGTTGTTTGCCTCAGACCGTTTTGCGCAGCTGGTGGATGAGAGAATAGATATTGCCCTTCGCTATACTGACCAACCTGACGATAGTTTGATTGCTCGAAAGCTCATGGAAATTGATTCAGTGGTGTGTGCCTCTCAAGTCTACCTAGACAAGTACGGAGAACCTGAAACGGTCGAAGCACTTCGACAGCATAACTGCTTTCGCCATTTGAGTGTTTCTAAGTGGGATTTCGTTAAGGATAACCAGCACTATTCGGTTGAGGTGTCTGGCACTATCAAGGCTAACGATGTTGGGGTATTAACTCGCGCCGCACAGCATGGAAAAGGGATTGTTCGCTTACCTTGTGATTTAGCCAATCCGTTGATTGCAGAAGGGAAATTGAAACGAATATTGGATGACTTTGTTTCACCCAGCAGTGTGCTTTGGGCGGTGTATCTGTCTCGCAGTTATCAGCTGCCTGTTGTTCGTCAGTTCATTGATTTTGCAGCAGAAGTTTGGTCTAGCGATATTAAGTCTGGTGATGTTTGAGGTTAAATATCTTAAGTACACAAGGCATAAGCAAACAAATACAAAAATCCGATATCAAAGGTGATATCGGATTTGAACTCAATCATTCAGAGTTCCACACGCTCTCCTCTCACGAAGTCTTTACACGTATCTGTGTACCGATAATCGGGTGTTTATCGCCTTATCGTTGATGTCAGGTAAAGGCTGATACAGGTTTCTAGTAATGTCGGATAATACTTGGTCGTAAACTTGCGATACGACGCTAGAAATATCACTGGTTAATTCGTATAAGCTATCTGTAGGTTGGGTTAATTCGTTGCTCGATGCGATTTCTGCGAGTGCATGCATCGCTCGAGTGCAAACTGGTGATCCACTGCTAATAGGGCAGATAATTGATAATTGGTTGAGTTTACGGTGAGTCTGAGATGCATAGAATTTGAATCTCGCATACTCCTCAGGTATTCCCGTATTCGACTTTTCTATCCCAGGGATGGCCATTCTCAACTTGGTAAGGATCTCCATGCAATCCAAGATCTGTTGCCAGTTCATGTGATACTCACGGCTCATGTCTTCTCGTTCAGACTGAATCAACCAAATGATCATCACTTCATCCATCAAGAACATGCTGTGGCGAATCGTTTTTCCATGAATCGATTGATTACGTACTAAGCTACGGTTTTGCCAGTCATTGTGCATAGCGATGAGTTTGAGATGATAAATGCGATACATCGGACGGCTGTCAAACGACACATGAGATTGAAGCAGTTCAGATACCTCAAGTATGTTGTCGTAAATCTGATTCACTTTTCGAATTGAGTCGCTCGTCAATTGATACGCCAGAGCATAATGCGTTGCCGCGCGATGTTTGCGTGATAGCAACAATAACTGTCTGAGTAGAACTAAGGTTTCAAACCGGTGTGATAGCGCTGTTTGTCTCTTCTTTGAGAAATGAAACAGCGCTGCAAGTACTAATAGGGATAAACCCACTGAAATAACGACCAACATATTCAACTCCTAATATCTGAATACCTACTTAGTGGTAGTTCACGATTTGTGCCAAAATTGATAAACATTATATTTCAACGACTTATATTTTAAGCCCGCTTGTGGATGACCAATACTGGTGCATCACCTCACCATTCGAGTGAGTGCGATAGAAGAGGTTAGAGGTTTTTATAGTTTCTAGACTTTGCTATGGCTGAAGCATAAATAGCTACAATCTGGCTAACCTCTTATGCAAGGTTAGTCAGATTGGGTTACACAGAGATGTACATTCAGTGAGTAGATAGTGAAGGTATGACTAAAGATTTACGGCGAATGTACCACTGAGAAGGCAGATAACCGCGAAGCTCGTTTAGGTCGATAGCCCAATAAGTCGATCGATCCAGAAATCAATAGCTAGATAAATCAATAGCGCGATAAGTCGATCACTTTATTGCATAGCTTACTCAAAGCCAGTTGATCATGGCTGATCAAAATTAGGCCGCAGTTAGCTTCTTTCGATACTTCAACAATTAACCTTAGCGTTTGTTCTGCAGTGATAGGGTCTAATCGTGATGAGGGTTCATCTGCAATTAACAGTTTTGGGCTCATCAGTAGCGCTCGTAAAATCGCAAACCTCTGCAATTCTCCTCCGGATACTTGGCTTGATGGACGTTTAAGCAAAGCAGAGTTAAGGCTCAATCTATCTAGAAGTACGGGTATCTTGGAGCGATTTAGCTTGTGAAGCGCACACAAGTCATCAAGCAACGTTTTTAGTGTTGTGTGAGGGGAGTGCGCACTGGGTGGATCTTGGTAAAGCTTAAGGCGTTGTCCTTTTTCGATTTTTTGAACCCAGTCGATATTGCCGGAAAAGTCGTGATGCAACCCTAGTAAAGTATCGGCGAGAGAAGATTTTCCGCATCCGCTGTCACCATAAACTCCCAGTATTTCACCGTGTGATAATGAGAACGTCAGATCTGAAAAGAGTGTTCTTTGATCGCGGTAAATAGCTAAACCTTCAACTTCAAGAAGTAGCTTCTGCCCGCTTTGTATACCAACCTCTGAGGGAGCAGCGTGACTATTTGATTCATTTGAAGGTTGCGAGGAAGCTGGCTGCTCAAGAGACCAATACTCAGGTTGCGCTTGTATTAGCGCTTTTGTGTAGGCCGCTTGTGGCTGATCTAAAATGGCTTTAGCGTCTCCCCTTTCAACAATTGCCCCTTCTTTCATGACAATGATGTCACCACCTAACATTTTAGCCAGTTTAATGTCGTGAGTGATGGTGAGCAGGCCACCGGGTTTGCCATTTTCAAGTTGTTGGCAGTGAGAAAGGAGAAGTTGCCCAACGTGATCACGTCGGCTTTCGTCTAAGCCTTTTGTGGGTTCATCGGCAATTAACAGTTTGCCTCCAGCTTGTGTCGCACATAAGTACGCAGCACGTTGCGCCATTCCGCCCGAGAGTTCAAATGGGTGTTTATCTCCATCTTTGCCCAGATCCATTTGTTGAAGTGCATGATGGGTGAGTGTGTCACTCTGGGAGCGATCTTCGTTTAAAACCAGCTTATGAACTTCGCTTATCTGCGATCCTATAGTCCGAAGCGGGTTGAGTGCTAACCAAGGTTCTTGAGGTAGCAAAGCGATTTCTTTACCCCAAAACCGTTCTCGGTTTAAAGGGTTAAGCTCATCAAACAAAGTAATGTCGCCCTCTGGTTTTAAGGCATCAGGTAATGTGCCGGTGATAGCTGCCGCGATTAGGCTTTTCCCCGCGCCTGTTTCTCCCAAAATGGTGAGCGGACGCTGAGGATATAAATCTAAACTTAAGCTCTGGACTAAGGTTTGAGTATCAGTATGAATCGACAGGTTTTCAATTTTTAACATTGCGTTCATGCTGTTACTCCCTTATCCGCTTGTTTACCTAGTTGCAGTTTTTCTTGTTTAGATCTTGGTTCATTATGCGCATGGTTTTTTGAGGATTGCGTGTGACGTTTTCCTTGAGCTAATAAATGAAAGCTTAATACCAGAAGAAAAACGGTCAGTACCGGTTGAATCAAAACCCAAGGGGCTTGGTGGTAGTAACGGAATAGTTCAACCATCATTAAGCCGAGCTCAGCTTCTGGCGGCTTGAGCCCAACATGCAGAAAGCCTAAAGACGCGAGTGCCAGTATTGAATTACCCGTACCAAAACAGAACAGGGTGAATAAATCATTTCGGCAATCTGGCCATAAGTGACGCTTGAATATATACCAGTGGTTGAACCCATAAAGCCGAGACGCTTCTACTGCAGGTGACTGAATGAGTGACAACGTTCGGTTGCGTGACACGCGGAAAAAATCCACCCACAGCATGAGCGATATGGCGATATATAGAATAAGGAATGATCCAGGAACCATTGCCGCAAAAAGTAAAACAAGAATTAAGCCGGGCATGGCGATTATCATGTTCACGTTGAATGAAAAGATTTTATCCCACCATCCTTGTTTCCAGCCGGCTATTACTCCCATTGACGTCCCTAACAACGCAGCCGTGGTAATACTGATTAATGCCATGGAAAGTGAGGTGCTGATGGCGTGGCTTAATCTCGCTAGATTACTGCGTCCAAAATGGTCTCTGCCTAAAGGTTCTTCGACAGAAGGCGTTGTGAATGCAAGGTCTAAATTTTGCTTGGCAATATCACCTTGATAGACAGTCCGTTCTAGCATGACTAGGCATAATAAAGCGGCTAAGATAATCAGACCTAACCATTGCGGTTTTGTTAAATTCATACGATCTTAACCTTCTTTTTTTCGGGTTCTGCTTGTTGTTTATTAGGCGCGAATTTTGAAAGTATAGGCGCGAATTTTGAAAATAAACCTGAAGTTTTATTCGCGCGTTGCCTTGGATCCAATTGGTAGTTAACAAGATCGACTAAGGTATTGATGACCACAAATAGAAGCCCCATCAGCAATGCTGCCCCTTGAATCATTGGAATATCTCGACGGAAAATCGCATGCGCTAACGCGTGACCAATACCCGGCCAAGAGAATAATGACTCGATCATAATGATCCCTTCAATTAACCCGGTTGCTTGAACACCAACAAAAGTAATAACAGGTAAAGCGATGTGTTTATGAGCGTGATGCTGAAAAGCTTGCGCCTCACTGAGTCCTTTTAAACGAGCGAATAAAAAGTGCGGTGCTGTGATGGCATCGTGAGTGGCGTTTCTTATAAGACGACTAGACATTGCAGCCAGCGATAGTGCCAAGGCGAGGGCGGGCAAAATGATAAACTCGACTCGACCAAAGCCTGCCACAGGAAGCCAATTCAGCTGTAACGAAAATATAATCACCAAGGCCAAACCTATTAGAAATACAGGCTGAGCTCTTAAGATGATGGAACCTAATAGCGAGAAATGGTCTGCAAAAGAGTCGGTCCGTTTTCCACAATAAATACCGATTGGGATGGCAATAAGAAGAGAAATGACGGTCGCGACGACTGCCAATAAAATGGAATGCCCGAGCTGGTGGCTGATTTCATCAATGACGGGGGTGCCACTAATCAATGATGTTCCCAAATCAAAATGGAGAAGATCCCATAGCCATTCGAGGTATAGCTGCAAGCCCGAACGATCAAGCCCTAGCTCTTGATAAACCGCTTGTGCCGCATCCGCATCCACATAATCATACCCATAGCGACCCGCTGCAATTCGAAAAGCAAAGTCGCCGGGTAACAAGCGCATTAAAATGAAAGTGAGTGTTCCGATACTCCAAGCCACAAAGCCGGCTTGGAGTACTCTTCGGATTAAGATATTAATCATTAATCGTCATCTCTGAGATGCGATAGTTGATTTCAAATGGGTCAAATGAGAAGTGGTTAACACGTTCATTCACCGCGACTAATTGAGTGTAGAAAGTCACAGGAATCAGCGGCATTTCTTCCGCTAATATGGATGAAGCCTCTTGAGTCATTAGATTATATTGCTCTTGGTTTGGTTCAACCGATAGACGTTGAAGTAAGCTGCTGAACTCATCAGAAGACCAGTTCATTGGTCCCCAGTCACTGCCTTTATGGCTAGCAAAATCTCGCATCAGTAAGGCTAGGGGATCCGCCGTAGTGCCAAAATTACGCGCCACGAGCGCCATTTCTAATGTGCCGTCTTTGTGCTTTGATGGAATTGCACTTGAGTTATCGATAGAAACATTCACTTGAATGCCGACTTCTTTAAGCTGAGCTTGAATCGCGGTAGCTACGATAGGCAGCTCTGGTCTGTCTGAGTAGGTAGTTAAAGTAATATCGAATGTTTTGCCTTCTCGCGAAAGGAGACCTTCCTCATTTTCCTGCCAACCTTGCCCTGCAAGTAATGTTTTCGCTTGGTCGATATTGCGCTGAGTTTGCTCAAGGTTATTGATGTGCCATGCGCCAAGAGAAGGGGCAAACAGTTGATAGGCTTCAGAGCCTGGAACGCGGACAATTTGTTTTGAAATACCCGTTCGGTCCAAAGCTAGACTGATAGCTTGACGCACATCTGAATGATTCAAAAGTGGGTGTTCATTATTCAACTTAATTAGGATCGTTCTTGGGATGGACTCCATCACCAATTCAACATTCTTTGCTGACTCAAGCAGGTCGATACTGGCTGGGTCGAGTGTGTAAACCAGATCGGCTTGACCGGTTTGTGCTAACAAAGCACGGCTTTCAGAGCGATGACCTGCAAGGTAGTGAACATGTTCAATCGAGGCTTTTGTGCCCCAGTAGTCAGCATTTTTGACAACATGCGCTTTATGAGGAGCTTGTAACTCTTGGATTTTATAAGGACCTGTACCACTCAGTTGTGCAACATTTCCTTGTTGATCAAACGAACTTGGTGCTGCAATCGCTGCTGTGTAATGAGCTAACACTGCCAGCAATGGTCGATAAGGTTGAGATAGTTCTATCACTAGAAGGTTGTCTGAAGCTGATACCTCTTTGATAGGTACACGCTTTAATACGCCAGGTTTTTTTAAAGCGTGAGAAAGAGAAGTTTGAACAGCTTGCGCGGTAAGCGGGGAGCCATCGTGGAACACAACGTCTGGGCGCAATGTGAATTCCCAGCGTAAATTGTTTGCGTTAGTTGTCCATTCTTTCGCTAATAAAGGGGTGACGTTGCCTGACTTATCGATAGCAGTAAGCGCTTCAACGACTTGTAACCGTGTAAATAAATAGCCGTTTTTAGATAAATCTTGGTCGGTAAATTCAAAGGGGCCAGAAATGTTTAGCGTTGTTGGTTGTGTTTCTTTTGATGGTAAAAATATCCATATGAGTAGTGCACTGATGGAAAGTAGCGCCAGTGCGGCAAGCTTTTTCATGCTTTTGTCCTAGTTACGAGTAATTATTTGCGATGTTATAACATAACAATTGCGTATTGTTAATGATAATAGTTGCTAATTGGCTCGGTTTTTTATCGGACGTGAGTATGAAAAAAGCCCCACTGAAATCAGTGAGGCTCTAATTTTTGTATGCGGTTCTGATTCTAACAGGGTTTATTGGACGGTATCAGTCAGCTGTAAAAGCTGTTTGAGTGACAGTCACTATGCCCTGTTTAAAATAAGCTTGGCTCCATTGGTGAGCCTAGATCTGTTTAGGTCAATGCGCTTGAGTTAATATCGGGATACTAAGCACTAAGCACTAAGCACTAAGCACTAAGCATTAAATATTAAACATTAAGCCAGTTTTAGGTCGAACTCAGTGCGGTACATCACCATATCTTCAATGGTCAGTACAGGCATGTTGTGCATTTTACCGAAAGCAACGATCTCTGGCGCTTTTGCCATCGTGCCGTCTGGGTTGGTAACTTCACACAGTACACCTGCCGATTGAAGACCTGCCATTTGCATTAGATCCACAGTACCTTCTGTGTGACCGCGGCGAGCCAGTACACCACCTTTACGCGCACGTAATGGGAATACGTGGCCAGGGCGAGCTAGGTCAGTAGGTTTAGCCGTTGGGTTTGCAGCTGTCTTGATCGTTGTTACACGGTCAGCGGCAGAAACACCTGTTGTTACGCCGACTTTTGCTTCGATAGTAACGGTAAACGCAGTTTGGTTTGCGCTGTTGTTATCAACAACCATAGGTGGAAGTTCAAGTTGGTTTGCTTGCTCGTCTGTTAAGCATAAGCACACAATGCCGCTGCATTCGCGGATCATAAGCGCCATTTGAGCATTGGTTAGGTGTTCTACTGAGTAGATGATGTCGCCTTCGTTTTCACGATCTTCATCGTCAAGTAGAAGTACGCCACGACCTTCGCGCAGAGCTTGCAGTGCGTTTTCAACGCGAGTGATTGGTTCGCCAAATTCGGCAAGTAGTGAAGACTGATTCATGGTTAAACTCCTAAAATATCACCAGAATCAGGGCTGTATGAGGGATCTCAACCGAGCACAACAAAGCAGACTCATTACAAGTCGACTTGTACCAATCGTAGTAAACAACTGGTCATTCTAGCTGGTTAAAACCCTTGATAACGGCGTTAAAATTTTTGACTGTAGAATAACTACTTATCGAAAAATTTTGCCTTGTTCTCAAGCGTTTTTCCTGCGCTATCTCTGATCATTTATTTACTGTGATTGGTATTAGCTCATTATGGTTTTATCCAAAACGAAATGCACCCGTCTAAGTTGGAGGCATGAACCTAATAAATAGGTACACCTTTCCAACTTAAACGAGTGTGTTTTCATTCTCTCTCATCCGGACTATGACCGTCGGCTCTGGCATCTCACCAGATCTGCTGACCTCGACGAATCGAGCGCTCGCGGGCTTATCTTTAGATTTTGCTAAGGACATACCGCCGGTGGGGAATTTCGCCCCGCCCTGAGAATAAAAATTAATAATCTATTTTGCTTTGAAAGCAGACCAGATGGTAATCCTTTCAATAGTGGATTTAAAGGACTGACAGCAAAGTTTTTCAGATTCCGGCCTTATAGTCGGGTAAGTGTTCACTTTATCAGCAGAACGTGTCCGGCAGTCTTTAGTGGGATAAGACCTTTGAATCAGCTGGTTTGAGTGGTCTTTGTTGCTCTATGAACATAAGTGGATGTCGAACATTGTTGATGCTGGCGTGGCTGTTCACCGAATCAATACTCAAGAGGTTCATCAATCGAACATTGTTAGACCATGACGGCTTAATGACCGTTTTGACATAAAATTGATATTGGCAGTGCTAAGCTGCGCTAGCATCCATCCACTTTATCCAAAAGATCTTAGTCATGACATCTCCGTTCTCTAACAAATTCAAAGGCTTATTACTGCTCGTTTTAAGTTTGTCTTCTCTCGTACCGTTTTTGATCTTTGGATCTAATTTTGACCTTGGGGCTGCGGTTTCGCCTTTCCAAGGCGCCTTCATAACGTTTGTGACTTACTCGGCGGGTAATCAAGGATTCTTGGTAACGCTAGCTGTTTTGTCTTTGGTATTGCTCACGATGAAATTTTCCAAAGCTAAGCTCGTCAGCCTTTGTCTGCAGCTCGGCTTGTTGTTGGTTCTCAGCTTTGCAGCAAAAACTTTCTTAAAGCATTCTACAGAAAGCCCGCGTCCTTATTCTGAGTATTTGGTGACGCAAGAAGTCGTTGAAATGCCAGAGCTGTTTTACGAACTGCCATTGGTAGAAAAGAACGCAGCGATTGCATCTGTGCAAGACAAGGTGAGTGAGTGGCGAACACGTCATTGGCTAGGTGAGACTGACTATTCTTTCCCATCTGGGCACATGATTTTCGTTGGCGTGTGTCTGGCGTTCTTTGGCGGCTTGTTCCTAGAAGCGAAACGTTTTTACTTAGTCGGCGGTTTGCTAGTTTGGGCTGGTGGCGTTGCTTATAGCCGAGTTTGGCTTGGTATGCACCGCCCTGAAGACTTGGCGGCGTCTATCGCCTTTGCTGGTCTTATCTATCTATTGGTGCCACTGATTCCGACGCAAAAAATAGAACCTTTGTTACCGATGTTTCTAAGAGATAGCAAATGAGTAATAAACTTGCCTAGAAGAGCAATAGTGGGGCTTTTGAGAGAGAGGAATAAAAAACCGCCTTCGGAGAAGGCGGCTATTTTAAACGATGACTGCTATTGAAAAACTATAGACGCTATTTGAAACCATAACCGCTACACACTACGAGTTTCATTTTAAATAACTGTTTTAGTATGAATTAACGCAGTTTAAACATACCAACCATTGATGCCAGTCGTTCGTTTACTTGGGAGATATTGTTGGTTTGCACCAAAGCTTGATCTCCATTTTTGTTGAGTTCATTTACAATGTCACTCAGAGCCACCATGTTACGACTAATTTCCTGAGTTACGCTGCTTTGCTCTTCTGCGGCCGTTGCAATTTGAATGCTTAGGTCATTGATACCCGTTACTTGTGACGTTAGCTCATTTAAGCTGCTGCCCACTTTCTCTGTGTTATTAAATGTTTCGTCACAAGTCCCTTTCGTCTTATTCATAGACTCTTCAACATTCTTGTTCACTGAAAGCAAACGAGTCAGCGCTTGTTCAATCTGTTGTGTACTCGCTTGTGTTCGACTCGCTAAGGCTCTCACTTCATCAGCTACTACTGCAAACCCACGACCTTGCTCGCCCGCTCGTGCGGCTTCAATCGCTGCATTTAACGCAAGGAGATTGGTCTGTTCAGCGATTTCACCAATCACTGTCAAAATATCACTGATCCCTTTAGTTTCTTGGCTCATGCTTTCTAGGTTCGATGATGTGTTCTCTATCTCAGAAACTAGTGCATTAACCTTCATTTGTGCATCACCGACAGCATTGAGTGATTGCTCCCCGATATCGGACGCGACTTTAGTTGATTGCGCCGTTTCACCTGCATTTTGGGCAACGGCGTCAGCTGTTGAACTCATTTCTTCAATGGCAGTGACAATTTGTTCAGTTTCTTGCACGTGCTGATTCAAAATGTGGTTATTTTCATCTGATTTATGTTCAAGTTGCTGCACATTTTCTTTCAGTTCAGACGATGCTGCGTCAATCTTTAGCATCAAGTCTTGTATATGCTCGATGAATTGGTTTACACCAGATGCGATTTGCCCTAAATCATCGTGTTTCTTTACTTCGAGTCTCTGAGTTAAATCACCATCACCATTTGATAGCCCTGTAATGGTTTCTTTCAACGCTAGGATGGGTTTGTAAAGAATATTGAGAATGAATAACGTGGCAACTACGCTGATCAATAGGTAGACAATCGTGATCATAATTGCTTGCTGCTGAGCGACTTCTAGCGCTGCGAATACGACGCTTTTGTCTAATCCAACAAGTAGGTACCACTCTTTGTCACCATAGCTAACCGCATGGCTGAACATCACTTTCTCAACGCTGTTGATACTATAATTAACGATTGTGCTTTCTGAATTTTGTGCTTTTTTTGCAACGTCTTTCAAAGAAGCGTAATCCGTTAATTTAGTGCCCACTTTAACCACACTGGATGTGCTAGCCAGCACCGTCATGTCATTGGTCATCATCATCGAAATAGCACCGTTGAGGTCGATTTCAGAGACAGTGTCACTTAGAACATCGAGTGGAATGTCTGCCAATACCACACCGTTACCAACATCTTTACCAATGCTCACCATTAAGGTACCTGTTGTGGAGTCTGTATATGGGTCTGTATATACAAGGCTTCCTGAACGCTTACCTTCTTTGTACCAAGCTTTACTGCGAGGGTCGTAGCTTGGTGGACTTTTGTGATTATCCCAGCCCGGGTAATCGAATGAGGCATAAGCATCACCATTGTCAAAACCTATCATTAAGTTCGCGACATCAGCACCTAATGAGCCCACGCGCATTCGCTCGGCGTGTCTATCTTGATAATTATGTTGACGATAATCAGCAGCTACTTTTGCCACTGCTTGTGTTTTAGCTTCCAGGTAAGTCTCAACCTTATTCCCTTCAATGCGAATACGGTCTTGTGTGCTCTGATAAATAGTGTCAGTGAGTGCTTCCTTCTTA
Source organism: Vibrio sp. 1F279 (assembly GCF_041439815.1). Classification (NCBI taxonomy): domain Bacteria; kingdom Pseudomonadati; phylum Pseudomonadota; class Gammaproteobacteria; order Vibrionales; family Vibrionaceae; genus Vibrio; species Vibrio sp. 1F279. The sequence goes on along the minus strand of NZ_JBGOOU010000018.1, from coordinate 12,235 downwards.
CTCTGATATGATAAATAGTTGGCTGAACCAACACTTATTGCGATTATTACTGATACTGCGACTAAAAGAACTTGCTTAAATCCAAGTTGTTTCATATGAATGTCCTTAATACTGAGCGTGCTCATCTGCCTGGCTAATGATTGCTCGAGTATATAGAGATATAGTGAATGCAACTACGCTCTCAATTGAACATTTAGTCTAATTTGAACAGTCTCAGCTCTGTATACAAAAAGCTCATGAAAAAAGGGTTTATGCAGTAATGGTTCATTGATGCTGAATGAGAGGGAATCGTGACCGCCAGATAGAGATGTTTACGACAGTGTGGTATTGACTTTAAAGCTTAAATAAGGCGCCGCATTAGGGTATTTGAGCATAATGGATAACGTCACTAGTCAGTCATATGAGCTTGCTTATCGAGATGAGTGAGCTGTCATCAAAATAGTTACAAAACGTAAGCAACCTTCAGTACTTACGTTATCTCTATACTAACCAGCTAAGCCTTGCCAAATGGCAGTAAAGCCACTGATAGAACATAACAGTAAAGAACCAATACGTATCTTCTCTTTAGGAATGCTTTGCGTGGTCATTAACGCCACTTTGTAACCCAACCAAGCAGCAGGCAGCAAAGGTATAGTGATGATCAAATGGTGCATAGTGAAGAAGCCAATTGGGATCTGAACAATCAACGAAATGATTGAACTAAAGACAAAAAAGGCAGACAAGTTGCCACGAAGTTGATTGGCATCTTGGTGCTGTAGCAGTAGCGCCATCGGCGGGCCACCAATACCTGAACTGGTGCCAAAGAATCCTGAGAAAAATCCCGCGATGCCCATTTTGGCAGGCGTCGGCTCTAACCTAAATGGAAGCAAGCTGACAATCACTGCAAATACCACTAATAAACCTAACCAAAGTGACAACACGCTCGTTGAAACCATCACCAACAAGGCACCGCCTGCTAGTGAGCCTGGAATGCGTCCTAGTAATGCGATTTTTAATCCGCCAATAGAAATGTTTGCACGGTGTTTAAAGGCGTTGAATAACGAGATGAACAGGCCAACTAAACAGATGGGCGCAGGTACATAGTCTGGTGAAACCAAAAACAACAGTGGGGCAGCCACAATGGCCAAACCAAAGCCGATTGCAGTTTGCACAAATGAGCCTGCAAAAATGAGTGCCATTGCGATAAGGGCGGTCTGATCTAGGTATTCCATAAGCCTGCGGATTAGTTTTAAAGGAGCAAGTGAATACTATAAATTAAAACGAAAAGAATAGTCTTATTATTCAGTGAGGTTTATGCAAGTTTCGCTAGTTATAATTTCGATTATAACGGCCAATAAAAAAGAGAGCGAATATCTCAGGATGTGCTCCTTTCAATATCCACTCTCTTATTGGATTGCTTATCGATTTTTGCTGTTGGGGGAGTCAGCGTTAAACGCTAAGCCATTGCCAATTTCAGTCGCTCAATCGGCTTGTCATTGATAGGTAAATGGATAAGCGCTGCTGCAAATGCGAGTACCACCGTTGACCACCAGATTGGCTCGTAAGAACCGTAGTAATCGTAAATACGACCACCAACCCAAGCGCCTAAGAAGCTACCCACTTGGTGAGTAAAGAACACCAAACCGTACAACGTTGACAGGTAACGAGCACCGAAGATCTGACGAACTAAGCCAGAAGTTAGCGGAACCGTACCCAACCAACAAAAACCAATCGCTGCACCGAAGATTGCCGCGGTTGACTCAGTAACAGGCAAAGTGACAAAAGCTCCGATAACCACGGTACGCACTAAGTACAGTGCCGACATTACATGACGCTTGCTGAACTTATCACCCATCACACCCCAGAAGTAAGACCCGAAGATGTTGAAGATGCCAACGTAAGCCAGTGCCATTGCTGCGCTGCTCGCCGGTAGGTTTTTGTCTGCTAAGTAACTTGGTAGGTGCGTCGCAATGAACATTACGTGGAAACCACACACGAAGAAGCCCGCGTGAATTAACCAGTAACTTTTGTTCACAAACGCCTCAGACAACGCTTCTTTTAGCGTTTGGTTCTCTTCAGCTTGCGCTTGTTTGTTTGAGGCTGCTTTAGGCGCTCGCATAAACAGCGCAAAAGAGATCATGAAACAACAAAGTACGCCAAAGACTTGCATCGCACTCTGCCAGTCAAATTCGTTCAACATGTATTGCGCGCCCGGAATTACCGCGAACATACCAAATGAACCTGCTGCTGTGGTTAAACCAAATGCCTTAGCCGCGTGCTCTGCAGGTACTACTTTTGCTACCGCGCCTAGCACGATCACATAGCTCGTCGCACTCAATCCAAGGCCAACTAATGCGCCTAGTGAAACGTAAAGCATGCTTGATTCGGTAGAAATAGAGGTAAGAAGTAAACCCAAACCGTAAGCACATGCACCTGCAATAATGATGCGTCTTGCTCCCCATTTGTCAGCGGCCATGCCCACAAAAGGCTGGAACGCACCGAACAGCAGGTTTTGTAGAGCAATGGCGAAGCTGAAAAACTCACGGCCGGTGCCGAAATGCTCTGAAATTGGCATCATGAAAATGCCGAATGATTGTCTGATCCCTAGACTGATAATAAGTGTGCCGATCCCAAGCCATACCAGTAAAGGAAAACGGAAAATGCTCATTCTAATACTCTTAAATTAATGGTGGTGATGTGAGTGGTCTTGCGCTGACATGTGTTGGTCAGTCATTTTATTGTGGTGTTCGTGCCCGGAATGCTCATGCGCTGACTGCTGGTGGCATCCACTGCTAACGGCATGCTGAGCCAAGAGATCGATCAATGGCTGATTGTGATGCACAATTACCAAACTAATGACAAGGAATAGCGTCATTCTGGCGAGTTGGGCAAAAAGAGATTGTGAAAACATAAGGTGTTTACATGCGCTCAATGTTGTAAGAAGTCGCGCATCATAATGACGAGTAGGGTATGTATCAAATGACCTTTTGTGATTTAGTCTATGCGTTTTATGCATAGATTTAAGCATCGCTGGAGTTGGAATGAAACGTAGCTAATAAATAGGAAAACACGAAGCTCGCTGATTATGTGGTAGAAGCGGAGAATTTAGGATGGATATTTAATTTTTTAGATATAACTGCTTGCTTTAGTGAAGTATTTTAAAGCCTGTAAAAACTAGTATACAAATTAATCACTCAGTAACACTGCGCATTTACTCGACTTATCTGTTAAACATCGTAAATTTGTACTTCAATCGTTTCAACGGGACTGAAACGCGATGTTAAAAGATTCAGGGAGAGTCATTCACATGGATAAAGATCATAACCTTCGCGAAAACTTACTGGCACTGATCTTAGGTAGCGCGCTAGTGTCACTCGGCGTTATCTTTTTCAATCAAGTCGGTTTGCTCTCCGGAGGCACGGCTGGTCTAGCGATCTTCATTACCAAAGTGACAGATTTGAGCTTTGGCCAAGTGTTCTTCGCACTTAACTTACCTTTCTATATTTTGTCGGTTGCTCGTATGGGCTGGCGCTTCACCATCAATACGTTTATCGCGGTTTCGATTGTTTCGTTCGCCGTGGATCACTTGTATCACGTGATTCAAATTGCCGAAATTCATGCATTGTATGCAGCTTTACTTGGTGGTGGCTTGATTGGTACCGGCATGTTGGTGATCTTCCGTCATAAAATGAGCTTAGGTGGCTTCAACATTCTGGCGCTGTTCTTACAAGAACGTTTTGGGATTCGAGCGGGTAAGGTTCAGATGGCACTAGATTGTACGATTGTTGTGCTTTCACTGTTTATCGTTGATGTGTCGCTGGTTCTTCTGTCTGTACTGGGTGCGATAGTAACCAACTTGATTTTGGCGATGAACCATAAACCGGGACGCTATCAACCGGTCGTAAAAGCGGAAGCGGCGTAGTTCGGTACGATCAAGCACTAGGTTCGCTTAAGTACTCGATTCGCATAAACAAAGCGTGATTTGCAGATTATGAAAACAACAAAGCCAGCATCAACTGCTGGCTTTGTTCTATTTTAGGGATGGCTATTAGCACTTACTGCAATCGTTATCTGGTTTGAGCTCGCAGTCAATCACATTGCCTTGTTGATCAAGTGACAGGTTACAGCACTCTTCAAACAAGTTCTTAAGATCCCCGCGGCTTTTCTGAACACGAGACTTAACGGTTGAGTAGCTGATGTTTTGAGCCTCTGCGATCTCTTTTTGGCTTTGACCTTTGATATCGACAGCAAGCAGTAGCGATGAACTTTGTTCTGGCAGTGCCTGAATAAAAGGTTCAATACACAATGAGAGCTTCTGCTTAAATTCAGAGTCGTGGTCTAAATCGGTAAACCACAGATCTTCAGCATCAATTTGGCTATCACGTTGTTGGCGTGCATGTTTACGGTAGAAGTCGATAATGGTGTTGTTGGCTAACTGGAACAGCCAAGCCTTAACACTGCTCGCATCTTGTACCTTGTCTAAGTTCTGATAGGTCTTAATCAAGATATCTTGGAGCAAGTCGTCTACATCCGCAGAATTGTTGACCTTTGAATGCAAGAATGACTTTAATGCTTGCTGATACTCGGCCCAGACTTGTTCGAGCTTTAAAGGTGCCTTATTCAAAGGTGCCCCGTTCAAAGGTGCATCAGTTGCACTGATCATTTACGCAACACTCGTCTTGTAAGAAATCAATCACACCTTCTAGGCATTCATACTCCGCCACGCAGAATAGAGTTCTCCCTTCTCGTCTTTGGCTGATTAGGCCCGCAGACGCCAAGCTTGATATGTGGTGAGACAAGGTAGAACCGGGAATGCCTAGCTCTTCTTGTAGGCCGCCAACTGCAATGCCTTGGTAGCCAGCTTTAACGACACTCTTATAAATAGTTAGACGAATAGGATGTCCTAACTCTTTAAGTGCTTTCGCAACGACTTCTAAGTTCATATTAACTCCTCAAGATTTAATTTCGATGTTAGTCGAAATGTATGTCGAATTCAAATTAAAAAACGATAGCTGTGTAAGTCATTGAAAAACTGTGTTTTCGAAAGTCATTTCGATTTTTACCGAAATAAATGTTGATCTGAAGCTGTTTATTTCTATAATTCGAGAATATTCGAAGTTAAGGGTTGGTTACTTTTCTCATAGAGTCTGACCTTCAATCCAGTTTGGAGTTAATTATGAGCAATGAAATGTTAACAATGCTAAAAGACGCACTTGATATGTTCGCTTTCTTAGCAGTAGAGCTAATTATCCTTTTCTTAGCGATCAGCTACATTGTTGGGATTCTGCAAGAGTTTCTTACGCCAGAGAAGATTCAATCGATTCTGAGCTCGCGTAATGGTAAGGGTTATGTGGTTGCAGCACTATTGGGCGCAATTACACCTTTCTGTTCATGTTCGACCATTCCTTTCTTAAAAGGATTGCTGCGTGCAAGAGCGGGTTTCGGTCCAATGATGGTGTTCCTATTTGGTAGCCCGCTATTGAACCCAGTGATCATTGGTTTGTTTGTGATTACCTTCGGTTGGCAAGTCGCGGTGTTCTACTTCCTTGTAGCAATGACGGTGTCTGTAGTCGCTGGTTACGCACTTGAGAAGTTAGGTTTTGAACGCTACGTCAAACCTGAAGCGTATGAATCGACAGGTTCTGCTTCAAGCTGTGGCACTAGTTGTGGTGACTCTACTCCTAAGAAAGCAGCAACGGCTAAAGCGGAATCTTCATGTGGTACAAGTGCATGTGGTGAGCCTGCGCCAGTAATGGCGAAAGAGACATCTTGCTGCGATTCTAAAAAAGAAGAGCCACAAGTAACGGTTTCATGCTGTTCAGCGGATGGAAGCGCAACAGCTGAAATCGTAGAGAAGAAAGAACCTAGCCGTTGGATGAGAATTTGGTTCTCAACTTGGAAAGACTTCAAACAAGTTTTCCCTTACCTAATGATGGGTATCGCGATTGGTTCATTCATCTACGGCTTCATTCCTACAGACCTAATTGCACAGTACGCTGGTGAAGGTATGTGGTATGCGATTCCAGTAGCAGCCGTGATTGGTATTCCACTGTACATTCGTGCTGAAGCGGTAATCCCATTAAGTGCTGCTCTAGTTCAGAAAGGCATGGCGTTGGGTTCGGTAATGGCATTGATTATTGGTAGTGCAGGTGCAAGTTTAACGGAAGTTATCCTGCTTAAATCAATCTTCAAGAACCAAATGATTGCAGCATTCCTATTCGTTATCCTAAGCATGGCGATGGGGGCAGGCTTCCTATACAGCTTCATCTTTGGTTAATCGGGTCTGATTCCTAGATAACTCCATTGATAGCAAGATATAGATAATAAAAAAAGAGCTCACTTAGTTGAGCTCTTTTTGTGTTTAGGCGGTCAAAAAATCATGGGCATTAGGCTTAATTTGTTTGAGAACGCTATTATTCCGGAAGTGCTGCTATCGAAAATAACACTCATCAACCCCTACTTTTAGACTTGAATGTAACCGCTTTGATGCCAAGTATTAACAATATTCATGTTTCGTAGGTGTCAATTAATTGGTGAGCTTATTTAATCTTTTTGGCTGATTATTGGACGGTTTTCATATCGATATCTAGTATTTATGTAAGGGTGAATAATGAAATAGCATCGTTCAAAATTAACGTTTGTTTAGCTTTAATTCAACGATGACAGCGTCAAAAGACTTGGAGTTAATGAATGAAAGATAAGTTGAAAATTTACTGCCTTGGAACCCCTACACTTGAAACCAGAGAATCATTTGAGCTCGTGCCAGTCAGTGACATTAATCAACTCCCTGAATTATTGGGCGGCGTCATAGTTCTAAATGGCGATCTTAGTTCGCAAGACGACGTGATGAGCCAACTCCACCGTAGCAGGAAATTTTGGTCTTGGAAGATTTATGTTTTAGACGATAGTGCATTATCAGAGTGTTTATCAGACGGCACTTTAAATCCAGAAAGTGTTGAAGAAGAGGTGATTCAACACCGCAGAACGTTAGAAAGTATTATCGACACATCGGATACATTAGACCCTCTTGTTGGGTGGTTAGGCTTGGATCAAAGACGTCGATTATCACCTCACAAATATTTGTCTCATAAATCGATATATTCCTATCCGTTAGTGGAGCTTTACTATCCGGAGTTAAGTTCAACTTATCGTTTTGTATTATCAGAGACTAAGCGAGACACTTTTGAAATTGAGGATTTAATCGATCGAGTAAGAGTGTGTCATGAATGTGCCAGTGCCCACTTAAACTACATCGAAGCGTGTCCTTCTTGCAAAGACATTGATATTACTGAGCGTACCTCTCTCCATTGTTTCACGTGTGGCCATGTTGCTGAACAAGGGCTTTTCAAACGCAATCAAAAATTAGAATGCCCGAAATGTTTGACTCAGCTTCGACATATTGGAGTGGATTATGATCGCCCTTTAGAAACTCATACATGTAACTCATGCTCTCACTCTTTTTCTGAGGCGGAGACATTAGCTTCTTGTTTCGAGTGTGGTACAAAAAACGATATTTCAAAGTTGGTTGTTAGGAAGATTTATTCGCTGAAACTTGGAGTTCAGGGAGAGTATATATTCCGTCATGGAGTGAAGCTATCGGCGCCTGAACTGACCTTAACCGGGAAAGTAGACGGCGGGTATTTTTCTAATCTTCTTAGCTGGGTTAATAGGATTGCACTTCGCCACGAAGAAGAGCACTTATTATTGGGGTTACACCTGCCTGATTTAGCGCAGTATGTGTCTAAAAATGGAGACGCAAAAATGTTTGCTTTGATCGAGCAAATTACAGAGCGTTTAAACGGATTGTTTAGAGATTCTGATATTTGTTGTCAGTTTAAAAGCGATGTTCTTCTTGTATTTATGCCTAAAGCTAAGATTGAACATATAGAAGTATTACGCGGGAAAATAGAAGCACTTTGTTCTCTAATCGAAGATGACGATTTCACGCTGAATGTCTTTGCATGGGGTATACCCGATCCAACAATGAAAGAAGATGTTGGTTATTGGTTAGAAAGTAAAGTCAGTGAAATCTATGCTGTCAGTTAGCCTTGATCTCCAACAGTACTTCTGGGGGATGCTTTTAGAGAACTCTGAGCTTTGGCTGATGCTTTTCCCCATGATGATTATGGTGGAGCTCCCACTCTTTCTGCTTGTGTTAAGTGGAATCTTTCGCTGGTCTTATTCGGCCAGTGATATAGAGATAAAAGAATACCCAAGCATCTCGTTTGTAATTACTTGTTATGGAGAAGGAGATGCAATTGAGATAACGATCGACACGCTTGTTGAACAGCTTTATCCCGGAAAGATTGAGATTTTAGCCGTAGTCGATGGAGCAACTCAAAATGAAGATACCTACTTAGCTGCAATGCGAGGGGAGCAAAGACATAAAACGGTAAGAAACAGAGATGTTCGTGTCATTCCTAAGTGGCAAAGAGGAGGTCGCGTATCAACGTTAAATGCTGGTTTAGATAACGCTACTGGTGACTTTGTTATTAATGTTGATGGTGATACTTCTTTTGATAACGACATGGCGTTACAAATGATGAAGCAATTTACTGATAAGAATGTGATTGCTTCTGGAGGTGCTTTACGCGTTAGAAACTGGCAAGAAAATTTGCTTACGCGAATGCAGTGTCTTGAATATATGTTATCAATGCAAGCGGGTAAGACGGGGCTATCCAACTGGGGTGTTCTCAATAATATATCAGGAGCATTTGGTGCCTTTCGAAAGAACACTCTGAAGCAAGTTGGAGGGTGGGATACTCATACTGCTGAAGATCTCGACTTAACGATGAGGCTCAAACAGTACAAGAAAAGACATCCAAACAATCAACTCGCTTTTACACCTAAAGCTGTGGGCCATACTGATGTACCCGATACACTGAAAGGGTTGGTACAACAAAGGCTAAGATGGGATGGAGACTTATTATTTCTGTTTTTAAGGAAACACAATGAAGGTCTAACCCCTAGATTACTCGGTTGGGGAAACTTTATATTTACTTTAGTTTATGGCGTTCTACAAAACGTATTGCTGCCCATTCTAGTTTCGCTATTCATGTTTTACATATTTTGGGCTTACCCCTTCGATTTTGTTGCTGCACTTCTGATCCTTATCTACTGCGTCTATTTGTCGACAGTGTTGTTGTTTTTTACTGTCTATATTGGGTTGGTTTCCGAAAGAGCGAAAGAAGATCTTAAGATGGCAAAATGGCTAATCTTATATCCGTTTTATCAGTTCTTTATGCGGTTGATTACGGCGTTCTCTATGGTGAATGAGTTATTTAGAAGAAGTCATGAAGAATCCAGTATGGCTCCTTGGTGGGTATTGAAAAAAGGCAAAAGGTTTTAACAATGAAAGTGAAATTTCATCTTGATAAAAAGAATAACCCTCAATCGGATGATGGTGTCAAAGTTGCTTACGGACAAGCGAAAAGAGGAGGCTACCGCTTTCGTTGGTATTTAATCTTAAGCTTAGTGGTTAGCCCTCTATTATTCGTAGCGTATTTTTTCTTAAAGACAAATTTTCTGGTTATTGCTCCGGCAATCATTACCTCGCATCCTGTAACCTTAACCTCTAAAGTTGCAGGAGTAGTCGGCCCAATTCCAGTAGACGATGGAAGTCAAATCCTAAAATCAGAGACAGCGATTCAGTTGACTAATATGGAAGTGGAAGCGCAAATCGAATTTCTTCATGCTGAGTTATTAGATTTAGAAATCAGGTCTCCTGATGATATTGGCTTACTGCACTTGAAAGGCATTGAAGAAACGCGCAGTAATTTAAACACGGTACAGCAAATTCAAACGCGATATGAAGAATATAGGAAAAAAGGTCAGGTATCCGATGTGGACTACGCAAGTATAGTGGGAATGAGTAACTCACTTAATAATCAGCTTAATGGACAAAAACTTGATTATCAAAATGCGAAATTAGCTGAACAAGAAAGAGAATTAGCGGGTCCGGTTAGTCAGGCTCGACGTGCTTTAATGAAAGATCTAGCACTTAAACGTGTTGTTGAACAAGGATTGGCGATTAAGTCTCCCTATGAAGGTCGCGTTGTCGATATCCATGTCGTTGAAGGACAGAGAGTGTTCGAAGGTGACGAGCTTGTAACGATAGCGAAGAATACCATCCCGCAAGTGGTCGCGTATTTAGACCCTAAATATTTAGAGAATGCGATAATAGGAGCTCATACCAAGGTAAGGTTTCCTAATGGTAGTACTTTTGAGGCTGAGATTGCAGATTCGGTAGAAATCGTCAGTAAGTTGCCGACTCAATTAGCAAGCCCTTTTGAAGGGCAGCCAGCATATCTCAAAGTAGCATTGAACTTTACGGCTGATTTGCCTAGAGAATATTGGATTGAAGGGATGACCGTCGAAGTGCGTTTTTAATTAGCACGCTAGTTTGACCATAAATGGAGCGTGTATCGCTCCATTTATGGTTTTAGGGCTAGCTATTTTTATAGCGAACTGTTGTTTTTGAGTGACCTTCTGCTTTAGAGATAACTATCGTAGAGAGCTGTGGATATCAAAAACCACGTACATCCAGTTCATTGTTGATCAACACAACACACTGAGAAGCAAACAGCATGTTTGGACCTAAGCTGATTTTCTCTGTCCCTAAACGCTTCAAGCTGTTGTAGCTTTTCTTCGGCATAGGGATATGGTCAGTTAGAAGGAAACATGGGTTTTCCGCAATCTCTGCGTCACGGATAAAGTCGCCTTTCTTATCCATCATGTACAGCTGGTGGTCTTCAGCCAGTTCTTTAACCAACTTTTCAAAACTCATAGTACGAACAGTGATGCCCGGTTCAACCTGACGTGTCTGTTCTTTTATCATGCCTTGAGAAGCATCAACCGCTCTTACTACCGCTGATAACAATGCCGATTCATGAAAGCCACCAATGTTAGTGATCTCATTTGAATCGAAAGTGATCGTACGTGAAAAGTCTTTAGTACTTTCTAATACAAGGTGCACGGTGACATTCTCACGGTGTGATTGAGCAACGAAGATCGTGTTCATCAGAGTATGAGCCAGAATCTCAGTATGAGCGTCTTGCCCAACACCTTCTAAGATAAGTTTGCTCTCTGTAGGGGCTGCGCGAGCGCGTAATACAAATGAACGCATGGAATGTACCTTGTCAGTATGTGATAAAGCGAAACAGACTTTATCAACATGAATTGATGAATAACTAAAAATTATGGCGGTATGTAACTCTTTTCTATTAATGAAGTCAAATGGAGTTATGTATAGTACTGACCACAAGAACTATACGTATTAAATAGAGAGTGACCACATTACAAGATGGTAAAGGTTGAAGAGAGACAAGGTTTACATAGATAGTATGCGCAAATTATTAGGTGACTTACATAAGGAAGTAGTCGATGAAGTTACAGAAGATTAATAAAGAAGAATATAGAAAGAAGATGAACCTACTGTTGGTTTCATTGGTTGGGTCACTAGCCTTGTTTGCCATTGTATTTGGTAGCATTCTGATTGAGCTTTTTGGTTCAGCTGGCTCCGTTACAGGGGAAGCGACGGGTAATTTCCATTTGAATGTACTCGGGGTGATTTTATCAGTCGCCTTGAATGCGTTTATTGCGAGCCGTGTGAAAGGGCATGATTACTTTAAAGAAGCGCTTTATGTGTGGAACCTGAAACAGATTCACAATCAAATCTATCGTAAGCTAAAGCGTATTCAACCAAGAGCTGAGCAAGGCGACCGAGAAGCATTAACTATCCTTTACTTCTATTACACCACGCAAAAACAGGTATACGACCTAGATAACAATACATTGACGATAAAAACGGTTCAGAAATCTCTAGATAACATAATGGAGCTTAGTGAAAAGTGGAGTATCGAACTGGATATAGAGACATTCTCGAAAGATCTAGTCGCGAAATTCTAAGTTATATGCTCTTGATTGTATGAGCTTTGGCCTATGAAAGAGGGTTTTGACGTAAAAGTAGACGCTTAAGCAATTTTTTTGAATTTTTATCAAAAAAGGGGTTGCCATGTTTTCGATGATCTCTATAATGCCGCCTCACTGACACGGCAGACGCTACAAGGCTTCAGCGGAAATCAGTAAGACGGAAAGTTCGAAAGGAATTAATTTTAAAAAGTGTTTGACACTTAAAATTAAATCGCTAGAATTCACGTCCGCTTTCAAGTGTTTCTTTGTAAAAAGAAAGTTTCGACAAGCAAAGCTCTTTAACAATTTAAACCTATCAATCTGTGTGGGCACTCGTTGATGAATA
>NZ_JBGOOU010000017.1:0-104430 GCF_041439815.1 Vibrio sp. 1F279 | reverse complement strand
CTCAGCGAATGTTTCATTGTGAGTTGGGTTTTTAAAAATAGCATACAAATCATCGTCTTACCAAAATAAATGAATTCCCACATCAGTGCGTATTATGGTTATGAATTATGTTGAGGGTTTGCTCTGCTTAACGGAATAAGAACGTGGGCGAGTAACATGCTCAATGAGGAGGTCAGCTTGTCTGGCCTTTTTGATGCTCGTTAGGAAAATCGTTGTTAGAGGTTAACCCATAACATAATTCGCATAATACGTTTTGATGAGCAAAAAAGTAAAGATTCCTTTACATTGTAATAGAGGCTTGTATTATTAGGGGAACCACCTAACACTGGAATGTTAGGCGGCTAACCTAGTTTTAGGAGATTGAAACTAGAAGTTCGACAACTGCCTGAAGCAGTTCAACGAGCTTGATGGCGATATCTATATATCTCATCTTTATATCCTCTATTGGATGACCAGTTACTAGCTTCGACGGCAATCAATTTTAGTAATTGGAAAGTTTAAAAAAAAGCCACTTAATTGTGGTTTTTGCGTTTCTACTTATAAAGTAGTGTTTGTATCATGGCATGCTTTTAAGTTACAGGCAAACGTGACGCGTTGGTTGATTTTTTGGTCTGAGACCAAGAACTTGAGTAGCTCTCTATTAGGTGGTGGTTATACAAATCAGACACCGACCGCAAGCGACGAGGATTAGCGAAACTAGCCCCGCAGGGATAAGGGCACTCGATACAGTTCTTGGGTATGGCTCCCCCAAATGCCCGAAAAGCAGCGAAGCGTTACTCCCTCCAAAGAAGATCACAAAACCTTCCTTTCATTTTGCCAGAATAGCTTTTTGGTACAGAGCACTCCCAATTTTCGTTTCTATCGATTACTCGACGCTTGACGACGAACAAGGACGGCGAAGACTGAGCAAGGACGGTGAGAAGGAGAAAAGGAGAAGAAAGCCACCGAACACCGAGGCAAGCGTAGCGCGGGGTCGGGGCTTTCCTTTTCAAGAGTCCACTATCTTTAATAGTGGACTCTTGTCCAAATATTGGAATTTCACTCAAAAAAAATGACCTCAAAAGGTCATCTTCAAAATCTCAATCGGTCACCCGAAGGGTTGGGGTTCCTGTAACACCCCAACTAACTCCGGACATCCGGACTATTTCTCTTTATCTAGAACTTTAATGGCATGTTCTTTTGCTTTCTTTATTTCTTCTTCGCTAGCATCAAGTTGGCCATTCTCGATTACTTTTAATACTAACTTTGCATGACAAATTTCGTCTTCTCTTGCTTCGATATCAAAGAGCTCGAAAGGGTACTCTGATACCTGAGAAAGCATACGGATGAATCCTTCCGTATCATTAATATACTTATGCATACCTATTAGCATTTCTGTATGTGGCACATGCTGCATTAATATCCCAACGCGCCTAACAAAATCTAGAGGATCAATCTTCTGACTTTGAATATCACCGCTGCAGATTTCTTTCTCTGAAATTTTGAGAATCTGACTTAGCTTTGAAACTTGGGTTGCTTTGGGTTCGGTAATATCTCTTTCCCATTTACTTACGGTTTGTACCGTCACTTTCATCTGCTCTGCAATATCTTCTTGTTTGATGTTTAATTCAATTCGCTTGTCTTTTAGAACACTACCAACACTCATGTTTACGTAATCCATATCAAAACCCTATTTAAGTTTAAGTTTACACCTACTTTTATATGTCATATTATTCAGCCATACATTTATATCTGTGTACATACATAAAAATGTTTGTATTGATTCTTGACAGGGTTTCCATTTGTTCTTTATTGACCAACTTTTCATGCAACAAGATCACCATGAGGGAAATCTTCCTCTTGTGGGGCGTCATGTTATCGAAAGGGTTGAGTTAGAAACTGGTGAAAACCTTCCACCCACAGTTAACCAAAAAATATTAGAAGGCTCATACAGTACAAAGTTAACTATTCGATGTAATGGAACTCGCGTTCGAGTTGAGGGTAACCCGTCGCGCTGGCAGCGTATGGACAACCTATTTGGATTACAGACGCTTGATGAATGTGTAGCAATTTATAACCATATTTTAGCTTCGTATGACTTACCTCCGTTTACTAAAAATACTCGCTTTGCTCACCGTCAATCGGCTGATGGTAAATCGTCTTCATTGATTGGTAATGGTGCTGAAATTACATCAATAGATTGGACTAGAAATTTAGCTGTAGGGAAGGGTAAGGAACGCTCTTTTATTCGAGGTCTTTCTTCTATGCAAATTGGTCGAGGCCGAAAACCTAAGCTCTATCCTGATGGCAATACATGTAACTGGGGTGAAGGCTCTACGTGGATAATGGACAAGCTATATGCAAAAGCGGTTGATTTACAGAGACATTTATTAAAAGACCAACGCAAAAAAGAAGGAGTATCACAAGAGGCATTAAATTACGTGAACAAGCTTATTGATTATTGCGAATCATTCGGTGTTGTTCGAGAAGAGCACAGTTTGAGGCAGGCATTATTAAAACGACACGACTTACAGTTTTACGGGATCACAACAGAACAAGATTTCTATAATCACTTACAAGACATTGAGAATGCTATGAAAACAACACACATATCACACGACGAGCATCAATCCTTTGCAGACCAACTTTTATCACTAGGCGTAGTTAAGAGCCGACAAGCAGCCAATGCAACGCAGAGTTACGCCATTATGTGGCAACACGGAACAAATTTAAGAAGTGTTTTAAAAGATAGTCAATTTTACGAACACAAAGCGCGCCTAAAAGCGATTGGTATCGATATCGGTCAACAATTCGATGTTAGTCGGATGTGTCCAACGCTTAAACGTTCTGAGGTTATCGAGGTTCAGCCACTTAAAATTCCGCCTTGGTACAAGATGCCAGTTGTAGCCGAAACTAATATTTTACCTTTCAAAGCCTACGCATAGGAAAAGCACCATGTTAAAAATCGAAGTATTCAAAGAAGATGTAAAAGTCACATCTAGAACCATGCCAGGGAAAGACGGAAAGCCACCACGTACTATTTACGAACAAGACGCTTATGCACATCTACAAGGTCGTTTCCCAACGCTTACCAAGGTTCAACTGGAAGAAGGTCAACCACCTTATGAAGCCGGATTTTATACCTTTCATAGCTCTTCTTATATCGTTAATAATTTTGGCACTGTGGAGCTAAAGAAGTACGGAAAAATCATCACACCAATGGAGGTCGATTTATAATGTTCAAATTACCTAAGCGTACCATTCATTATAAGGGTGGATTTACTATGGTGAGCCGTGAGGACGACCCGAAATATCAGTGTACATCTTGTTATAAGCCGTTCTTTGAAGATGAGGTTTTCATTGGTGCATTTCTTTCAAAAATTGAGTGTCCCAATTGCCAATCGGCATTGAGAATTCTTACAGACTCAGAACCACTTATTACAAAATAAAACAAAGCCCGTAACTGGTGACACAGCTACGGGCTTTTACACAACCAACTATATCGGAGTTGATTATGACAGTTAAAGAATACACGCTATCAGACTTAGAATCTAAGCTTAATGAAATCTCTAATATTTCAATCTTCCTTGGTACTGGGAATTGTCCGAAAGAGATAGCCTACAATTTGCATGATCATATGAATGACCAGATTGAAGAGTTACAGGGAATGGTCAGCTTTATGCGAATCTATCCACAGATTAAAGCTCAAGAGCAGCTAGATAGCCCCCAGAAAGAACTTACGCCTTAGTGCGTATTATAACACCCCAACTAACTCCGGACATCCGGACTATTTCTCTTTATCTAGAACTTTAATGGCATGTTCTTTTGCTTTCTTTATTTCTTCTTCGCTAGCATCAAGTTGGCCATTCTCGATTACTTTTAATACTAACTTTGCATGACAAATTTCGTCTTCTCTTGCTTCGATATCAAAGAGCTCGAAAGGGTACTCTGATACCTGAGAAAGCATACGGATGAATCCTTCCGTATCATTAATATACTTATGCATACCTATTAGCATTTCTGTATGTGGCACATGCTGCATTAATATCCCAACGCGCCTAACAAAATCTAGAGGATCAATCTTCTGACTTTGAATATCACCGCTGCAGATTTCTTTCTCTGAAATTTTGAGAATCTGACTTAGCTTTGAAACTTGGGTTGCTTTGGGTTCGGTAATATCTCTTTCCCATTTACTTACGGTTTGTACCGTCACTTTCATCTGCTCTGCAATATCTTCTTGTTTGATGTTTAATTCAATTCGCTTGTCTTTTAGAACACTACCAACACTCATGTTTACGTAATCCATATCAAAACCCTATTTAAGTTTAAGTTTACACCTACTTTTATATGTCATATTATTCAGCCATACATTTATATCTGTGTACATACATAAAAATGTTTGTATTGATTCTTGACAGGGTTTCCATTTGTTCTTTATTGACCAACTTTTCATGCAACAAGATCACCATGAGGGAAATCTTCCTCTTGTGGGGCGTCATGTTATCGAAAGGGTTGAGTTAGAAACTGGTGAAAACCTTCCACCCACAGTTAACCAAAAAATATTAGAAGGCTCATACAGTACAAAGTTAACTATTCGATGTAATGGAACTCGCGTTCGAGTTGAGGGTAACCCGTCGCGCTGGCAGCGTATGGACAACCTATTTGGATTACAGACGCTTGATGAATGTGTAGCAATTTATAACCATATTTTAGCTTCGTATGACTTACCTCCGTTTACTAAAAATACTCGCTTTGCTCACCGTCAATCGGCTGATGGTAAATCGTCTTCATTGATTGGTAATGGTGCTGAAATTACATCAATAGATTGGACTAGAAATTTAGCTGTAGGGAAGGGTAAGGAACGCTCTTTTATTCGAGGTCTTTCTTCTATGCAAATTGGTCGAGGCCGAAAACCTAAGCTCTATCCTGATGGCAATACATGTAACTGGGGTGAAGGCTCTACGTGGATAATGGACAAGCTATATGCAAAAGCGGTTGATTTACAGAGACATTTATTAAAAGACCAACGCAAAAAAGAAGGAGTATCACAAGAGGCATTAAATTACGTGAACAAGCTTATTGATTATTGCGAATCATTCGGTGTTGTTCGAGAAGAGCACAGTTTGAGGCAGGCATTATTAAAACGACACGACTTACAGTTTTACGGGATCACAACAGAACAAGATTTCTATAATCACTTACAAGACATTGAGAATGCTATGAAAACAACACACATATCACACGACGAGCATCAATCCTTTGCAGACCAACTTTTATCACTAGGCGTAGTTAAGAGCCGACAAGCAGCCAATGCAACGCAGAGTTACGCCATTATGTGGCAACACGGAACAAATTTAAGAAGTGTTTTAAAAGATAGTCAATTTTACGAACACAAAGCGCGCCTAAAAGCGATTGGTATCGATATCGGTCAACAATTCGATGTTAGTCGGATGTGTCCAACGCTTAAACGTTCTGAGGTTATCGAGGTTCAGCCACTTAAAATTCCGCCTTGGTACAAGATGCCAGTTGTAGCCGAAACTAATATTTTACCTTTCAAAGCCTACGCATAGGAAAAGCACCATGTTAAAAATCGAAGTATTCAAAGAAGATGTAAAAGTCACATCTAGAACCATGCCAGGGAAAGACGGAAAGCCACCACGTACTATTTACGAACAAGACGCTTATGCACATCTACAAGGTCGTTTCCCAACGCTTACCAAGGTTCAACTGGAAGAAGGTCAACCACCTTATGAAGCCGGATTTTATACCTTTCATAGCTCTTCTTATATCGTTAATAATTTTGGCACTGTGGAGCTAAAGAAGTACGGAAAAATCATCACACCAATGGAGGTCGATTTATAATGTTCAAATTACCTAAGCGTACCATTCATTATAAGGGTGGATTTACTATGGTGAGCCGTGAGGACGACCCGAAATATCAGTGTACATCTTGTTATAAGCCGTTCTTTGAAGATGAGGTTTTCATTGGTGCATTTCTTTCAAAAATTGAGTGTCCCAATTGCCAATCGGCATTGAGAATTCTTACAGACTCAGAACCACTTATTACAAAATAAAACAAAGCCCGTAACTGGTGACACAGCTACGGGCTTTTACACAACCAACTATATCGGAGTTGATTATGACAGTTAAAGAATACACGCTATCAGACTTAGAATCTAAGCTTAATGAAATCTCTAATATTTCAATCTTCCTTGGTACTGGGAATTGTCCGAAAGAGATAGCCTACAATTTGCATGATCATATGAATGACCAGATTGAAGAGTTACAGGGAATGGTCAGCTTTATGCGAATCTATCCACAGATTAAAGCTCAAGAGCAGCTAGATAGCCCCCAGAAAGAACTTACGCCTTAGTGCGTATTATGTATATTATGTTAAATTAGGTTTGGTGTTTATAAGGCAGGTATCTTTGTGTGATGTCCTGCCTCTTGTTTGACTGCCAAACTGACGTTCTATTTAACAGTAAGTCTATTTACCATAAAATACCTAATAAACATATTTCCTAATCTTCGATTAAGAATACGTTTATTAGACTTCAAGCATTAACCTATCAATTGCTTCAATGATCTCTTTGGTTCTTACAGGTTTGGTAATGAAATCATTCATACCGACATCTAAACAAGAAAATTTATCTTCTACTGATGTGTGTGCCGTTAGCGCGACGATTGGTGTTTTGATGTTTGCGTCTCTCATGTATTTGGTTGTGGTTATTCCGTCCATAACTGGCATCGACACATCCATCAAGATAATGTCTATCGGATCATTACCTCTTTCTACAAAGCCAATGGCTTCTTCACCGTTGCTTGCGATGAAAACTTCGTGGCCTTGCCGCGCAAGGATCAATTGAATTACCATCTGATTGGTTGGGTTGTCTTCAACAACCAACACTGAATAACGGGTTCTGGGAACTTGCGAGTATTTATCTTCTGCAGCATGATCTTGATTGTTCGTAACTCTCGTTAGAACTGGTAACCGCACTTCAAATTTCGAGCTTTTCCTGGCTCACTCTCGACCGATATATGCCCGCGCATCAGTTCTACTAGTCGTTTTGTTATTGCTAAACCTAAGCCGGTGCCACCAAACCTACGTGTGATTGTGCTATCGGCTTGCACGAACGGACTGAATAATGACGAAAGTTGCTGTGAGCTGATGCCAATTCCGGTGTCTTCTACGCTAATACGGAATGAACTGTGCTGGTATGTAATAGAAACATGTACATGCCCGTGTTCAGTGAACTTTATTGCGTTACCAATGAGATTAAAAAGGATCTGTGCTAAGCGACTTGGGTCAATGTAATGTAGTTCACCTTCTGGAATGTCGCTAGTTAGGGTTAACGACAACCCTTTATCGTCTGCTATCTTCTTTTGTTCAGATAAAACAAAAGTTACAGTGTCTCTTGCGTTGCTCCATTGAGGAGCCAACGAGAAGCATCCAGATTCAATCTTCGAAAAGTCCAATACATCACTGATGATCGCCAATAGGAGTTCAGATGATGTACTCATATTTAACAATATAGATTGTTGTTCATCATTCAGCGGTGTGGACTTTAGCGTGTCGATTAAGCCTATGGTGGCGTTTAGCGGCGTTCTTAACTCGTGACTCATCATTGCTAAGAATTCAGATTTGGCTTTGTTGGCTCTTTCTGCGTCTTTTCTTGCTGCTACGAGTTCTGCTGTACGTTCTCGGACTGTCGCTTCAAGTTTTTCTTTGTTTTCAATATCGAAAACAGCACGCTCAATCAGCGGTCGAAATCGGTTTAGAGTGGCTTTGGTTTCAATACTAAAGTGTTTGGTATTGGAATGGATAAAGATGATAACGGATTGTGTTAGTCCGCTATCAATACCAGTAATCAGTACAGAGTTAATTTGGTCTAGGATAATGGGATGCAAAGTGCTGAATTCACCCAGAGATTTGGGTTCAAAAAGAATGGCACATTCTCCATTAATGACTCGCGATAGCTTGCCACAATCTATCCAATTCATTTGTTCGAATACTTTGTTATTGGTTAACAGGGTTTTGAAACTACCTTCATTCCCTATTCTTGATACCACAATAAAATCATCAAACTTAATGTATTTTTTGAGTGCGAATTCGAGACTAGAAAATATTTCAGATATGTTACTCGCCTTACTGATCGCAGAGATAGTCGATAGGATCACCCTATTCTCTTCAGCTAATTTACGTTCACGGACCTTTAGTTTTTGGAGTTCAATACGAGCTTCTTGCAGCGCTTCTTGGTCTTCAGTATCCATTACTTTTTCAGCCTATAAAACGTTGCAGAAGATACCATCAAATTTCCGTGCGCATTCTCACCACCAGAGAGTCTACCTTGCTCACCAAACGTAAATGGACATATGTATGGAAGCCCACCAAGTGCGTGATTGATTTGGTCACAAACCTCATCCATATCTTGTTTTAGGTGCAGCATTGGTCCTGCACAGAATATGTTGATCGCCCCTAATTTTTCTTCAAGATCCATATCATTATAGTAAGACGAATGAATGATGTTAGCGGCACGACTTATAAGTTGTTGCTTAGAGCCTTGCATCAAATAGATGGTGTCACCTTCATTTATATCAGTGAACAACTCGATACCGTTACACTCAGTTTCTCTGATCGAATGCGATAACTTGAAATATGGGTAGTCGTAAGAAGAGCCGACCTTTCGGCCTAATGGATAAACTGTCGACTTTTCAAAAATATACCCATCATCACTGCCACCTAAATGAAAATCAGTCCATTCATTATAAACGGTGGTCGCAGGCCTATGGTCGATCTCTAACAATATTCGATTTCTTACTTTGGTGACGGTGCCTGAATACTGGGTGGGTGTATGACCGGCGCTAAAAGATGAATAGATGGATTGTGACGCAAAAAACACCGTTAAAGAGACGCCGTTAATAGCAAGAGCTTCTTCGGTAAAGATACTCCAATTTCCAGACACTTGATTGTCTGCTGCGCTTCCACCAATAATCGGCACCTCTGTGCCAAATTTGTTATCGATGGCCGCCATCACCTTCTCTTCATTTCCTGGGGTGGAATGGAGCAAGATAAGATCGGGTATTTCACCTTCTCGGTTGGCGTTCTTTAATGCTTTATCGATGGCGCTGAATGTACTACGGTCTATGGAATCGCCAAAGTGACTGATGCCGGTACCGTAGGCATTGATCCCGGAATCATAGATGATGAGTATCCCAATCACAGGGCCTGAATGGAACCCTGTTTCGGTCATAATACCGTGACAAGTGGTGCAGCCATGTATTGGTGTATTCGGGAGCGCATCTACCAAATATCTCTGCACAGCAAGTGTGGAGTACTCTTCGGTGCAGTAGCAGATAAGACAGGCAATATCGTCAGGGTTTGCCACCCCACTGAGCAACTCATCTACTGCGATTTTATCGTCTAGGGAATAAGAGACTTTTGATAGAAATTTCATAGATCTCGGAAGATTTTATTAATGCTCTCTTTATAACACTTTTATACAATCTATTTCACTGACTTAGTACATATTTCTATCAAAAGAATTGAGGCGAGACTAACTTGTTACTGTGTTATTCCTTAGAAAGGTTTACAGAAAGTGTGGCTACCTGTTGTGGAAATGTAACCGTCATTGAGGAGTTCTGAGCGTTCGTTCGTAACAGCCAAATTGATACCCCTTTTTCTTCTAGAGTTCCGCTCTCATTATAGTTAATGATAAATTTACCAGTTTTAGATGTTTCGATCGAATACCCTAGGTTATCACCCGAAATTAAAACATTATGTTTATCAATAGTAATTTGGCAAGGTTTAGAAATTATACAGTTTACTGTTTCGTCATTGTCGTATGTCACTGTTCTCCAAGTAAATGCAGCTATTAAAATAACCAACATGACGATAATTTGAACAAGCCTGCCCTTTGTTAGCTTTTGTGCCGCCATTATAATCTTTACTCCTTGTTACAAAGTTCAAAGTTTTTAAATAAAAATCCAATTCCAGACCAAGCGTAAGGTTACTACTCTGTCATTGATTTGTTAATTCAAGTATAGTGTCGCCTTGAAAATGCCACTTTTTTTTAAAATCAGCAAGTGGAAATAAAGCTCTGAATAGGCTGAATTTCCTTTTCTAATTTGGGTGGCATTACGACGTGAGTCGTGTTGGAAGTAAAGTGTAGTAAATAAGAAATTGGAAGCATGCAAATGAGCCAAGAAAAGCAGCTTGAACAAAACTACAACTATACGGTCGTCCGTCAATTTACCCTCGTTACAATTTTGTGGGGTATTGTCGGTATGGGCGTTGGTGTTTTGATTGCCGCTCAATTAGTTTGGCCACAGCTAAACTTTGATACGCCGTGGCTGACGTACAGTCGTTTACGTCCCCTGCATACTAATGCGGTTATTTTTGCGTTCGGTACAAGTGCGCTGTTTGCAACATCATATTATGTTGTGCAACGTACCTGTCAGACGCGTCTCTTTGGTGGCCCTCTCGTAGCCTTTACCTTTTGGGGTTGGCAAGCGATTATCCTGTCCGCTGCAATTACTTTACCGTTAGGTTTAACCTCTGGTAAAGAATACGCAGAACTTGAATGGCCAATCGATATTGCTATTACGCTTGTGTGGGTAGCTTATGCGGTCGTGTTCTTCGGAACCATGATTAAACGTAAGACATCGCACATTTATGTAGCTAACTGGTTCTTCGGAGCCTTCATCATCACGGTTGCCGTGTTGCACATCGTTAACAGCCTGGCTGTTCCTGTATCTGCGTTTAAATCGTACTCGATTTATTCCGGAGCGATCGATGCAATGGTGCAATGGTGGTACGGACACAATGCGGTAGGCTTCCTATTGACAGCTGGTTTCCTAGGTATGATGTATTACTTCGTTCCTAAACAAGCTGGTCGCCCTGTTTACTCTTACCGTTTGTCGATTGTTCACTTCTGGGCTCTTGTGTCTCTGTATATTTGGGCTGGTCCTCACCACCTACACTACACAGCACTTCCAGACTGGACTCAGTCTCTAGGTATGGTTATGTCTTTGGTTCTGTTTGCTCCATCTTGGGGTGGCATGATCAACGGTATTATGACTCTATCTGGCGCGTGGCATAAGCTACGCTACGACCCTATCCTACGTTTCCTAATCGTTTCTCTATCATTCTACGGCATGTCGACTTTCGAAGGCCCAATGATGGCAATCAAAACGGTTAACGCACTATCTCACTACACGGACTGGACTATCGGTCACGTTCACTCTGGTGCGCTAGGTTGGGTAGCGATGGTTTCTATCGGTTCGGTTTACCACTTAGTTCCTAAACTATTTGGTCAAGAGCGTATGTACTCTGTATCTCTAATCAATGTTCACTTCTGGTTAGCAACGATTGGTACGGTTTTCTACATTGTTGCAATGTGGATCTCTGGTGTGATGCAAGGTCTTATGTGGCGTGCAGTTAACTCTGACGGTACATTAACTTACAGCTTCGTTGAATCTGTAGAAGCATCTTACCCGTTCTACTTTGTACGTTTCTTAGGGGGCTTCATCTTCCTATCTGGTATGTTCTTAATGGCATACAACACGTACAAAACTGTTTCAGCACCTAAAGATAGCCTTAAAGCTATCCCTCAACCGGCTTAAGGAGATTTAGAATGAGCTCAAATTCAAATAATCGCCATGAGTTGGTAGAGAAGAACGTTGGCCTACTGGCGATCTTGATCGTTATTGCTATCAGTTTTGGTGCTTTAGTAGAAATTACCCCTCTTATTTTCCAAAAGCAGACGACTGAACCTGTAGAAAATCTACGCGTTTACTCTGCTCTGGAAATGGAAGGTCGTGATATTTATATCCGCGAAGGTTGTAACGTATGTCACAGCCAAATGATTCGCCCTTTCCGCTCTGAAACTGAACGTTACGGTCACTACTCTGTAGCGGGCGAAAGCGTTTGGGAACACCCATTCCTATGGGGTTCTAAGCGTACTGGTCCAGATCTAGCGCGTGTTGGTGATCGTTACTCTGATGAGTGGCACCGTGTTCATCTTATCGACCCTCGTGAACTTGTTCCTGAATCAAACATGCCTGGTTTCCCATGGCTTGCTGAGAATGTACTTGATGGCAAATTGACTCAACAGAAGCTTGAACTCTTCCGTAATCAATTTGGTGTTCCTTACACAGACGAACAAATTGCTAACGCTAAACAAGATGTTGAAGGAAAAACAGAGATGGATGCAATCATCGCTTACCTTCAATCGCTTGGCCACGCAATGAAATAAGGAATAATTATGGACATTATTACATTTCAAAGTGTTTGGACTGTTACTGTTTTTGCTTGCTTCATCGGCATCGTTTGGTGGGCATACGGCAAGAATCGTAAATCACGTTTCGACGAAGATGCGAACCTAGTGTTTGCAGACGACGAGCCGGCAACAAGTTCTAAAAATCAAGGAGTGACAAAGTAATGAGTACATTCTGGAGTATCTGGGTTAGTGCGATTACGATTGGTACCCTAATTGGTTGTGCTGTCTTGCTTCGTTGGTGTTTTAAAGATCGAACTGGCGTAGAAGAAGGTCATGATATGGGCCATGAATACGATGGTATTCGTGAGCTTAATAACCCACTACCAAAATGGTGGACATACCTTTTCATCAGTACGATTGTGTTTGCAGCGGTTTACCTTGCTCTTTACCCTGGCCTTGGCAATTTTAAAGGTCTACTAGGGTGGACAAGTTCAAACCAAGAAGTTCGTAGTATTGAAGAGTCTCGCTCTTCGATTGCTGCGGCTCAAGCGAACAAGCAGTTAGACGAGTACGCGAAAGAGCTTGATGACGCCAACACCTATTTTGGTGAAGCATTCAAAAAGCTAGCTCACGACGAAAATGGTTTACGTTCTGTCCCTGACATTGCATCAGATGCTGACGCAATTAAAGTGGGCCAACGTTTATTCTTGCAAAACTGTTCTCAGTGTCACGGCTCTGATGCTCGTGGTCAAAAAGGTTTTCCTAACCTAACTGATGACGCATGGCTATATGGTGGTGAACCACAAGCTATCGTGACAACAATCATGCATGGTCGTGTTGGCCAAATGCCTGGCTGGAAAGATGCACTTGGTGAGCAAGGCGTTAAAGAAGTGGTTAGCTACACGCTTAGCCTTTCTGGACGTAGTGTGAATGCTCGTGAAGCTGAAGCTGGTAAAGCACGCTTTGTTGTATGTGCTGCATGTCACGGTACAGATGGTAAGGGTAACCCTGCTGTAGGTGCACCTGACCTGACCGACCGCGACTGGTTGTTTGGCGACTCTCGCGCTGCTGTGACGGAAACAGTAATGTACGGACGCTCTGGCGTTATGCCTGCTTGGAAAGACATTCTAGGCGAGGATAAAGTACAACTGATTTCATCATACGTGTGGAGCTTAAGCAACTCGGATAATAAGTAACATTTCAATAACAGCCTCTTTCTAAGAGGCTGTCTTTCCTTTATTTTATAACCCCTTCTTTTTATTCTTTTTTGAGATCTTTTTTATGGTAAAGCCTTGGTATAAACAGTTTTGGCCGTGGTTCTTAATCGCGTTGCCAGCGACAGTAGTTATTTGGACCATCATGACGGTTATTGTGTTCACACAGAACTCTGTAGACCTAGTGACTGAGGATTACTATAAAAAAGGAAAAGGCATTAATGTCGACATTTCAAAAGTAAATATTGCAAAGGAACTCGGCCTTTCAGCTTCAGTTAACGAGAAAGGTAACTCCGTTATCATTACTCTTGAGAAAGGTAAACTCGATCACTTCCCTGCGATTAACGCAATGTTTGTTCACAGAACACTGCCTGACCGCGATTTTACTCAACTACTGACAGCGGATGCGAAAGGCAACTACACCATGACTTTGGATCACGAAATGCAAGGACCATGGTTTATTGAGCTTTCTCCGCATGATTCTGAATGGTTAGTGCAAGGTCGCATGAACTTCCCTATTGATACTCCTACTCAACTAACGAATTAAAGCTTATGTGTGAATCCTGTTATCACTGCGGTGAAGATGTACCAGCGGAAACGGATTTTAAAGTGGAAATTTTAGGATCGGTTCGTCCGATGTGTTGTCCGGGTTGCGAAACCGTAGCCCAGACAATCATAGATAGCGGTTTGGTCTCTTATTACCAATACCGTACTGCTCCGGCTGAAAAAGCCGATCTGGTGCCAGAGCAACTTCTGGCTCTCAGTCACTATGACAATGAAGATGTTCAACTTGAGTTCGTCCGTAACTCCGAAAGCATCTCTGAGGTGACATTGTCACTAGATGGTGTCTCTTGTGCGGCTTGTGCTTGGCTTATTGAGAAGCAAGTTTCTTCAAAGCTTGGCGTTGTGAGTATTCGTGTTAATACCACGACTAACCGTGCCCTGCTTAGCTGGGACAACACTCAGGCCAAACTGAGCGAGTTGCTATCCGCGATTCATAGGTTGGGCTACAAAGCCGCACCATTCGAGGCTGACCAACAAGAAGCTGCTTATCATCGTTCGATGAAAAACTACCTTTATCGTCTTGGTGTCGCGGGTTTAGCGACCATGCAAGTTATGATGCTAGCCGTGGCGCTTTATCTCGAAGTTTTTGGCAGCCTTGAGCCGGAATTCAAAAGCTACTTTCGTTGGGTGAGTTTGATCTTCGCAACGCCTGTACTGCTCTACTCTGCATTACCGTTCTATATTAACGCTTGGCGTAGTATTAAAGGCCGAACCTTGGGCATGGATGTTCCTGTGTCGATCGCTCTATTGTTTGCCTACGTCGCAAGTTTGGTGGCGACGGTAACCGAAAAAGGCGAAGTGTTCTTTGAATCTATCTCGATGTTCACCTTCTTCTTGTTGCTTGGTCGTTTCCTTGAAATGCGCGCTCGTCGTAAAGCAGCCGCCGCGAGTGGTAACCTGCTTAAGCTGGTTCCAGCTATGGCGACAACATTAGACGGTGAACAAGTTCCAGTTAAAACATTGAAAGTCGGCGATCAGATTCGGGTTCTACCCGGTGAACATATCCCTGCGGATGGTAAAGTACTGTCTGGTAGAGTTCATATTGATGAATCGATGCTGACTGGCGAGTCTATCCATGTGGTTAAAAACGAAGGCGATACTGTCTTTGCAGGCACATTGAATGGTGATGAATCGTTTGAATTGGAAGTGATGACGTCTAAAGCGGATTCCGTGATTTCCAATATCGTTCGCCTTCAGGATGAAGCGCAACTGTCTAAGCCTCGCATCGCAGAGATTGCCGATGTGGTTGCTCGATACTTTGTTGCTGTGATTCTGGTTATCTCGTTCGGCACTTGGTTTTACTGGCACCAAACACGTCCAGAAGATGCTTTCTGGATTATGCTCTCGGTACTTGTTGCGACATGTCCTTGTGCTCTATCGCTTGCAACACCGACAGCCATCACCTGCTCAACTTCTCGTATGGGTAATTTCGGTATCTTGCTGCGCAAAGGCCATGTGTTTGAAACCTTGTGCAAAGTGAATCACTTGATCATAGATAAAACAGGCACGTTGACCGAGGGTGATATTCGTATCAGCCAAGTTGAAACCTTCGCAGAACTTGATAAAGACACCTGTTTGAAAGTAGCGGCGAGCCTAGAGCAACATGCTAACCACCCTATTGCGAAAGCGTTCAAGACTCATCTTTCTGATGATATCGAAGTAGAGTCTGTCAATAACGTAATTGGCTCTGGTATCACTGGTGAGTGGAATGGACAAGAAGTCGCTATCGGCAGCAGTGAATTCATTCTTGGTGATGCACAAACATCGGAAAGCAATGGTATTTACTTGTCGATGTCTGGTCGACATATCGCAACATTCACTTATGAAGATCCAATTCGTAAAGAAAGTATCGAGTTTATTAAAAAGTTTAAAGAAGCGGGAATCAAAACGACCCTGCTCACTGGCGATTCTTTGATTAACGCGAAACCTGTTGCGGCAGAGATCGGCATTACTGACATTGTTGCTAACGCGAAGCCAGAAGATAAACTGGCTTATTTAAACTCTAGAGACGCTAGTGACATCACCATGATGGTTGGTGACGGTATTAACGATGCGCCTATTCTTGCAGGTGCACACCTTTCGGTTGCTATGGGCGGCGGTACCGACGTGGCGAAAGCCTCAGCGGATATGGTGTTATTGGGTGACAAACTCGATAGATTACTTAAATCACGAACATTAGCGCTTAAAACGCGTAAGATAATCCGTGAAAACTTAGCGTGGTCGTTGGGGTATAACTTACTTATTCTTCCATTGGCCGTAGCGGGTTTGGTTGCTCCATACATTGCCGTTGTTGGCATGTCTGCTAGCTCTATTATTGTTGTGTCTAACTCGTTAAGGCTTTTAAAAGAGCAAGGTAAATAATGGAAAGTTTATACATACTTATTCCAATTGCAATCGTACTAGTGTGCATCGCTGTCGGTATCTTTCTATGGGCAGTTAAGAGTGAGCAGTTTGAAGACCTTGAGCGTCAAGGCCACAACATTCTGTTTGATGAAGACACTAATGCTCATCATCATTCTGATAGTAAACCGGTTAAGAACGAGAAAGCTAACGTAGAAAGCCAAACTAACTTAGACAAAAAGAACGATGACGCCTGATTGGATCGGAGCCTTTGTTGTTGGGTTGATCGGTGCAGGTCACTGCATGGGAATGTGTGGTGGCATTGCGTCGCTTCTTTCAATTGGAAACAGTAAACCTTCCCCTGTCATTCCCCTGCTTTATAACCTAGGACGCTTGCTAAGCTATGCCGTGATTGGCGGTGTGATTGGCGGTGCAATTTCTTCTATAGGTCAGCTAAGCGATTTTAACGCTCTGCTAGGTTGGCTGCGATTGTTTGCTGCTGGCTTTATGATTATTTTAGGTTTGTATATTGGTAAATGGTGGTTCGGCTTGTTGTTTTTTGAAAAAGTCGGACAAAAACTATGGCGCTATATTTCTCCTGTCGGTAAATCATTTCTACCATTGAAGCATCCTAGTCACGCTCTACCATTTGGTTTCATTTGGGGGTGGTTACCATGTGGCCTTGTTTATTCTATGCTTACATGGGCGGCCGTATCAGGAAGTTGGTATAACGGAGCGGGTATCATGCTTGCTTTCGGTTTGGGAACCCTCCCTGCGATGCTCACGGTTGGAATGGGTGCAAATTTCCTCAAAAAACTGCAACAAGCTGACTTATTTCGTCAGTTTGGTGCAATTTTAATCCTCATTTACGGCTTCTATACCGGTTATATGGCGCTACAGCTTATTATTTATACCGTATAGCGGCGTCTTTAATCCGGTTTTTTTACTACCCTTTAGGATTAAGGAATGCTAAAATATTGACGTATATCAAATAGTGAAAGATTGTTATGATTTCTGAAAAGCCTGTGACGAAACGTGTTCAGTCTGGTGGCTGTGCGATCCATTGCCAGGATTGTAGTATTAGCCAGCTCTGTATTCCGTTTACTTTGAATGAATCTGAACTCGATCAACTTGATCAGATCATTGAGAGAAAAAAGCCTATTCAAAAAGGCCAAGAGTTATTTAAAGCCGGTGACGAGCTTAAATCTCTATACGCTATTCGCTCTGGAACGATCAAGAGCTACACGATTACCGAGCAAGGTGATGAGCAGATTACTGCATTCCACCTAGCGGGCGATCTTGTTGGCTTCGATGCGATTACTGGTGACATGCACCCTAGTTTCGCACAAGCGTTAGAAACTTCTATGGTATGTGAAATTCCATACGAAATTCTAGACGACCTATCAGGCAAAATGCCTAAATTGCGTCAGCAAATTATGCGTCTGATGAGTAATGAGATTAAAGGTGACCAAGAAATGATTCTGCTTCTTTCTAAGAAGAATGCGGAAGAGCGTCTTGCTGCATTCCTTTACAACCTTTCTACTCGTTTCTCTCAACGTGGCTTCAGCCCACGTGAGTTTCGCCTAACGATGACTCGTGGCGATATTGGTAACTACCTTGGTTTGACTGTTGAAACAATTAGCCGTCTTTTAGGTCGCTTCCAAAAAGCAGACATCTTGAGCGTTAAAGGCAAATATATCACTATCGAAGATCACGATGCGTTGATGGAACTTGCTGGCGTTTCAAAAGAATAGTCTAGATATCAATGATGTAGTTCAATAATGAGCTACATCATGTTTCTCTCTTAAAACCTCTTATATTTCTCTTATTCTCTCCATAACTACGCTACATTATTTATATGTTCGGTCTGAAAAGTAGGCTTAGTTATGAGTATCTATAACAAAATTTTAGTTGTCGCAGACATTAATCACGATGAGCAACCTGCTCTAGTTCGTGCTATCCAACTTGCCAAGAAAAGCACATCAACAAGCCACATCACTTTCTTTTTATCGATCTACGATTTCTCGTATGACATGACATCTATGCTCTCTGTCGATGAAAGAGACGCAATGCGTAAAGGTGTAATTCATCAACGTGAAATTTGGATGAATAAAGTGGCGGCTCCTTACCTTGATGATTCCATTGAATTTAACGTGCAAGTGGTTTGGCATAACCGCCCGTATGAAGCGATCATTGCAGAGGTTTACAGTGGCGAGCATGACATCCTAATCAAAGGTACGCGTAAGCACGATACCTTAGAATCGGTCATCTTTACTCCTACCGACTGGCACTTATTGAGAAAATGCCCCAGTCCAGTGCTATTGGTTAAAAATGATTTCTGGCCAGAACACGCGAAGATTTACGCTTCAGTCCATGTTGGCTCTGAAACCGAAGCTCACTTAGAGCTCAATGATACGATGGTCGACAGGTTACTTGAAATCACAGGTCGTTTAGATGCTGAGCCGCTATTGGTAAACGCCTACCCGGTGACACCTGCTAATATCACAATCGAGCTGCCAGAGTTTGACCCAACCTCTTATACTGACGCGGTTCGTGGTCATCACTTAACAGCGATGAAAGCGTTGCGCCAGAAACACGGTATGAGTGAAGAGCAAACTGTTGTTGAGCAAGGCTTGCCAGAAGATGTTATTCCTCGTGTTGCGTCTGAAAACAACGCTGCTATGGTGATTCTTGGTACCACCGGCCGTACTGGATTGTCTGCTGTGTTTATTGGTAATACTGCGGAACATGTAATCGACAAGATTAACTGTGACGTACTTGCACTTAAACCGTCGGGTTATGTAAGTCCACTTGATCCCAATTTGTCTAGCTGATTTAAAATCATAAAAAAACGCCTCAAGCACTGCTTGAGGCGTTTTTATTTATCTAGAGCTTCCGCCATTCCAAATACAGAATCGCGAATATCTCGTTATACGTTAGTCACGTCGATGAACATTGACTCATCAATATTTGAAGAGGAAATTTCAGCTTCTTCGAATTCGTAGGCCTTGCGATCTTCACTACGGTCTAGTGGAAGGTTTACGAAATCAAACAGTTCTCGGTCAGCCAGTTGGCTTGGACTTACGTTCTGAATTGACTTGAAGATCTTCTCAACACGACCTGGCGTTTTCTTATCCCAATCAATCAACATTGCTTTAATGTTCTGGCGCTGTAGGTTCTCTTGAGAGCCACAAAGGTTACAAGGAATGATTGGGAAATCTAGGTGCTCTGCGTATTGGATTAAGTCCGTTTCACGACAATAAGTCAGTGGACGAATAACAACGTTACGGCCATCATCAGAACGCAATTTTGGCGGCATTGCTTTCAAGCGTGCACCGTGGAACATGTTCAGGAACATCGTCTCAACAATATCGTCTAGGTGGTGGCCAAGAGCAATCTTAGTCGCCCCTATTTTCTCTGCAAACGAGTACAAAGTACCACGACGAAGACGAGAACATAGACCACAAGTTGTTTTACCCTCTGGCACTTTCTCTTTAACTACGGAGTACGTATCTTTATCTACGATGTAGTAAGGAATGTTCAGAGTTTCGAAGTACTCAGGAAGAATGTGCTCAGGAAAGCCAGGTTGTTTTTGGTCTAGGTTTACGGCCACAACATCGAATTTGATAGGTGCTGCTTCCCGTAAACGTAGCAAAATATCTAGCATCGCAAATGAATCTTTACCGCCACTAATGCACGCCATTACTACGTCATTCTCTTCGATCATGTTGTAGTCAACGATGGCATTTCCAACATTTCGTCTCAGACGTTTCTGAAGCTTGTTGAATTCAAGTGTTTCTTTTTTATTTTCGTTTTGGTTCATTGCGACTCTCACACCGTCGTATTACCGACTGTAGATTGCTAGTGGGACTGTTTTAGGGCGTGGATTATACGGATTTTTATTTGATGTTGAAATAGTAACGGCAGGATTAACAAGCTGAGTATTGGAAAGATTCCGCTTCTTTTGAGCTTTAAGCTCTCTAAACGGTTAGATAAACGCTCGAGGTTTGGATAGTAGACAAAGAAAAGCAGCCTTCTCTAAAAGATCAGGCTGCTTAAGAACTACTTCCTCAAAGCGTAGGGAGTGCTTCTAGCTAGACTTATTGCGCGGGAATGTACGGTAATACGCGAACCGTTGGCTCTGGTAAAGTGATGCTGTCACTTCCATTCAGCTCTTCTAAGGTGAATTTAGCACGGCCTTCTTTAATTGGGATCTGTTTACCGTTAGATAGAGCAATGTTGCCTTCAAGCTTGTCATTGAACTCCAACGTTAACCCTTGGATATCAGGTGTGAACCAGCTAGAGAACATGCCGCTGACGTCTTCTAGCATTGCCTGCATCTGTGGTAACAGGCTTTCTAGCTGTGCAACTTCAACATCGCCAGCTAAAGGCTCTTGAGTCATTACAACGAGCGAATATGCACACTCTTGCTCTTGGGTTTGTACAAAGATAAGAGGATTTGCTGAGCGCAGGTTTTGATCTACAGGTAGAAGCAGCTCATTCGCAGGAGACACTTTTAGCTCTTCGTAGTGCTCTTCTTTCTCCATCCAAGCTTTGCTGATGTGACAGGTTTTCTGTGCTTGTTGGTCAACAAAGAACACCGCAACTTTGACATCATCGTGCCCTTCTTTGGTGTTGTTTTTCAGCTGAGTATAGAGTTTAGAATACGTGAACATGTATTCTTGCGCCGAAGCTGGAAGAGAAACCCCAAAACTTAAAGTGGCTAATAAAGCGATTGCTGTCTTTTTCATTATTATAATCTTGTTGAAGTTGAGCGTTTATAAATAGAAAGAGCAGCCAATGAGCTGCTCTTTTGTGATATTGCTTGGTGTCAAACTGACTAAAGAAGTCAATCAAACGGATATCCAAATGAGTTACTTTTCCCAGTATACCTTGTTGTGACGGATCATAGCTTGTAAATCAGTCACATAGTCTGAACCTCGCTCAGAATATTTTAACAAGCCATTGGTCAATTCGGTCGCCGTTTCTTTGGTTAACAGATCATTACCATTTGCTGCCAGTTGCGCACGAATGGCTCTTAAATCTGCATAGGCACGGTTACGATTAAGGTTCATGAAGTAACGGTGTACGGATTCTTGGCTTGAAGAAAATGTTGCTACTTCATGCGAGCTGCCTTCGTTACGTTGTAGCGGCACAAGGCCACAACCTTTGCTGTAACACCAATGTCCGAAATAGTTGTTTGCTTTGGTGGCGAAACGTGATGTCCCCCAAGCCGATTCATTGGCAGCCTGTGTTAATACAAGCGCCTCTGGCAGTACGTTTACGCGACTAAGCATTTCCGTAAGCCAAGCTTGATCTAATCCTGAAGATGGCACTGGCAAGCTGTATAACTTCCCTAACCTTTTCGCATAAGAAATGTCTTCAGAATCAATACTACTTAAACCTGATTCAGAGAGCTTAGTTAAAAACGCACGTTCTTTGGTGATACGTTTGTTTTCAATCTTGATGCTTGGGCGTAGGAACGAGAAAAACGCGTCTTTTTTCTCGTTTACATCCTTAATAGCCGCAAAGTTTGGTGCGCTTGAAGCAACAGTCAAGTCATCAAATTGGTCTGCTGAAGTAGAGCTCTGTTCTGTCGTACGTCGGCGTTCTTCTTCTTGGTAAAGGTATGGGCCAATCAGTGAGATAGAACCCACGATTGCTAGTGTTGTTACCTTGAGCGCAAGAGATTTACTCGCGCTGCCTTTGTCGTTATTACGCATCGAAGACCTGCGGGTTTTTGTTCTTGTTACCATGGCTACTGTTGTTGCCGTTATTGTTGTTGCCGTCGTTATTACTGTCGCCGTTGCTGTTGTCGTCATCACTATTAGGTCGATCTGACGCAATAACCTTCAGTTTGATACCAAACATTTCACGGTAGATGATGCCTTTCACGTGAAAGAAGAACGGAAGAACGAATATCAAGCCAATGCCGTACATCATCGCAGCAACGATGAACATCAGCATAACCATTAGGTATATAGACGCGACTACGAAGATCTTCTTATTTACTGCTCTTAGAGAAAGTAACAGCGATTGCATCGGTGGAACTTTTTTATCACAAATCAGCAGAATTGAGTTGCTGAACGCAAGTGAGAAGTAGATAGACAGAAATGGCAGAATCATACCAGCGATGCCTTGAAGCATTAGGCTGAACAAAGTCACTAGAATAACGGGGATCGTAAACTGCAAACCTTTGCCTATGTGGCGCACTTTAGTTTGAAGACCTGCAGCATGGCTCATTGCCATTAAACAGATGCCGGCATAGATAGGTGCACTGACAACTTCATAGCTAAAATTCGCAATGAAAATCGATTCAACGATCTGGGGTGTAAAGGCCTCAGGGTCGATTACCGCATCTAAGATAACTGCAGGGTCACCAAGTTGCAGTTTTAGTGCGATATAAAAGATAGCCAATTGCACGAACATCAGCGCAACAATCGCAGGGGAAAACGAAAGAAAGTGACTTATCGTATGTTTCCAAGCTTCTTGGAATACAGCCGTTGCTTTGAGCTCATAATCGCCGGAAAGTGCACGGTCGATACTACCGCCCAAATTAAAATCTTTTTCGATGTCGTTGTTCATATTGATACCTAGGTGCGCCAACTAAACGAAGGCACCTAACTTATTGATAAAAAATTACCTTCATTATACCCATATGTCGGATGCAAACTAAAATATGAATCTGTAACAAGGCTTGCTTTTACGTCTTAATGGTTAATAATTAGACACTTGTTAGGGTGTAAACCCAACAAATAACAGTATGGTAAAGGATGTTTACTTTTACCTGCGAATTTTTTTGTCTTCGAAAGATAAAAAATGCTTTGAATTCACGTTTTTGGTGATTATGATGCGCGCCTTAGAGGTGTATAGCAACAGGTCTCAAATAGAACCAAGGTGGAGAAAAACAGACGTTGAACGCTAAAAAATCAGTAGGGAAGCCAGTAGTACAGCTAACTGGCATCAGTAAAAGTTTCGATGGTAAGGAAGTCATCGGCAATCTGGATTTAAACGTAAATCATGGTGAGTTTCTCACGATTTTAGGCCCATCAGGTTGTGGTAAAACAACCGTGCTAAGAATGATTGCGGGTTTTGAAACGGCGGATAGTGGTGAAATACTATTGGCTGGACAGAACGTAACCCAAGTTCCTGCTGAACAAAGGCATGTAAACACTGTTTTCCAAAGCTATGCCCTATTCCCGCACATGACCGTTTTCGATAATGTGGCATTTGGCTTACGCATGCAGAAAGTTCCAAGCAGCGAGATTGAACCTCGTGTAAGGGATGCTTTGAAGATGGTGCGCTTAGAGCAAATGGCACAACGAAAGCCACACCAGCTATCTGGCGGCCAACAGCAACGTATCGCAATCGCTCGTGCTGTCGTTAATAAGCCTAAAGTTCTCTTGTTGGATGAATCTCTATCTGCTCTGGATTACAAACTACGTAAACAGATGCAAATTGAGCTGAAACAACTGCAACGCCAACTTGGTATCACGTTCATTTTTGTAACGCATGACCAAGAAGAAGCACTCTCTATGTCCGACCGCATTATTGTTATGCGTGATGGCGTGATTGAACAAGACGGAACACCAAGAGAGATCTACGAAGAGCCTAAGAACCTATTCGTAGCGCGTTTCATTGGTGAAATTAACGTATTCGAGGCGACAGCTAAATCTCGTCAAGATGAAAAGCGCATTGTTGCGACAATCGAAGGTGAAGAGTCCATTATCTATCACGATAAAGACGTAACACCGGGTCAAAAACTGCAAGTATTGCTTCGCCCTGAAGATCTTCGTATCGAAGAAATCAAAGAATCTGAGCAACGCGGTATTGTTGGCCACATTGTCGAGCGAACCTATAAAGGCATGACATTAGATTCAGTCGTGGAACTTGAGTCGGGTATGCGTGTCATGGTTAGCGAATTCTTCAACGAAGATGACCCTGATGTTGATCACTCACTGGGCCAAAAAGTTGCAGTAACTTGGGTTGAGAGCTGGGAAGTGGTATTAGAAGATGAGCAAGAAGTTTAATTTACAAAACGCAATTGTTGCTTTAATCACAGGTTGGTTAGTGCTGTTCGTGATGATTCCAAACATCATGATCATCGGTACTAGCTTCTTAACTCGCGATGAAGCTAACTTGATTGAGATGACCTTTACTCTCGATAACTATGTGCGTTTGGCTGATCCGCTGTATTTTAAAGTGCTGATGCACTCTTTCTATATGGCAATCGTTGCTACCCTGCTTTGTTTAATCATTGGTTACCCGTTCGCCTATATCGTGGCAAAGATGCCTGCGAAGTGGCGTCCAATCATGTTGTTCCTCGTGATTGTACCATTTTGGACTAACTCACTGATTCGTACTTACGGATTGAAAGTGGTTTTGGGTACTCAAGGGGTTCTGAACAAAGGTTTGTTAGCGTTAGATATTATTGATAAGCCGCTACGCATCATGTACTCAGAAACCGCAGTAATGATTGGTTTGGTGTATATCCTACTTCCATTCATGATTCTGCCGCTGTATTCAGCGATTGAAAAACTGGACGATACGTACCTAGAAGCGGCTAAAGATTTAGGTGCGAACAAACTGCAAACGCTATTGAAAGTCGTGTTACCACTGACTATGCCAGGTATTGTCGGCGGTTGTTTATTAGTGTTATTGCCCGCGTTAGGTATGTTCTATATCTCTGACCTATTAGGCGGAGCAAAGAACCTGCTGATTGGTAACGTGATTAAGAGCCAAGTACTCAATGCTCGGGACTGGCCGTTTGGCGCTGCGACGAGTATTGCACTGACCGTGGCAATGGCTGTGATGCTTTATGCCTACTACCGTGCAGGTAAGTTATTGAATAAGAAAGCGGAGCTAGACTAATGGGTCGCACAGTTAAGTTCAGCTTTATGGCGTTGGTATACGCTTTTCTATACCTACCTATTATCGTATTGATTGCAAACTCATTTAATGCCAATAAATTCGGCATGAAATGGGGTGGCTTTACCACCAAGTGGTATGACGCACTGATTAACAACGACAGCCTAATGCAGGCTGCGTGGCATTCGATCAACGTAGCGGTGTTCTCAGCGACTGCCGCAACGATTGTCGGAAGCCTGACTGCCGTTGCCCTATTCCGTTACCAATTTAAAGGTAAAGGCATCGTCAATGGCATGTTGTTCATCGTGATGATGTCACCAGATATCGTAATGGCGATTTCGCTTCTTGCGCTATTCTTGGTTATGGGTGTGCAACTTGGGTTCTTTACCCTACTTGCAGCGCACATTACTTTCTGTTTACCGTTCGTTGTGGTAACGGTTTACAGTCGCTTGAATAGCTTTGATGTGAAGATGCTAGAAGCAGCAAAAGACTTAGGTGCAAGTGAGTGGACGATTCTAAAACAGATCATTCTACCTCTTGCTAAGCCAGCGGTTGCTGCGGGTTGGTTATTGAGCTTCACTCTGTCTTTGGACGACGTGATCATCAGCTCTTTCGTAACAGGTCCAACTTACGAAATCTTGCCACTGAAGATTTACTCGATGGTTAAAGTCGGTATATCTCCAGAGGTCAACGCCCTAGCAACAGTGATGTTAGTGGTGTCGTTAATACTGGTGATTATTTCTCAGTTGTTAGCGAGAGAGAAA
Organism: Vibrio sp. 1F279; assembly: GCF_041439815.1. Taxonomy (NCBI): domain Bacteria; kingdom Pseudomonadati; phylum Pseudomonadota; class Gammaproteobacteria; order Vibrionales; family Vibrionaceae; genus Vibrio; species Vibrio sp. 1F279. Next base: position 78,483 of record NZ_JBGOOU010000017.1, on the reverse strand, counting down.
ATCAAGTAAGTCTCCTACTCTTTACTGAGACGGACTTGATAAGATTCAAGTTTAACAAAAGTGTTATTCATAAACAGAATGGTAAATTGCCATTCTGTTTTTCTATCTACTGCCTTTAGGCAACGTTTAGTTTGGAGCTAACGTCAATGAAAAAATGGGCTACTCTATTAGCTGGTAGTGCATGTGCGCTTTCAATGTTATCTGCACCATCGTTTGCAAAAGATGACAAAGAATTGGTATTCATGAACTGGGGACCTTACATCAATAGTGAGATTCTAGAACAGTTCACTGATGAAACTGGAATCAAGGTTATCTACTCAACTTACGAGTCGAATGAAACCTTGTACGCAAAGCTAAAAACACACAACAAAGGCTACGACCTAGTTGTGCCGTCGACTTACTTCGTTTCTAAGATGCGTGACGAAGGTATGCTACAAAAAATCGACAAAACTAAGCTGTACAACTTCAAGAACCTAGATACTAACTACTTAGATAAGCCGTACGACCGAAGCAACGACTACTCTATTCCACACGTCGTTGCGATTACAGGTCTTGCTGTTAACACTGAAATATACGATCCGGAAGACTTCCAAAGCTGGGCTGATCTATGGAAGCCAGAGCTTGAAGGCCAACTGATGATGATGGATGACACGCGTGAAGTGTTCCACATCGCACTGCGTAAGTTAGGTTACTCTGGTAACACAACCAACGAGAAAGAGATCGACGAAGCTTACGCTGAACTACAAAAGCTAATGCCGAACGTTCTAGTCTTTAACTCAGATAACCCTGGTGCGCCATACATGTCTGGTGAAGTGGGTCTTGGTATGCTTTGGAATGGTTCTGCTGCTGCTGCGCAAAACGAAGGTCTACCAATCAAACTGGTTTTCCCTAAAGAAGGCGGTATCGGTTGGGTTGATAACTTTGCGATTAGCTCTGGTGCGGTAAACGTAGATGCAGCTCATAAGATGATCGACTTCCTACTTCGCCCAGAAATTGCAGAGCAAATCTCTCGTGACACAGGCTACCTAACGGCAGTTAAAGCGTCTAACGAGAAGTTTAAAGACAGCCCTGCGCTGTTCCCGTCACAAGAAGACCTTGACCGTGTGGAATGGCAAGCTGCGGTTGGCGATAAGACAGTGAAGTACGAAGATTACTTCATGAAGCTTAAAGCCGGTCAGTAAGCGAGTTTGTTATCTAATTACTCCGGTCAACAGAGGCTAATAAGTAACTGGTTTACTTAACAAGCCTAGTTAGGTAATCAACACGTTAAAAATAAGAATATCAATCAATAGGCAGCTTTGGCTGCCTATTTTGTTATATCACTGCTATAATTTAGCGCGATTTTTAGAAATCCATTTACTTTGGGTTCAATACCCAGCTCCAAATCAAACAAATGAACGGAACAGTAATGAAAAAAACACTGTATACCGGCGCATTGTGTGCTGCTACTTTACTTTCTACACCCTCTTTCGCAGCTGACCAAGAACTGTATTTTTACAACTGGTCTGAATATATTCCAAATGAAGTACTAGAAGACTTCACCGAAGAGACTGGCATTAAAGTCTATTACTCAACTTATGAGTCTAACGAAAGCATGTACGCTAAGTTAAAAACTCAAGGTACGGGTTACGACTTGGTCGTTCCTTCTACTTACTTCGTTTCTAAGATGCGTAAAGAAGGCATGCTTCAAGAGCTTGATAAAACTAAGCTAAGCCACTTTGCAGATTTGGATCCAAATTACTTAGATAAGCCATTTGACCCAAACAACAACTACTCGATCCCATACATCTGGGGCGCAACGGGTATTGGTATCAACTCAGATATGCTAGACAAGTCATCAGTTAAAAACTGGGGCGATCTGTGGGATACACAGTGGGAAGGTCAATTGATGATGATGGATGACTCTCGTGAGGTTTTCCATATCGCACTGTCTAAACTGGGTTACTCTCCAAACACGACTAATCCTGAAGAAATCAAAGAAGCGTACGAAGAACTTCGTAAGCTGATGCCAAACGTATTGGTATTTAACTCAGATTTCCCTGCGAACCCTTACCTAGCGGGTGAAGTGTCTCTTGGTATGCTTTGGAATGGCTCTGCTTACATGGCACGTCAAGAAGGCGCAACGATTGACATTATCTGGCCAGAGAAAGGCGCTATCTTCTGGATGGATAGCCTAGCGATTCCAGCAGGTGCTAAGAACACTGAAGCGGCACATAAGATGATCGACTTCCTACTTCGCCCAGAGAACGCTGCGAAAATTGCTCTAGAGATCGGTTACCCAACACCCGTTAAAACTGCTTACCCTCTTCTTCCGAAAGAATTTTCTGAAGATAAGAACGTTTTCCCGCCACAATCAGTGATGGATAATGGTGTTTGGCAAGACGAAGTTGGCGAAGCGAGCGTTATTTATGACGAGTACTTTCAAAAACTTAAAGTAGACAACTAATTTGTTAGCAAAAATTTAATTGTTGCTAGTAAGTTAAATAAAGCGGCGTAAGCCGCTTTATTTTTATTCAGAATTTATATAGGATTGAGCAAACAATACGAAGTGCGATTACATATGCAAGCAAACCCTATCCTGTTAGTTGTGACTTTTATGCTGTTAGCATCACTGTTGATGCTTGGCTTGAGTTCATTTATTCATATTGATTCAAACTATGATTTGTTTTTCGAAACAAATACCCTCGTGATCACTATGTACATCTATTATGTTGCGCGTCATTCAATTCGTCCCCACAAAGTTCTTCGCTACGGCGCTCTATTACTCATTTTTAACCTATTTTATGACGTATCAACCGAGCTTAAACATCTTGATGAGTGGGCTGACCAAAATGAACTAATAGATACCTTCTTGGAAGACGGGTTGCTACAAATCGCATTTCTATTGATCGCTTACGGCATTACAGAATTAACTGGAAAAATCAAAGACCAAGGTAAACGCGACGAGCTTACTGGTTTGTATAATCGCAAGAAGTTTGACGCGATCAAACTTGCAGAGTTTGAGCTCATTTACTTCGACTTAGATGGACTAAAAGAGGCAAACGACCTTAAAGGCCACAAAGTTGGAGATTTAATGATTGTTCGTTTCTCTCAGGCTCTGAGGCAAACGGCTTTGGAAGATGAAATGGTGTTTAGAGTGGGTGGTGATGAGTTTGTTGCAACGGCTCAACTCGGTCGTGGTGGTGAGTTTGTCAGCCAAGTCAATAACTTACTGCATGGTGAGAACATCAGTTTTTCTTACGGTATCGAAGTGACCAGCCGAGATAATTTTAAACAGGCATTGGTTGAATCCGATAAGGCGATGTACGAAATGAAAAAAGCTCAACGACCTGTTCAAAACTCTTGGTGCACGTCTTGTCCTAATCTAGAAACAAATTACCTGAATATAGAGACAACAAGGCAAACCGATGACTAGAGCCTCATCTGAATAAATGTCAGTTTGCCACTGATAACTGTTGCTGATAACGAGCTCTCAAGTTCCAACCTTAAGCGGGTCAATCAATTTATTGGCACAAGGGTCAGGCCGTTAGAGACCCCTTCTCTGACAGCAATAGCTCACCGACTAGCTTAGGTACCTCGATACTCGCCTTACCGTAACGTTTCTCTTCAAATTCACTCTCTACCGCACTGGGTTCGAGGTTTATCTCGATCGTATGTGCTCCATGCATTTTAGCATCATGTACAAAACCTGCGGCTGGATAAACCACACCTGACGTGCCGATCGAGATGAACAAATCAGCTTCTTCTAACGCTGAATAAATGTCGCCCATCCTCAATGGCATTTCGCCAAACCACACAATATGAGGGCGCATTTGAGCTGGTATCTGGCAACAATGGCACAATTCACCAGTATGAATGTCGTCTTTGTGCTCTAGAACTTGGTTTGACTCGCTACAACGTGCCTTAAGAAGCTCACCGTGCATGTGGATAATGTTGTTGCTACCGCCTCTCTCGTGCAGATTGTCGATGTTCTGAGTGATGATAGTTACTTTGCCATCGAGCTTATCTTCAAGCTCTCCTAGCGCCTTGTGGGCTGAATTTGGAAAGATATTTTCACTCTGTAATCCATGACGACGCTTGTTGTAAAACGCTTGTACAAGGTCAGGATCTTTTGCAAAACCTTCAGGTGTCGCAACATCCTCGATTTTATGGTTTTCCCATAATCCGTCTTGTGCTCGGAATGTTTGTATCCCCGACTCTGCAGAGATACCGGCGCCAGTAAGAATTACGATATTTCGATATGGGAAATGCATATAACGTCCTTTTCAATATGTCACTTGGTAACAGCTTAGCACTGTTCAAATTCCAACAATAGTTTTAGGGATTAGACCATAGTCTTAGCCAACTGAATTCATTGGCTATTTGTGACATAACTCTCTTGATAGTTGTTGCCGTTCTTACTCAAACTCTCTGTTTTGCTTTTCACAGAAATAAAAAAGCGACCGAAGCCGCTTAGATTTGTTTAACTGATGTCTACTAGATGTAGCTTTAACCCATCAAAACGAACGACGTTAGTCTTCGTTGATAGACGAGATCTTATGGATTGAAAGATCCGCGCCGTTAAACTCATCTTCTTCACTTAACCTTAGCCCCGTTACTTTGCTCAACACACCGTAGACAACCAATGCACCGATTAAAGCCACCGTAATGCCCGCTAGTGTACCAACCATCTGAGCAGTAAAGCTTACGCCCCCTAGCCCCCAGAATGCTTGCTGACCGAAGATACCCGCTGCAATGCCACCCCATGCACCACATACACCGTGCAGAGGCCACACACCTAGCACATCATCTATCTGTGTTTTGTTTTGCATGTAAGTAAACAAGTAAACGAACAATGCGCCAGCTACGCCGCCTGTTACCAGTGCGCCGAGTGGGTGCATTAAATCTGAGCCTGCGCAAATAGCGACGAGACCAGCTAAAGGACCATTGTGGATGAAGCCTGGGTCATTTTTACCTGCAATCAGAGCCGCAAGAATACCGCCAACCATTGCCATGATTGAGTTCATTGCCACGAGACCGCTGATACCATTGATAGCTTGAGCTGACATCACGTTGAAGCCAAACCAACCCACACATAAGATCCAAGAACCTAGTGCTAAGAATGGGATGTTTGATGGTGCGAAGTTAGTGTGTTTGCCGGCGCGGACACGGCCTTTGCGCATGCCAAGGAAGTAAACCGCGACCAATGCAATCCAGCCGCCAACACCATGAACGACAACAGAGCCCGCGAAGTCATGGAAGCCATAACCGAATTGCGCCTCAAGCCAATCTTGGAAACCAAAATTACCGTTCCAGATGATGCCTTCAAAGAATGGGTAAACAAAGCCTACTGTGAACAGTGTTGCGATGAGTATTGGATAGAAACGTGCACGTTCTGCAATACCACCGGATACAATCGCAGGGATTGCTGCGGCAAAGGTCATTAGGAAGAAAAACTTAACTAGCTCGTATCCATTCCCTTGCGATAGCGTTTCTGCGTCGGCAAAAAAGTGCGCGCCGTAAGCGACCCAATAACCGATAAAGAAGTAAGCAATGGCGGAGACTCCAAAGTCCGAGAGGATCTTAACCAACGCATTAACTTGGTTCTTCTTTCTAACTGTACCGACTTCCAAAAATGCAAAGCCTGCGTGCATTAAGAAGACCATGATGGCGCCTAATAATAAAAACAGAGTATCCGAACTCTGCGTCAAGCTCTGTACTGCGCTATGAACTTGGTTAACCGTTTGACTCATTAAAGCTCTCTCCCTTAGCTTTGTCTCAATTGCACTAGAACCGTGCGAATTGATGTCGTAATTAATTAAAGACTCAACAGTAAACGCAAGATGCGTTCCAACTTGGTTACGCAAAAAACGTGCAACAGAGTTTGGTTTTAAGTTATTGATTCTTTGTGGTTAATTTCTTAGGTGCACTTTATTGGTTCTCAGAGAGAGAAAACATTCGATAACTGATTGCACCAATTGTGGGAATTGCACCATATTGATGCGGTCAATATAAGGCATTAGATCAGTTACCTAGCGCCCAAACGACAAAAAGCCCAGTGAAATGAATCACAGGGCTTTTAAGGTCTTTCGCTGATTACAGTTAACTCATCGCAAAGGAGCTATTATCGAGTTTGGTAACCCGAACGGCTTACATATAAACGCTTAAAGGTTTGGACCTGTTGTCGGGTTTTGCGGTAGGTTTTGACTTAAACGCTGCATGCCTTGATACATACGAATAAACCACACCACAATCGCCACACCACCAAATAACATGCCCACATATGGAATGTAGTAAGCGATGTCATCGATAATGTGGTTTTGATACCAGTAATCGTTCACACCAATTAACACGCCGTTTGAGGTCGCTACCGTGACGATAAGCACAACAAAAAACGTCAGGTTCAAGAAGAACGAGCGAATCAAGCCGTAGTAATGGGTATCCACTACTTCGCCGTCTTCACCTTTATCTAAACGATAGCCCGCGTAGATGATGGCAATTACACCAGAGAGAAGACAAGTAAATGGTGTAAAGCAGCTTAGGATGTAAGCAACCCAAATACCTTTATGAGGTTTGTTCATTCTTATTCACCCCTTCACTTTTCTCTGTTGCTGCGTTAGCGCTTTGTTCAACGCCGTTTTTCTCTTGTTCCATCACTTCTTTGTACCAAAGGTCATGATGTTCTTTAGCCCAAGTTTCATCGACTTCGCCCGTTACCATACCTTCTAGTGCGCCTTCCATACCGAACAAGCCAATATAGATGTGGAACACAAAACCACAGATAAGGATCAGAGCAGCAAGCATGTGAACTAAGTTCGAAAGCTCCATATCACGTCGTGTTTGGCCAAAGATTGGGAAATCTAACACCAAGCCACTGATCGCTGCGACACTGCCCATAACGATAAGCAGCCAAAATAGCGCTTTTTCACCCGCGTTCGAAAACTCTGCAGATGGATGAGAACCTTTGTGTTTCCCTACCATGCCGCCCAGTTTGATGAACCACTGGATATCGACCATTTTGAAGATAGACTTGCGCCACCACTTGATAAGAACTGCCATCAATAGCACATAGAAAATCGGGCCGATGTAGTTGTGGTATTGCTTCGCCAATAGAACGATAAAGCCCCAAAGGTCAGTTGGAATATACGGCTTCAAAAAGTGCTTGCCGTAAACCAACATCAAACCACTGAACGCGAGCGTTAAGAAAGTAAACGCCATGCTCCAGTGCAACGCACGATCCAGTCGAGACCAACGCTTGATCTTACGGCCAGTTCTTGGCGCACTCAGCATTAGTGGGCCAATCACAACGTACATTAGAGTAACGAAAGCAATACTGCCAAAGATAGCAACTGCGCCGGCTGGCGACATCCACTTCTCTTTCAATATGTACCACGTTTGCCCGGGCGTACTGATTAACACACCGTGCTCAGCAGATTGAGATGTGGTGTAACCTTCCTCACCGTTTCTTACTTGTCGCCAAAAATCAGCGCCAGCAAGTTGTGTGATTTCTCTTTCAGCAGAGCTCGATTGAGTTTGTGATGAGTTCGTCTCAGATGCATGACTCAAAGGAGACAGCATTGTTAGTGCTGCCAACATCGGCAGCACAACAAGGAAGAGACGCTTAAACATTGTAAGCATATGTCTCTCCTAACTAGCTCTTCATCGCATCGTAAGAAAGGTCGTTGCCGTCTGTCCAACCAGCACCTTTCGCACCGCGTTCTACAACACGCTGACGGAAGATATCAGAGACTTGCTCAGCATCACCTGCAAGCAGCGCTTTTGTTGAACAAAGCGAAGCACACATTGGTAGCTTACCTTCAGCAATACGGTTCGCACCGTACTTCTGACGCTCTTCCACAGAACCAGGTTCTGTTTCAGGGCCGCCAGCACAGAAGGTACATTTGTCCATTTTACCGCGCTCACCAAAGGCTTCCTGTTTAGGGAATTGAGGTGCGCCAAACGGACAAGCAAACAAGCAGTAACCACAACCGATACATAGATCTTTATTGTGAAGTACGATGCCGTCTTCTGTATGTTCAAAACAGTCTGCTGGGCAAACTGCCATACAAGGGGCATCAGTACAGTGCATACATGCGACTGAGATAGAGTTTTCACCCGGTTCACCATCGTTCAGTGTCACAACGCGGCGGCGTTGAATACCCCACTCCAGAGCATCATCATTTTCGTTCTTACATGCAGTGACACAACCGTTACATTCGATACAACGTTTGGTGTCACAAAGAAATTTCATTCTAGCCATTTTAAGACTCCTTACGCTTTACGAATATTACAAAGGGTTACTTTCGTTTCCTGCATCAACGTGACAGGGTCGTAACCATATGTGGTTGCTGTATTGGCAGCTTCGCCAATAACGTAAGGATCAGAGCCTTCTGGGTATTTAGAACGTAAGTCTTCACCTTCAAACTTACCACCGAAGTGGAACGGCAAGAACGCTAAACCCGGTTTAACACGACGAGTAACCATCGCTTTCACCTTGATGCGGCCTTTCTCAGCACCTTCAACCCAAACATCATCACCATCTTTAAAGCCAATGTCGTTTGCGTCTTTCGGGTTCACTTCAACAAACATCTCTTGTTGTAGTTCCGCTAGCCAAGGGTTAGAACGGGTTTCTTCACCACCACCTTCGTACTCAACCAGACGACCAGAAGTCAGAATGATTGGGTATTCAGCAGACTTGTCTTGGTCTTGAATTGATTTGTACAACGTAGGAACACGGAAGATTGCTTCCTTGTCATCCCATGTTGGGTAGTCTGCAACAAGATCACGACGTGGCGTGTAAAGTGGTTCACGGTGCAGTGGTACGCGGTCTGGGAATGTCCAAACAATCGCACGCGCTTTCGCATTACCAAACGGGATACAACCATGTTTGATAGCCACACGCTGGATACCACCAGAAACGTCAGTCTTCCAGTTCTTACCTTCCGCTGAAGCTTTCTCTTCTGCGGTTAGATCGTCCCACCAACCCAGTTGTTTCAGCAGTTTGTCACTGAATTCTGGGTAACCATCTTTGATTTCGCTGCCTTTTGAGTAGCTGTCTTCAGCCAATAGACTTTGACCTTCAAATTCGACACCGAAACGAGTACGGAAGTTACCGCCGCCCTCAGCAACAGGTTTAGACGTATCGTAAAGGATATGTGTACCTGGGTGTTTCATCTCTGGGTTGCCCCAGCATGGCCAAGGAAGACCGTAAGTCTCGCCATTCGCTGGACCGCCTTCTGCAGCAAGCGTTGTTTTGTGGAACGTGTGCCAGTTTTGTTGGTGTTCTTTCAAACGTTCTGGGCTTTGACCTGTATAGCCGATCGTCCACATACCTTTGTTGAATTCACGAGTGATGTCTTCAATCAATGGTTGGTTGTTCTCAACACGGATGTTTTTGAACAGTTGATCAGAGAAACCAAGTTTCTTAGAAAGAAGGTACATGATTTCGTGATCAGGCTTAGATTCGAACAGAGGATCAACAACCTTGTCGCGCCACTGTAGAGAACGGTTTGATGCCGTTACGCTGCCGTAGGTTTCAAATTGCGTGGTTGCTGGAAGCAAGTAAACGCCATCTGTGCGATCGTTCATTACTGCTGCAACTGTTGGATATGGGTCAACGATAACCATCATATCCAGCTTCTGCATCGCCTTCTTCATCTCTGGACCACGAGTCTGAGAGTTCACCGCGTGACCCCAGTAGAACATGGCACGGATGTTTTCGCGCTGACGGATCTTGTCTTTGTCTTCAAGTACGCCATCAACCCAACGAGATACAGGAATACCTGCACTGTTCATTGGTTTTTGACCGCCGTATGCGTTGTCGTCGAAACGTCCTTTCACCCAGTCAAAGTCGATGTCCCACACTTTCGACCAGTGGCGCCAAGAACCTTCAGACAAGCCGTAGTAACCCGGTAGCGTGTCTGATAGTACGCCAAGGTCAGTTGCGCCTTGTACGTTATCGTGACCACGGAAAATGTTTGCACCGCCACCTGATTTACCGATGTTACCTAGCGCAAGCTCAAGTACACAGTAAGCACGTGTGTTGTTATTACCTGTAGTATGTTGAGTACCACCCATACACCAAACGATACAACCCGGACGGTTTTCAGAAAGCAGTTTTGCTGTGTGGTAAACGTCTTCTTCGCTTACGCCAGTAACACGCTCAACTTCAGCAGGGCTCCACTTCGCAACTTCTTCACGGATCTCGTCCATGCCGAATACACGTTGGCGGATGAATTCTTGGTCTTCCCATTTGTTAGCAAAGACATGCCATAACACGCCCCAGATAAACGCAACGTCTGAACCTGGGCGAAGAGAAACATAGTGATCAGATTTCGCTGCAGTACGCGTACGACGAGGATCCGCAACAACGATCTTACAGTTGTTCTTCTCTTTCGCGATTAGGATGTGCTGCATCGCAACTGGGTGAGCTTCTGCAGGGTTCGAACCAATGAACAGCATCGACTTACAGTTGTGCATGTCATTGAACGAGTTTGTCATCGCACCGTAACCCCAAGTGTTTGCAACACCGGCAACTGTGGTTGAGTGACAAATACGCGCTTGGTGGTCAACGTTGTTGGTGCCCCAAAGCGACGCCATCTTACGGAATGCGTAAGCTTGTTCGTTACTGTGTTTCGCACTACCTAGGAAGTAAACCGAATCAGGGCCTGACTCTTTACGAAGTTCTAGCGCTTTGTTACCTATCTCTTCAATCGCTTGTTCCCAAGAAAGCTTCTTCCACTTACCGCCTTCTAATTTCATTGGGTACTTAAGACGACGTTCACCGTGGCCGTGTTCACGCAGAGCTGCACCTTTCGCGCAGTGTCCACCAGCATTAAATGGGTGATCGAATGCAGGTTCTTGACCTGTCCATACGCCATTTTGAACTTCAGCGTAGATACCACAACCTACAGAACAGTGAGAACAGATTGTACGTTTCACTTCTGTTTTCGCTTCTGGGTCGACTGATTTAGCCTGTGCTTTCTTCATCATGCCCGGCGCGAATAGACTTGCGCCTACTACTGCGCCACCAGCAGCCAATGAAGTGTTTTTCATGAAGGCACGTCTAGACACGCCTAGCTGATTGGTTTCTTTGCTCACACTATCGGAGCGTTTGACAAGTTTCATCTGTTATCTCCTAAAGTGTGTCGTAGTAATCGCGAATATGTTGCGTTTCACGATAGCCCGTCTTCTTCACGTCTTCTTTCGGCATTTCAACCGTTTCTGAAGCAGTTGCCACTTTCGTTGTACCAGCGACAACGGCACCAGCAACGGCTGCAGTCGTTAAACCTTTGAGTAAGTCTCTACGGCTTGTATCTATTTCTTTGTTATCTTTCATCATTGCTTCCTTACCTTGCGGTAGATCTTTTTGGAGGCTTCATGCCCCTCTATCGATATAATCGCGTACTGCTCGATTACTCGTAATCAGCGACGTTTTTCACATCAATCTTTAATTTGTGTTTACTGCTTTTTGTATTCACGCTGAAACGAACCTGCTCCAACGTTAAGAATGCTTCACATAGCTGTGCTGCTGATTTGTAGAAGTTCGCACTTTCTGCACTTTCAAGCTGACGCGTAAAAGAGTTAAACCAAGGCCCGATATGTTTATTGAAAACGGCTTGTTGAAGCGCGTCTTCTTCATCGGTTAGCATCGCCATTACTTCACAAAGAGCCGCAATATGATCTTCTGGTTCTTTAACCTGCTCATCACGTTCAATGCCAAGCAATTCAAGATCGTGACGGATCTCAGCTAATGGTTTTTCCATCATCGATCCTGTTCTGTGCCAAGATCCAAATGGAACAATCTCCCCACGACCAATGCCAATGAAAAGATTCTGATATTCATCTTCTAGTGCTTCGCGGTTTGATTCAGTTGCTGCTTGTTGAATCGCAATCCAAGCCTTTTGCATCGCACTTTCAGACGCTTCAATGTCTAGTGTCTTTAGAAAGTCGATCACCTCTTCAGAAGGTGCGCTACGAAACAATGCAGAAAGAACCAGATAGATTTCAGTTCTTAGTGTCTGTTCTTGCTTTAATTCTTTTGCGAGCTCAGGCTCTTGTGCCTGATCCAAATTAGTATCCAAGGCCAACTCCTAGTATTTCAATTGTTTCAATGGGTCTTGAGCCATTGAATCGAACATGTCTACCACACGGCAGTCTTCACACATCGCAATACGATTAATTGCTGTCTCATCTGAGAAATGAGAGTGACCGCGTAACTTACTTTGTAACATGTCAATCATAGACTGCGGTGCGAATGGTTTATGACAACGTAAACATTCCGCTGCTTTCTCTTCATGAATCACAACAGCCTTCTGACGTTCTTCTTTCACCCAATTCATACGAGGAGTCAGAGTAAGAACATTCTCAGGACATGCCTTTTCACACAGACCACATTGAATACAGTCTTGCTCTACAAACTTAAGTGATGGAGAGGCACCATCGGTATGCAGCGCACGTGTTGGACACACAGCCACACAGCTCATACACAAAGTACAATCTTTGCTTTCACACGAAACCGTGCCGTATGGCGCATTCGAAGGGAGCTCTACAATGTTTTCAACAGGAATACGAGATGAAGACATCGCGTCAAGTGCTGTGAATAGACGTTGACGTTTATTTCCTTGAAGATCGCCAAGTGCAAGATCGAATGAATCAACACACAGTGTTGGAGGACCTTCACGTAGAGATTCTAAATACAGGATATCGATGGTTTCTTTTGGAACACCGATTTGGTCTAGTAACTCTTGAGCGATCCCTACTTCATTATTCAGGACACGAATGATCGTCTCTGGCATAAAGCGAGAAGCAGCAAACAGAACCTGAGTTGCGCCATTCACTAACGCTGCAAACCAAGTATCAATACCAATAGAAGGCAATTCTTCAACAACGATTGGAATCACGTTATCTGGTAGCGCTTTAAGAGCCATCACGTTGTAAGTTTCATGACGTGAGCTACAGACAAGTACGATTGGGTCCAGACCGCCTGCATGTTCATAGTTAGCTAGCGTACGTTCAATGAACTTTTGCGTATCGTCAGGATTTGGAAGCGCATAGGTAATCGCTTCTGTAGGACAGCTTGTTGCACAAGTCCCAACGCCCTGACATAGGTAAGGGTTAATCTCGATCTTGTGACCTATCTTCTCTGAGCCTTCACTTGATAGCGCGCCAGCAGGACAAGCATCAACACAACGTTCGCACCCTTTTACGCCACGAGAACTGTGCGCACAAAGGTCAGTGTCTAAACGGAAGAACTTAGGCTTATCAAATGTGCCCATTAGCGTTGGAATCTCTTCCAGTGCTTCGGCCAGTTTTGGATAGCCTCGGCCCACTGGGTAATAACCCGGTACAGGCACTTCTTCTGTCATGCAGCTATTCAGACATAGGTCTAGAACAACATCGAAACAATCGTGATTAATCGCGATTTTCGCCAAGTTGCTTGATGTGCCTTTGCTCTCAATCACAACTTCAAACGTGCCAAGGAAACCGGATACTTGAACCGAATTCGCGAAGTACAGTTCTGGGTTTTTGCCCTTTTCGCCGTCTGTCGACAATAAGGTTAAGCTCGTCAATTGAGGTAATTGAGCCGCAGCACTTTCAATGATCGCAGTTGGACCAATAACAAGAGTATTACCGCCGCTTTCGTAGCTAACAGTAGGTGGAATCAGATTTGTTAACTCAACTGTATTTTCAAATGCATACAGTCTTGCTTTAGCGTTATTTGAAGTTGCTTGTTCTAATAATTGTTTAAGCATTGCTCAGTTCCATCTTTGGACATGGATAATCTGTTCAACCTTCATTGTAGTAAGCGATAGAGAACTTGCTGAGTAATCCGTTAACAACTAACTCTTTAGCTAGTGTGCCATTCGTTAGACCCTGAACTCGTCTATCTACAAAAAAGTTGATAATGAACGTTATTTAGCAAATGCCATGCCAATTTAATAAGTGTTATATATCAGTGGTTTAATGGTTTATAGCGTTTATTGTGCGTATAAAAAAACCGCTTGGGACATTTTGTCGCAAGCGGTTCATTGAGTGTTTAGTCAAAATGTACCTATTATTTGTGTGGTATATTTTGTCCCATCTCTGTCAGGTCAGCTTCGTCTGACATTGTAGCGTCATTATCTGACACTGTGTTTTTATACAGTTCCTTTTCTTCCCCCGCAATTTCGTCACTTTCACTGAATTCTGACTCGGTCTCTTCGGCTTCATTAATAGAGTCATCAACCTCATCAATCAAAGTTTCTTCTTCATTATCAGCGGCTTGTTCAGGTTCGTTTACTGTGTCTTCTTCTGTCTTGTCTTTTACCCAATCGCGAAGAGTTTCTGCAACTCCTTCAGACAGAGACTTCAAATTGCTGTAATCGTCGTCGTAATCATCTAAACCATCACGAACGTTGAACTCTTCTGAGAGGAATAGTTTACGCAATGCGGCTTTTTTTACGCTTTCTGAAGCTTCTGATACCAATAATTGAGCAACAGACAAGTCTTCAGTGGCTTCTGGTGCGGGATCTTGAACGTCAGCAACATGAACGTCTTCATTGGTTTCTGAAGCTTCACTTTCTAAAGACTGAGGCGCTGCTGCTTCCATTTCAAACGAAAGATCAGCAGGCGAAATCTCAGAAGTTGAAGAATCAGAGGGAGTGAGTGCTGGTACTTCCAATGTTTGCTCTACTTCCAAAGGTTCGTCAGTGGATTCATCAAGCTTTCGTTGAGACCAACGGCTAAAGAAGTTAGTTGCCATTTGATCTTCCCGCGCCTTTGCGTTTCTTACGTCTTGTTTCTAATAACTCGCCATGACGACCGATGAACGCTTCCATCCAAGCCTGTACGGGCAAAGGAATGTCGTAGGAAAGTACTTGGTTGTCACCGTCCATGTATTGCCCTGCAACGGTTTGTGAGGCAGTAAGTAACTGAATGACGGGCTTAACATCAGAATCGACATTATCCATTACTAAGAAAAGCTTAGGTTGCTGAGAGCTTAGGTTGAATCGATAGTCTGTACGTTCATCTTTATGTAATTGAAGTAAACAAACGTCTGGGGCGTCATCTTCTGGTGACAATTCAAACCCCTTCAATTCCCATTGAGTGGTTACCCAGATACCTGTTTTGATCTCTTTCTCTATTCTTTGGACACCTATTGGCCAAGCTGCTTCTGTTTTTTCGTATTGTTCTTTGAATTCTTTTATCTCAGACATACTTCACCCAATTGATTTTCTTTGGCCTGAATGTGCTTAGGACATTTTGTACTTAGCTCAATCATATAAGCGCTATAAAGCAATAAACACGCCAATACATGTTAACTTTTACCATCTTACATGATGACTTTCGTTATTGAGTCGTATCTATAACCGTAGTCGATACACGTAAATTCAGACAACTCCACTCGGTGAACTCTCATATTTTGCGCTATTTTAATCGAATGCTTCATGTTTTCCTGAATACCCGTTATTTTGGAATAAGATTTGCTTTAAGCATGAGTTAAAGAATCGATGAACAAGATCGGCGTTAGACCCTCTTGTTAACTTCTTATCTCTTAAAATCGCTATCTCATTAAGTAGGACGTGACTGTGGTAAAACCAAACATAATAAAAACTAGTGAAAACCCACTTCAAACAATCGAAGTTGAAGTGTTTGATGAATATGGTGAGAAGCTAACCAAACAGATCGCTTGCGAACGCCCTCTTACCGTCATGTTGAACTGGAAAGAGATCGTAACCCTGATGACGCTCGGCTCACGCCCTGAATCCTTAGTCTTGGGGTATTTGAAGAACCAAAGCTTCCTTTCTGACCCTGAAGCAGTTGAATCTATCATCATCGATTGGGAAACCAGCTCTGCAGCGGTCATTACCAATGAAGATACGAGCCAGCTTGAGCAAGCGCTTAAGAAGAAGACGGTGACCTCTGGCTGTGGTCAGGGCACTATGTTTGGTAACGTGATGAAGCAGTTGGAAGATTACCAAGTGCCTCAGACCAAGATTAAGCAATCTGAAATTTACACGGCTTTAGAAGCACTGACCCATTACAACGACACCTACAAGAAAGCTGGCGCGGTACATGGTTGCGCAGTTTGCAAAGATGACAAGGTTCTATCGTTTGTTGAAGATGTTGGCCGTCACAATGCAGTAGATACGTTGGCTGGTGAGATGTGGCTTAACAAAGAGTCTGGTGAAGATAAGATTTTTTACACTACTGGCCGCCTGACTTCTGAAATGGTCATCAAAGTGGCGCAGATGGGTATTCCTGTTCTGTTATCACGTTCAGGCGTAACGCAAATGGGTTTAGATTTGGCTCAGCAATTTGGTATCACAACCATTGCTCGCGCTAAAGGCCTGCGTTTCCAAGTGTTCACTGGCGCAGAGAAGATTGAATTTGATGTGAAAGGTGAATAATCAGCAGTCGGAAAAAAGCGTAAGTTCGATTGGTGATTCACTAACCGCTTCTAATTGTAAAGTTCTGATGTAAAGAGTTAGTGACCCATCAAGGATAGATACATAGAAACTTAGCTAGACACAAGATACAAAAACGCCGTCATGCTTTTCAGTATGACGGCGTTTTCAATTTTTAATTTTCGGTTTATAGCTGATAGCTTAATTTCCAACGCATTGAGTTGAAAACTAAGGCTAACTTAAAGCTTAGCCGCGTGCTTTCAATAATTCTGCGTAAGTACCGCGGAAATCGTTGATTTTGCCATCTTTGATTTCAAGGATACGAGTTGCAAGCGAGTCTACGAACACACGGTCGTGAGATACGAAGAACAATGTGCCTTTGTAGTTCTCAAGAGCCAAGTTAAGCGCTTCGATAGATTCCATATCCATGTGGTTCGTTGGTTCATCCATAAGCAGGATGTTTGGCTTGTGCATCATGATCTTACCAAGAAGCATACGACCTTGTTCACCACCAGAGATAACCTTTACAGATTTCTTAATGTCGTCTTGACCAAACAACATGCGACCTAGGAAGCCACGAACAACTTGCTCGTCTTCGCCTTCTTGGCGCCATTGGCTCATCCAATCAAACAAGTTCATGTCTGTCTCGAAATCGTGTGCGTGATCTTGAGCGTAGTAACCGATGTTTGAGTTTTCAGACCACTTGTACTCACCAGTACGTGGCTCAAGAGCGCCAGCTAGTGTGTTAAGTAGCGTTGTTTTACCCACACCGTTCTCACCGATGATAGCAACACGCTCACCTACTTCAAAAATACCGTCGAACTTGTTGTATAGGTCTTCTTCAAAACCTTGAGATAGGTTTTCAACCACAAGTGCGTTACGGAATAGCTCTTTAGACTGTTCGAAACGGATGAATGGGTTTTGACGGCTAGATGCTTTAACTTCGTCTAGTTGAATCTTATCGATCTGCTTAGCACGAGACGTTGCTTGCTTCGCTTTAGATGCGTTAGCAGAGAAACGAGATACGAACGTTTGAAGTTCAGCAATTTGTGCTTTCTTCTTAGCGTTGTCAGACAGTAGACGCTCACGAGCTTGAGTCGCAGCTGTCATGTACTCATCGTAGTTACCAGGGAATAGACGAAGTTCGCCGTAATCAAGGTCAGCCATGTGTGTACAAACAGAGTTTAGGAAGTGACGGTCGTGCGAAATGATGATCATTGTGCAGTTACGTTGGTTTAGCGTATCTTCCAACCACTTGATGGTGTCCATGTCCAGGTTGTTCGTTGGTTCGTCAAGAAGCATGATATGCGGGTCTGCAAACAGTACTTGAGACAATAGAACACGAAGTTTCCAACCTGGTGCTACTTCGCTCATTAGACCGAAGTGCATAGATTCTTCAATACCTACCGCAAGAAGAAGCTCACCCGCTTTCGCTTCTGCCATGTAACCGTCCATTTCAGCGAACTGAACTTCAAGATCAGCTACCTTCATGCCGTCTTCTTCGCTCATTTCAGGCAAAGAGTAAATGCGGTCACGCTCTTGCTTAATAGCCCAAAGCTCTTTGTGACCCATGATAACCGTGTCGATTACCGTGAATTCTTCGTAAGCAAATTGGTCTTGGTTTAGTTTAGCTACGCGCTCGTTTGGATCGTAGCTTACGTTACCAGCACTTGGCTCAAGTTCACCAGATAGGATCTTCATGAACGTCGATTTACCACAGCCATTCGCGCCGATTAAACCGTAGCGGTTGCCTTCGCCGAACTTAACTGAAATATTTTCGAAAAGTGGCTTAGCGCCGAATTGTTGGGTGATATTTGCTGTGGAGATCAATGCCGTTACCTTTTTAATGTGAAAAACGCCGCAACGTTACTTGTTCGGGGCTTTAACTGCAAGTCTTGATTGCAATTACCCGCTATTAAGTGAGTGATAACCCAACCAAATCATAGTTTGAGCTGACTCACACTTTTGATTTTCTATTTATCGACGAAAAGCCGCTGATTTTCAGGGAAAACAAAATATCAAACGGCGCCCTAAAATGGGAGAGATATAACGTCCCAAATCATGCCGACCATTGAATATATCGTATGCTGATCAGTTACAGTAAAACCAACCCGATCAAAGCAGGCACAGACATAGCCAAGACTAGCCTAATCCCTGACAATTTCATGACAAAATCGATCGAAACAGGAATAAAGTACTCGCCCCCGATACGGGGTTGGATTTCACAAAGTAAGATTATCTAACTATAGTAATCCTAACCTCATAATTCTAAGAGACTTTTATGCGTTCACTATCGCGCTTCTTACTCCTCACTTTAGCCATTCTCTCATGGCCTAGTCATGCCAACTTGGAATATGACTTACAATCTCAGCCGCAGGTATCCGATTCTGCTGTTGAGCTCGATGCTCGAATTGATTCGTTACCCGATCCCCTCTTTATGGAGCCGTCGGACCGACGCCAAGTCAATATCTTGTTAGCTGAAGTTCTGCGAGTTCAAAAGCAGGAAATCAAAATCTTCGAGCAACAGATAAAAGCTTATAGAGATAACAACGACGTCGATCAATGGTTTGAGGTTCAAACCAGTTACGTCACTTTGAATAGCTTAAACGTCAGTAAACAACATCTTTTAGAACAGACGAACTCTGCGAACAAAGAGCGCTTAACCGGTTTTGGCCCTTATGGTGTTACCCAGTTTAAGCAAGAATGGGAATTAACTAAGCTCAATATTGAGTATCTTGCATACTTCCAAATCCGAAGCTTCAAGGCGTTAGTTAACGATATCTTTATTTCGCCCGTGCCTGTGATTGGTGCGTCGTTAAAAGTGTTGTTCATCTATTTCGGTTTAGTGTGGTGGCTTGCTAACAGCACTCGCTTAATTGAGTTGTTTCGAATTAACTTTCTTGAAGCGAAGACGAATCCTCCTTTCTTGGTTCGTGTCATTTGGTACATCAGCCGCGCTGAAAGTGCGATTGCTTGGCTAATTGCCATCACATTGTCATTGAGAGTGCTTTCTAGTATCCCTAGTCTGCAACATTTGATTTTCCTTGAGATCTTCACGTGGTGGATTCTAGGTGGTTCGATTGCCATCAGTTTTATTTTGGAATTTGCCTACCGTTTGGGTCGTACATCCAATCAAGAAGTGATCGCGCTGCGACTATCGACTATCCGTCGTTACGTGTGGAGCTTCATTGTGGCGGGGGTGATTCTGCAAATATCAAGTATTACGCTAGGCAAAGGCACGATTTATAGTTGGATATATAGCGCCCTGTTTTTCTGGTTTGTATTGGTTACGGTTTCAGTGCTCAGGTTATGGAGAGCGAAGGTCTTCGATACACTTCAACACATCTCTGATCGTCCGGTATGGGTTAATTGGGCGGTAAACCGTAAGGATACGTTGTTACTTAATATATTGGCGACAGCCATTGGTATCGTGTGGCTGAGCGTTTACAACTTCCAACACCGCATAATGGCCTTGCTATCTAATTACACGCTGTTTAGCCAAGCTTTGGCGTATCTGTTTAGAATCGAAGTGGCTAAGCAGTCAGATCTTGATAAGAATCAGCAAAACTTGGTTCGAATCAAAGGCGATCAAACGTATGAATACATTCTGCCGGGTAATATAGACAGCACGTTAATTGACTATGCCGGTGACGAGGTTAAGCAACTGTCTCGCTACTTGATGTCAGACAGCCCGGCTATCTGTATTGTTTCAGGCGAGCGTGGTGTGGGCGCGACAACGCTGCTTTATACTTTGCTGCACAAAGTATCTAACGCTGAGCCCGTATATGTAAGCTGCCCTTACGCGGGTTACCAAGAGCTCTTAGCGCACTTAGCCGTGAGCATTGGCTTGGAAGAAGAAGCAACTGAAATTCAAATATTAGCGCACCTTCGTAAGAGCAATACCACTTACCTTATCGCGATTGATAACGCTCAACGACTGGTGAAACCAATGGTTGGCGGTCTGTCTGATTTGATTCGTTTGACCAACCTTCTGCGTCGTTCTAAAAAGAACCACCGTGTCGTGATATCGATCGCCAAATCAAGTTGGCGATTTGTGGATAGAGCGCGTGGTGAGCGTCTGTTGTTTGATTTGGTGTGCTTCCTTCCGCGTTGGACAGAGAAACAAGTGGGTGAACTTCTAAATAGCCGTATCAATACGGAGCTTGAGAAGCCGTTGTCTTTTGATGGCTTAGTGGTCCCTAAGCAATGGGACCAAGATGATATGAGTGAAGAAGAACGTGCACGCCAAGGTTTCTATCGAATTTTGTGGCACTACTCTGATGGCAACCCTACCGTTGCGCTGCGTTTCTTCCGACTCTCTTTGAACCGAAATAAAGAGACAGATCAAGCGGTAGTACGTTTATTCCATGTCCCTGAAGCGCAGGAACTAGAGAATATGCCGAAACCTATGTTGGCTGTACTTCGTTCTATTGTACAACTGGAAATCGCTTCTCCGGAAGTGTTGTCTGAATGTACACAGCTGAGCACGGCAGAGATAACGGGGATTCTACGTTACTTTGAAAGTCGTGGTTATATTGGTTGGCATGAAGAAAAGGCTCGAATTTCCGAGCACTGGTTCCGCCACATTACTAACGTTCTTGATCGTCAACATCTACTGGTGAAGTAAAATGAAGAAGTTATTTATCCTACTATTTGTTGGCTTGGCAAGTGCTGTCAGTTTCCCGACCTTTGCGACGGAAGAGTTAGCTAACGTAGAAAACATCTCTAAGATAGCGAGCTTGGTGCGATGGAGCGGCGTGTTCTTCTCCATGATCGTTATTGCCGCAATGTGGTTGTTGCTTAAGTTCATCAATTCGTTAGTGACCAGTTTTGGTAGTCAGTTCGTGCAATATCGAATGCTGCTACAAAAACTGCAATCGTTTACTCAGTTCTTTATCTACGTGAGCACCGGTCTTATCGTGTTCATGATGAGCTTTAGAATCAACGACCAAATTTTAGCTTTGATTGGTGGTACGCTCGCCGTGTCGGTCGGCTTTGCGCTAAAAGACTTGGCAGCATCATTTATCGCCGGCATCACTGTGATGATTGACAGACCCTTTCAGGTTGGTGACCGTGTCACGTTCGAAGGCAACTACGGCGACATCATCACCATTGGTTTACGTTCGGTACGAATGAGAACCCTGAACGATGACATCATTACTATTCCGAACAACAAGTTCTTAAATGAAGTGACCACCAGTGGTAACTATGGCGCATTGGACATGCAAGTGGTGATTCCGTTTTACGTCGGTATGAATGAAGACATCACCCTAGCCCGCGACCTGATTCAAGAAGCCGCGTCTTCAAGTCGTTACATACACTTACCAAAGCCTGTAACGGTTCTGGTTAAACAGACGATTACCGACAACTACCTAGCGATACAGTTGACGTGTAAGGCTTATGTGGTGGACACCGCGTATGAGAAATTGTTTGAAACCGACATTACCCTGCGTGTGATGAAAGAGTTTAAGAAGCACAACATCAACCCACCGAAGATTTCAGTGGCAGCGCATTAGGCTTTTCATATTTTAGACGCTTGTAATTGTTCGACATGGCTTGTAATTGTTTGAAATAACGGGCCATAAATAAAAACACCTCCGAACTTATCTTAAGTGCGGAGGTGTTTTTCTATTCGCGTTATGAACGATTAAAGGTTAGACACTAATAACTGGGGTGTGGCTTTTTGCTGAAGATAGATACTAAAGCGACTTCCTTTACCGACTTCGGATTCAACTCGTATTTCGCCGCCCGTTTGGCTCAAAATACTTTGAGAAACGGACAAACCTAAGCCTGTACCGTCTCTTTTGGTGGTATAGAAAGGCGAGAAAATACGTTTCAGTTGTTCTTCCTTAATACCACAGCCCTCATCTTCAACATGAACGATCGCACCATGAGATACACCGTTTTCCACCCAGTCTTCACTTGAGAGAGTCAATGTGCCCTGTCCGTCCATCGCGTGAATCGCGTTCATTTGCAGGTTAACTAGAATTTGCAGCAATTGGTTTCGGTTCACTTCGACTGAGGTTTTAGCATTCAACTGCGAGACATACACAATGCCTTTCTTTTTTGCGCCTGTTTTTACGAGCGTAATACTTTCATCGACAATTGGATTGATATGTTGCCAAGTGATTTCGTCTTGTACACCACCGTGTCGGCTGTATTGAAGTAAGCTTCGTGTGATGTTTCGGATTCGGTCGATCTGCTCCATAATGGCGTGGACTTCTTCGTCTACACGGGCCACTTCATCGCCGAGTTCAAACTTCATTAGTTCAACATTGCCAAGAATCACCGCCGTTGGGTTATTAATCTCATGGGCAATACCTGCGGTTAACTCACCTAATGCGGCTAATTTCTCGTTGACCACCAGCTTATCTCTAGCTTGGTTGAGAAGCTGGATGTGCAATTCGAGTTCTTCCGTTTTCTCTTTCAAACTGGCGGTACGAGAATGAACCTTACATTCGAGTTCAGACGCAGCTTGTTGAATCTCTTGATTACGCTCGTGGAGCAGATCTAACATTTTGTCGAACTGTTTCGCAAGCAACGTAAGTTCGTGTTGATCATCCAAACCCAACGTACCGATTCGCTTGTCTTGGCCCATTTGGACGAGCTTTACGACTTTATGGATGCGTTCAATTGGGTTGAAAAGATCGCGTGCACCACGGTGTACGATCAAACCTGAAGCTAACAGCAGCAGTATGATGGTGATGCTGATTTCACCAAGGTTAGTCAGATACGTCTCTACGAGTGGCCAGATTAGATAGCCGGTATAAAGCATGCCAATAACGTTATCAAACTGGTCGTGGATTGGTTGGTAAGCGGTGATGTACCAAGCGTCGTAGACATATGCTCGGTCTAACCACTTTTGCCCTTGATTCAATACTTTTGAATGAACCTCATGAGAAACGCGAGTACCAATTGCGCGCCCTGCACTGTCTTCACTGCTTAATGGCACATTAGTGCTGACACGTAGATCATCAAGGAATACGGTAACCGTGCCAATGCGGCGATTAAAACCATCACGTTGTGGATAGATCAAATTGCTGATCTGATCAACTAACTGTGTGCTGTTATTAAGGAGGATCCCGCCATCAAGAAAACCAATAACCTGATCATTCTTGTCTCGAATTGACACAACGGTCCGGCTAACTAAACCCCGAGTTTCAACGTTTTGATTATTGAGCATTGGGACTTCGGCTTGCTTTGCAAGGTTTTGGTCTAACTCGTTGAGTTCATTTTGGCTCAATACACTAAAGAACGATTCTTTGCGTGTCAGCTCGAGGTATTCACGCTTTTTCCCCATGCTCTCAACACTTCTCCAGCGTAAAAAGTCGAGCTCATAGCGAGATTTGTTTTCAGAAACCCAGCGAGTGAGCTCTTCCTTTGAAATATCACTCGTAAGTTTGATTCGGAAGTTGTAAGACTCAGCAAATGCTTGAACGTTATAGGCTTGTTGGTTCTGAATTAGATGGATACTGTTGTCAGCAACATCCAAACGCTCATCGACATCAATCAGAGCACCCTGCCACGTGTAATGTACTGACCAATACAGTGTTATAGCGACAAGCGCACATAAGGTAAGAATGATGGGAGCGGATGTTAGAAATAGCAGGCGATAACGCACCATGGTTTTGAACCGGAACGTCCACTTTGACCACCAATGACGTCTAATCGGCATATTCAGAGCCTTCTGTGTTCCAATCTTTATATTTACGCTCTAGCGTTTTCCGTGCAACGCCGAGGTCTCTTGCAGCTGCGGATTTATTACCATCATAAAAACTCACCAGTTGCTCGATGTGAGATTTTTCTACTTCTTTGAGTGTCCAAGTGTTGGGGTAACCTTCTGCAGCGTCTACGTTATTCAAGTTTGGTATTTCCGCTCCATGTGACACCGTCACTGAAATGCTGGTGGGCGCAGGATCGCCATTAATTTCGCGCCAATAGTGCGCTGGTGGCTTGTCTAAAAGAATGCATCTTTCGACTAGGTTCTTGAGTTCGCGAATATTTCCTGGCCATTCGTATTCATTCATCGCCAAAATGTCTTCATGCGCCCAGTTTGGGACCGGTACACTAAGTTCACTTGCTAAAAGACGAGTGAAATACGGAACAAGCTCAATTAAATCTGATGGACGTTCTCTCAATGGCACAACATCAATTTTAAGGACATTGAGTCGGTAGAATAGATCGCGACGGAAGTGCCCTTTTTCGACCTCTTGTTGAAGGTTTCGGTTAGTCGCCGCCACTACTCGTACGTCAACGGCAATTTCTTTCTCGCTACCGACTGGACGAATAGTGCGTTGCTCTAACACACGCAACAGCGCTGCTTGCATTGGTAGTGGCATTTCACCAATTTCGTCGAGGAACAAGGTGCCACCACTTGCGACTCTGAATAGACCTTCACGGTTTTTCTTCGCGCCGGTAAATGCGCCAGAGGTATGCCCGAATAGTTCACTTTCAAGAAGTTCTGGGGCGATTGCGCCACAGTTGATTGGCACAAATGGGCCTGTGCGTTTACTCGCTTCATGTACACCACGTGCAACTAGCTCTTTACCTGTACCTGACTCACCTTCTATAAGAACGGATGCTCGAGAGGGTGCAAATTGACTGATCAGCAATTTAAGCTGTTTGGTTTTATCTGAGTTACCGATTAACTCGGTCTTGATATGACGGCTAACATCACGCTTCAATGCGTATTGCATTCTTTGATCAAGGCGCTTATCCATACAACGTAGTACAGCTTGTATCATTTGTTCCAAATTGAAAGGTTTAAGAATGAAGTCTGAAGCGCCAAGCTTAAGCGCGGATATGGTCATCTCTAGATCAGCATAGCCAGTCATGAAAATAACATCAGCACGTTTGTCGTTGTCGTTAAAAGCCTCTTCCCACTCAATGCCAGAGCGTCCTGGCAGGTTGATATCAAGAACAATGAGATCAAAATGTTCGCTCGAACGCAGTATTTCAGCTTCTTCAACGGATCCTGCACTCGATACCTTGCCAAAGAACTTACCCAGAGCCTTCTTTAGAATAGCCTGCATCCCGACTTCATCGTCCACGACCAAGACGGAAAACGCTTGATATTGAGTCAATGTGTTTGGGTTGAGGTTCGATGCAGGTGAACTAGGTAAAGACATAATGATTAACCGATGGGGAAAGTTGGGACAGAGTGTACCAATTAACCTTTTGTGCGACAGGGACAATGTGCGACATTTTGTCCTAGCTCATATTTTAATGCATTTTGTTAGCCTAAATGACGCAGTTTTGTTCGATATAACAGCAATTTAATGAAATTTGATGCACTATTTATTGGCATTAAGCTTGCTTATTAGGTGTAGATTCCTAATTACAACAATTAGCGTCTTATGCACATGCCCTTCTTTGAGCCCTTTAAAAATAGAGGCATGTCATTCATTTATAACAGAATGGACATAATAATAATGAAAGCAATTCCCCTAACTATTGCAGCTCTATCTATCGTCAGTTACACGGCTAGCAGCGCGGAAGACACCACTCATATCAAATTGGCGACAACCACAAGTACCTACCACTCAGGCTTACTGGACTACTTATTGCCTGAGTTCGAAAAGGATTCTGGTATTAAGGTTGATGTTCTCGCTGCGGGTACGGGTAAATCACTTCGCATGGGTGAAAACGGTGATGTTGATTTGGTAATGACTCACGCACCAAAAGCTGAAGCGAACTTCGTTGAAAAAGGTTACGGCGTTTTACCTCGTAAGCTGATGTACAACGATTTTGTTATCGTTGGCCCACAAAGCGACCCTGCGAAGATTGAATCTCAAAAAGCAGTAGCTGATGTGTTCAAAGCAATCGCGAACAACAACGTGACGTTTGTTTCTCGTGGGGACGACTCTGGTACTCATAAGAAAGAGATGGGTATTTGGGCGCAAACTAAGATGGAGCCGAACTTTGGCGGCTATCGCAGCGTTGGTCAAGGAATGGGCCCAACTCTGAACATGGCGTCTGAAATGCAAGGCTACACCATGACAGACCGCGGTACTTGGTTAGCTTACCAAAACAAACTTGACCTTAAAGTGTTGTTCCAAGGCGACAAGAACCTATTTAACCCTTACCAAGTGATTCTTGTTAACCCAGAACGCTACCCAAGCATCAATTACCAAGCAGCGAAAGTATTCAGTGATTGGTTGGTTAACCCTAAAGGCCAGAAACTGATCAACGACTTTAAACTGCACGGCAAACAGCTATTTGTTGCAAACGCAGAATAGTTGGTTGCAAGCGCAGAATAGCTTGTTGTAAGAAATGAGTCTTGGGTTGTAAGTAAAGCGTAGCGTTGAAGGTTTAACCCTAACCAATTAGCGCTACGCTTAACTAAACAGTCAACGAGACCACCTAAATAATCACGTTTAAAAACCGTCTTGCTTTAAAGGCATTCACGCTTAGAAACAATCGCTGACCAATACAGGCTCAAATAGTTTGTGTCAGCTATGATTAACATCAGACACTACCGATAAAAGCCTATTATCGATTCAAACGAGATACTTCATGACCCTATGGCAAACAACGATTGATGCAATGAATCTACTGGTGAGTTTTGACCACGAATTGTGGCAAATCGTCGCGGTATCCTTCAGCGTATCTTTGTCCGCCATCTCATTAGTGATTGTTCCTGCAATCCTTATGGCTTTCTTACTGGCTTACACCGAATTCCCCGGTAAATGGGCTCTGCTTTCGGTGATCAACACCTTACAAGCGATACCGACCGTGGTAATTGGCTTGTTGATGTACATGATGCTCTCTCGTTCTGGTCCTTTAGGTGACTGGCAATTACTGTTCACGCAAAAGGCGATGATTCTAGGTCAGATGCTGATCTGTTTCCCTATCCTAGTTGCGATGATGCATGGCGCTCTGCAGGCCAGTGACCGCCGAGCAGTAGAAACAGCGCGCACTCTTGGCGTATCAACAACACGAGTCGCGTGTACCTTGATTTGGGAAACTCGTTTCCCTCTATTGGCTGCAACCATTGCTGCCTTCTCTCGTATCGTCACAGAAGTAGGTTGTTCAATGATGGTGGGTGGCAACATTATGGGGATGACAAGAAACATCCCAACAGCTATCGCCATGGAAAGCCACAAAGGCGCATTCGCTCAAGGCGTCGCCCTCGGTATGGTGTTATTAGCATTGGCATTAGCCCTTAACTTTTTCCTTTCCAGTGTGAGAGGAAAAGGCTATTTAAGAACTTAGGAACGCTGTCATGAGTATAAAAATAACAACGCAGCAAATTTCAATGCGCTACAAAGAGCGTGTTTTGTTCCACATTCCCGAATTGTCGATCGGCCCCAACGATGCCATTTATCTCAAAGGAGACAATGGCGTTGGCAAAACGACCCTACTTAAAATCTTATCAGGATTGATCAAGCCGAGCTCTGGCCGTATTCAGTCTCCGACACAAAGCTGGCAACATAGCCTGTTTCCTCGGTTAAAATTTAAAGACATCATCTATCTCCACCAAACCCCTTACCTTTTTGATGGCTCGGTGTACCAAAATGTCGCTTATGGCATTCGCTTTAATAAAGAGAGTCAAAAAGATAAGCGAGCTCAAATAATTAATGCATTAAGAATGGTAGGTTTAGAAACCTTGGCAGATGAGCACATTTCTGTGTTGTCTGGTGGTGAGCGCCAACGCGTGGCAATGGCCCGTGCTTGGATTCTTAAGCCTTCAATCTTGCTTATGGATGAACCAAGTGCTTCTTTAGACAAAGAATCTATTGAAAGATTGGTGATTATGGCCGAAGATCTTCTTCAGAGAGGCGCGAGTTTGGTCATCACTAGCCACCAAACTAACGCGTTAACCGATTTATGTAAGAAGCAGTGGTGGATCAAGGACAACACTTTGACTGAATCACCGCTTCTGCAAGTTATTAAAAAGAACAAAGCACAAGAGAATATTTATGCTGCTTCCAACGCAAACTAGTTGGGTTATTTTGGCTGGCGGACAAGCCAGCCGCATGGGCGGAAAAGATAAAGGACTCGTTGAGCTCAACGGTTCTCCGCTTATTCAATACGTTATTAACAAGCTGTCACAACAAGATGTCAGCATTACCATCAATGCCAACCGTAACTTAGACAGTTACCAAGCATTTGCACCGGTTGTTTCCGATTCTTTCCCTGACTACCCTGGCCCATTGGGTGGCATTCATGCTGGCCTTAAAA
Source organism: Vibrio sp. 1F279 (assembly GCF_041439815.1). Classification (NCBI taxonomy): domain Bacteria; kingdom Pseudomonadati; phylum Pseudomonadota; class Gammaproteobacteria; order Vibrionales; family Vibrionaceae; genus Vibrio; species Vibrio sp. 1F279. The sequence goes on along the minus strand of NZ_JBGOOU010000017.1, from coordinate 49,933 downwards.
ACGCGAGCACAGATTGGGTCGGCTTTGTCCCTTGCGACAGCCCACAAATCAGTGACGACCTTGTTGAGCGTTTTTGTTCTGCAGTAAAAGAAGACAGCGACATTCTTGTCGCGCATGATGGCGAATTTAAGCAACCTGTATTCACCCTATTCCACAAGCGTGTTCTGCCAAAGTTAGAAGCGTTTTTGGAACGTGGTGATCGTAAAATCATCTTGCTATACAAAGAGTGTGTCACCGAATACGTTGATTTCAGCGATTCTCCTAACTGCTTTGTTAATCTCAACACGCCAGAAGAACTCACCCAATTCGGAACGCTTCAATAATGAAAGATTCTAAACAACGCCCTAACCTTCCTTTATTGGGCTTTGCTGCTTATAGCGGTACAGGCAAAACGACCGTACTTGAAGCCCTACTTCCTCTGTTGACTGACGTGGGGTTAAAAGTTGGCGTGTTAAAACATGCTCACCACGATTTTGATGTCGATAAGCCGGGTAAAGACAGTTACCGCTTACGTAAAGCGGGCGCAAATCAAATGCTGATAGCTTCGCGTAACCGTCATGTGATGATGACTGAAACTCCAGAAGCGGAAGCCGATTTTGATTACCTGTTGACTCGCTTTGATACCAACACACTTGATCTGATTTTGGTTGAAGGCTGTAAGAACATTGCTTTCCCTAAAATCGAGCTTCACCGTGATGAAGTGGGTAAACCTTGGTTGTACCAAAACGATGACAACATCATTGCTATTGCTGCTGATAGCCACGTTGAATCTGACTTACCTCAAATGGCGATCAACGACTTAGAAGCGATTCGTGATTTCATCATCGATTACGCGCAGTCCTTTGACCTTTCCTCTACAACAGGCAAAGCAGCGTCATGCTCATCTTCAAAAGACGCAGCGCCCGCGGTGTGTTGTGATTCGTTCTCTCCTGCAGGTTTAACCGTTACTCAAGGTCAGCAAAAGATTGTTGATAGCATTGACGCGCTTGATCTCACAGAGAGTGTTGAATTACTGCAAGGCTACGGTCGTGTGTTAGCTGAAGATGTGATCTCGCCAATCAACGTCCCACAGAATACTAATTCTGCAATGGATGGCTACGCGATTCGTAGTGAAGATCTTGAATTGGATAGCTACAACATTGGTGCTGAAGTTATGGCTGGTCACAGCTACGACAAAACCGTTCAACAAGGTGAAGCTGTTAAGATCATGACGGGTGCACCAATGCCAGATGGCGTTGATGTTGTTGTGATGCGTGAGCAAGCCGTGCAAGATGGCGATAAAGTTAGCTTCCCAGATGCGAAAATCTCAGTTGGACAAAATGTCCGTATGGCCGGTGAAGATTTAGAAATTGGCCAACCTGTCTTTACGCGTGGCACACGCATCGAAGCACCAGAAATGGGTATGATGGCGTCGTTAGGTTTCGGTACCTGCCCTGTTCTGCGTAAAGTGAAGGTGGGTGTGTTCTCAACGGGTGATGAAGTTCAGGCACCGGGCGTTGAGCAAAAGCCAAACTCTATCTACGACTCGAACCGTTTCACGATCATCGGCATGCTTCAAAAGCTAGGTTGCGACATCGTTGATTACGGCATTATCGAAGATGACGAACAAAAGATGATGGATGTACTGCATTCAGCGTCGTTAGAGACCGATATGGTTCTGACGTCTGGTGGCGTGTCTGTTGGTGATGCTGACTACATCAAACTCGCGTTAGATAAGTTGGGTGAGATTAACTTCTGGCGTATCAACATGCGTCCAGGCCGCCCTCTTGCTTACGGCAAAATTGAAGACAAACCTTTCTTCGGTTTACCTGGCAACCCAGTAGCCGTGATGGTGTCGTTCATTAACTTTGTTGAGCCTGCGATCCGCAAGCTACAAGGTCAAACCAACTGGACACCTGTTAAAGCGAATGCGGTAGCGACAGAACAACTGCGCTCACGCCAAGGCCGTACTGAATTCAGTCGTGGTGTGTTTTCGATGAATGAATCAGGCGTGCTTGAAGTGAAAACGACGGGCAAGCAAGGTTCAGGTATTTTGCGTTCAATGAGCGAAGCAAACTGTCTAATCGAGATTTCACCAGCGGTAGACACTGTAAAAGCCGGTGAAACGGTGACGATCATTCCTTTGCAAGGCCGTGTGTAAATAAACAAGATTGTTAGCTTTAAGCGAACTTTAAGCTAGCAAATTCAGAGTAATACATACTCTAAATAGATGAAGCCCCTGATATTGGATATCAGGGGCTTTCTTTTTATGGGGGCTTGTATACAGAGTTGAATTAAACAAGCTCTACTTTAAGTAATCTGCAGTCGACCAAATTATAGTTGTTACGGCCATTTTCTTTGATTTGATAGAGCTGTTTGTCTGCAATATCACAAATCATTTTAAAGTTTCGATCCACATTGTCACTGGCTAAGTCGACGTTAACCCCACCAATAGAGAGTGTTAATTGTTCCGCATAGAGAGCTTTAGGGTTTGCTAATTTGACTTCATTTAGCATCTTTCGCAGAGTGACAACCTTATTTTCAATATCACCACTACTCTGTCCGAAGCAAATCGCCATGAACTCATCACCGCCATATCTGAAAAGGTAGTCATTCTTGGTTGTGAATGTTTTTTTAAGTAAGCGACTGATAATACGAAGCGCTTCGTCGCCCTCTAAATGCCCATGAAAATCGTTATAAGCTTTATACTCGTCAACATCGATCATAAGGACCGCTAGAGATTGTTTTTGGTAGTAAGCGTTATGTATTAAGACTGGCGTGATGTTATCTAATTGATATCTATTAGCTAGACCTGTTAGTGGGTCAGTAGTACTCAAGATTTCGAGTGTTTGATTCGCACTTTCTAGACGCTGTCGTTGCTTTTGATTTTCTAGCGACACGGCAATAAAGCTAGCTAAATGTTCTATAAGCTGACAGTGGTGTTCCTGATATTGGTTTGGTAGATGATGCTGAACTGACAGAAAGCCGATTAATTTTTCATTAAGAATGATTGGCGTTAGAATCATTGAGTTAGTATCAAGCTCGCCACGAAACGTAACGAAATTATCGTCTTGTGTGGTTTTACCGATATAGGGTTCTAGAGCCGCATCTGTCGCGCTATTAAAATGAACGGTAGCTCGCTTGCGAATCACATACGTACCAATGGTTTGGTTCTCTTGGCAAACTACTTTTAGGTTCGGTATTAATCCTTGAGTATCAACAAAATAGCGGTAGTCGAGTATGTCTGATTTATCGTCATACATAGCAATCCCAAACTCAGATGTTGGTAGAATCATATTTATCTTATGGAGTATCTCAGGCAGTACGCTTTCTAAATCTGCAGCGGTTGCTATGAATTGACCAATATCAGTGAGCGCACCCATATATTTTTGCATTTGAGTCAGAACGTCATTTTTCTTCTTACTCTGAATGGTACCTACCCCTTCTAGAATACGTTCGCTCTGTTCGCGCTCATAACTTCTCATGTGTTTTTCTAAAAGATCCACATGCTGAGTTTGAAGTGCCGCTAAACCAGACCAATCCTCTTCATCTCGAAAGAGCTTCGCCTTAGTTTGGGCATAGATAGCATAAGAACGGTAACTACTCTTTAGATCAAAATTCTGTTCGAGAAAAGCGCACCCTACTTTTGCTTGTTCTCGCTCTCCAATGCCTTCTAAGAATTGAAACCAGTAAACCAAATTTTCTTTTCGATTATGCTCATCTCTCGATTTTTTGAAGTGCTCTTCTGCCTGATAAAATGCATCTAATACATCACTATCATCGAAGCCTCCCCACAAGAGCATGGTTTGCCCTAGGTAACTATGACAAAGAGCTATCGTCCTGTGACTAGAAAGCGAGGTGCCTATTCTTTTCGCTTCCATAATGGCGCTAACCGCTTGCTCAAACTCATTTGTATGTGCACAGCTATAGGCTAGGTTTAAATGGCTGACAGCACAATCTAACAGGCGATTCGCATTTTGAGATGAAATAATGGCTTTACGAGCATATTGCTTCGCTTGTTCGTATTTTTCTAAGCTTAAGTGCAAGTCACTTAGATTACAGAATATAAGTGACTTAAAATTGTCATCAACTAGGTGTAAGTTTTCTAGTGTCTCTGAGTAACAAGCATACGCTGATTGATAATCACCACGAATGTTATGGGTAGACGCAAGTAACCCGATGACAAATACATATAGTTGAATTTCTTCAGGAGCAATGACGTTTAGGCAGGCTTTATAATGCTCAGCAGCGTCAGAAAGGTTATCGTGGCGATAGCTTGTGAAACCTTTAAGGAAAAGCGCGATTGAATCCGGGATCGGTTGATTATTAGCTTCGCATAGACTCGTTATTCTGTCTTCGACTTCTTTTAATCCTTTGATTCCAGGGTAGTTCTGGATTCGCGTTATAATTCCCATGATCTTTGGGTAAAGCGTATTGCTCATAAGTTCCGTTTAAGTCAGCCAGATTAAAAAATAACGAATATTATACCACAAAATGCTTATTACACATTCCATTCATGAGGCTAATAAGTGGTAATTTCCTATCATTATCTTGAGTGACGTACTGTTTTTATGTAGAGTGCGCGCAAAGTAATAATTATATTGGAGAGCACCATGGCTCGTACCATTCTGTACACTTATAAAGATGAAGACAAAGAGTTATTGTTTTCGAAACAAGAACACCGCACGATCCAAGAAGCTGTTGCAGCCGCTGAAGGTATCGACATCACTGAGTATCTAAAAACTGAGCAGCAGCTTGAGTTCATTTCTGATGCTAAAGCGGTTCGTAACTACCAAGACAACTATTTCCGTAAGCTAGGCTTTACTAAGCTTACGTTGAAGCAAAAAGACAACCTTGGCGTTGGCAAAAAGAAGAAGTAAGCCCTCTGGCTCTTTTTCTTGATATGTAGCTTCTAGCTTTTCGTTTGTAATTAGAGCTAAGAGCTGAAGAAACGAAAACACTGAACAATAAAAAATGCCGCAACCTCTTTCGAGATTGCGGCATTTTTATTTGTTCTTTTTAACTATCTAACCTTAGCTAGCTTAACGGTAAGTAACGATTACTTAATGTTAAGGAATGCAGCGCCACGAACGCCGCCTGAATCACCGTGTTTCGCTTTGATGATTTTCGGACACTTCGCTACAGACAATAGGTATTTAGGGATACGCTTTGGCATCTCTTCGTAGATAAGTTCGAAGTTTGAAAGTCCGCCACCCAGTGCAACTACGTGTGGGTCAAGACCCGTAAACAGGTTTGCAAAACAGATAGCCAATAGCTCCATAAAGCGATCTACGTGCTCAGCGGCTTTTGATTCGCCTTCGTTGTATGCTTGAATGATCTCGATCGCTTTCTTCTTCTCACCGAAGTAGTGCTCATAAATCAGTTCGAAGCCGCGACCCGATAAGTAACTGTCTAAACAACCTTTCTTGCCACAACCACAACCCAGTAGCGGTGCGTTGTCGCCAAGGTGGAACCATGCATCTAGAGGAAGGCGCATGTGACCTAATTCACCAGCAACGTGATTACGACCAGAGAACACTTTACCTTCGTAAACCAAACCGCCACCGAAGCCAGTACCTAGAATTAGGCCTGCTACTGATGGTTCGTCTTTAAGTTCATCATCCCACGCTTCTGAAAGCGCAAAACAGTTTGCATCATTTTCAATTTTCACACTACGACCAATAAGCGCTTCTAGGTCTTTGCGTAGTGGTTTCCCCGTTGAAGCTGGTACGTTAACAACCAGCATTGTGCCGTCGTCAGCATCTTCCATTCCAGGAAGACCAAGACCAATTTTGCCTTCGCAAGAAAATTCGTTGTCGTACTTCTTTACCAAACCGGCAATTGTATCAAGTAGCAGTTGATAATCTTCAGTGGGCGTTGGTACGCGTTCTGTCGCTACTCGCTCAAGTTTTTCATTGAACGCACCAAACTCAATCTTTGTGCCGCCAACATCGAAGCCGTAATACATGAAATCTCTCCAATTTTTCCCTAAATTCGGGCAAATAAATTTTTGTAAATAAACAACTAAAGAGCATTATCCATAACACTCCCCCTACAAACCGTGATAGATGACAAACTTATCCCGTGTTTGAGTTTGTTTGAACAACAAGTCAGCACAAAGCGGTTAAAGGTTAGAGTGACTTCTCACTTTTAGTATGATCTATGAAAGCATTCAGGCTCGGTTTGGTTGGATCTGACTTATAACGTGTCTTACTTAACATGTAACTTTCCCGAAATGTCTCAAACCATAGCTGTAAAGTCTTGGCACCCTGCTCTTCACCAGCCTGGTTCAAAACCAAGCTCGCCACTTCTGCTGTCGAAAGATGTTGTTCGTTGTCTGACTTTCGCATCATATATTGAGAAACTGACTCAGGCTCAATCGATAACACAGGTAAATCTTGCAGATATTCTGAGCGACGAAAAATTCGACGTGCCTCGCGCCAGCTACCATCAATAAAGATCAGCAATAGTGTTTTGTTTGGGTCACGCATTTGTGGCAGATCTTGAACCACGCGTGTTTTGTCGTCGGTATAGTCTTCAGGGAACACGATCACAGGTTGGTATTTGTCGTCTTTTAGAACATCCAACATCTCTTGATTGGGCTCTGTGCGATGCCATAGGTAAGCGTAACTGTCTTTCACTGTATCGAGAATCAATCGACCTGTATTACTTGGTTTCAATATTTCGTTATCTGACAAGATCAACATGGTCGCGACGTTCGTACTTACGTCTGGTTGATGTTCACAGATACAGCTGTCTTGTTTTATTTTACAGAACTCACATCGCACTACTTTACACCCGCGCGCATTAAATGGCTTAGTAGCAATGGATAAACGATGTTGATATAAACGGTGAAAAGCGTGGATTCTCATGGACAATAACGATAAATCTAGAAAAGTGGCACGATTGTACTTACAGTGTCCTTAGAATGATAGAAGGAATACCCATGCAAGACCCATCCCTGCTCCGCCTTGTTTGCTTTATCGTCGTTTTTGGATTGTGTGCGCTTTGGGAGTACCGCTTTCCCCGGAAAACACTGACTCAAAGCAAATGGTTTCGTTGGGGTAATAACTTTGCGTTGGTTGCTTTGAACAGCTTTCTATTAGCCACTCTAATTCCAATCGCAGCATTTCAAGCGGCGGTTATCGCACAAGAAAACCAATGGGGTCTGTTCAATACCCTGTCACTTCCTAAAGAACTCACCATTCTGTTCTGTGTCTTACTGTTAGATTGCGCTATTTACTTGCAGCACTTGGTGTTTCACCGTGTTTCATGGCTATGGAAGTTACACCGAGTTCATCATGCGGATCTAGATATTGATGTCACAACCGGAACTCGCTTTCATCCAATTGAGATGATTCTTTCAATGCTGATTAAAGTGAGTTTAGTGATCGCGCTTGGTGTACCTGTCATCGCTGTTGTCATTTTTGAAATTGTTCTTAACGCCAGTGCGATGTTTAACCACAGCAATGCGCGTCTGCCACTGTGGATTGATAAGCGATTGAGAAAAGTGATTGTGACACCAGACATGCACCGTGTTCATCACTCGATCATTGTTAAGGAAACGCACTCAAACTTTGGTTTTTTCTTATCGGTGTGGGACATTTGGTTCAAAACCTATCGCGCTCAACCTAAGCTTGGCCATGATAACGTTCAGATTGGCGTTCCAGAGATTCAAGATGGTAAAGAGCAACGGTTAGACTTAATGCTACGTCAGCCATTTGCACGATTCCCGACAACGAAAGACTAGGTTCGAACTCAGTTGAGTCTCAGTTTATATTGAGATCAAACCTATCTTAATAACAAACCCGTCTCCATAACAAACCAAGCTTAATACCAAAGCAAGTCGCCCTTAAATTCTTATGAGAACTTAAGGGCGTTTCTGTATCAATAGGAATTTAAGCGTAGCTAGTGCTTCAACTATTATGCTGTCAGGCTTAACTCAACACGCTCGTTTATTTCAACACGTATTTATGAAGCATAGCTTGTTGGTGTCCTGCTATCTCTCCGACTTGCTCTGAACTCTCGATCATGGATTCAAGCTGTAACTTAGTATTCTCGCCTTGTTCAGAAACACGAGTGATCGAATGTGTCACATCCACCGTTGCACGTGCTTGTTGCTCAGTCGCCACCATGATTTGCTCAACACGCCCTTTGATCTGGCTAACCGCGAATTCGATTTTCTCGAAGGCCTGCTTTACATCGCCACTGGTTTCCAGTGCATTCGCCATTTCGCTTCTCGATTCTGTTACAGAAGCGCGTGATCGGTCAGCGGCTGCCACCAATTCATTCATCATATTTCGTATATTAGTGGTTTGCTGAGAAGTATCGCTGGCAAGTTTTCTGACTTCATCGGCAACCACTGCAAAGCCTCGGCCTTGATCTCCTGCTCTCGCTGCTTCTATTGCTGCATTCAATGCGAGTAAGTTAGTGTTGTCAGCAATGCCACTGATCATGTCGACCATTTCGCGAATCTGTTTAACACGTCCGTCTAAGTCGGCCATCGATTCTTCATTCATGCTTAAAGAGTGTTCTAGTGCATGCAGTCGCTGCTGGTTAAGTCCAACAACTTGACTCCCTGTCACTGACTCATTTTCAGCAAGCTGGGCGTCATCATTTGAGGCGTTAGAAATACGTGCAATTTCACCAATAGATGCTTCAAGCTCTGTAATGGTGGTAATCATGTTCTGAAGTGATTCATTTTGCTCGTGTAAGCTTGAGTTAGTTTGCTCTGCGGCATCGTGACTGACTTCCGCTGTTTGATAAAGCGTTTCACAGTTTCGTGTTACCAAACGCACCGAATCAGCGGTTGAGTTGACAACAGAATTAAGTTTTGATGCGATAACTTGCAATTCCAATGGGCCAACTAATTGACTCTGTTTTGAAAAATCGTGTTCCGCGAGTAAGCTCATTTGTTGAGTAATGTTTCTGAGTCCTTTGTTCACCCAGCGACGTAACACCAACCATGAAATAGAAATGATGGCCGTTATCACTAATCCACTAATAAATAGTCCTTTGTCTATCGTCGCAATTGTCTGATTGACCACAAACTCGCTTTCATCAATTAAAATGGAAGCGGTGTTCGATAGTTGATTTAAGGTCCCTATCACGGTGTTGGCCAGATGGATGACTTTTGCTAAGTCGGCTTCTTGTTGCTCAACAAGTTCTAGCTTTTGCAGGATTTGTCTTAATACACCGTTATCTGCAAAGCCAGATTTAACCATCTCATAAGGCGCTGTTAAGCTTGCGAACTCTACGATGTCTGGATGCCATTCAGAAAAGTCATCATACGCGAGGTTAATGCCTGCAATTCGATTTCGAAGCTCTCTGTATTCGTCTTGCGCTTTTTCTAAGTCTGATTGCATCATCAACATTAGGAAGGTGTTCGCCATTGCAGAAGCACTCGCTGTGAATCGGTTAGCCGCATCGGAAGCCTCTGGGTTGTTCTGAACAAGGAAAGAACTGATACGGTTCATTTCAGGTCCGATGGAACTCACACCATAGCGAAACTCAGTGACTTGGCCATCGATGAGGTTTTGCTTATTCTGAATTTCAATTTGTGACGACAACACTTGGCTAGTCATCAATTGTAAGGTCGCCATGTTCTCGATTAAGTTTTGTTTTTGTTCAACGGAAATCGCGTCAGGAAAAGATTGGGATATGAAGAGGAGTTCTTCTAGCGTTTGGTTACTTTCGGCAACTAACACGTCGATCGAGTTGCCTGTTGTGCTAAGCGTATTTAGGTCGGTTGATTGGGTGCTATAAGTAAGAAGTTTTACCTGCTCCAACACGCTTTGTGTTAATTCGGCGTTGTTTAATGCAAGAGGTAATGCTTGTTCCGAAAGTGCTTCAAAATGGCCCCCGACCCGATCGACGCCTCGGAGACTGACCAAAGATAAAAAGATGACGAGTAAAAGAATGGAAATAAATACAGCGGTGACAGTTTGAATGAGCGAGAATGTATAACGTGAAGGTTTTATTGATAAATTTGTGTCGGGCATGTGAAATCCAGTTTGACTACGAAAAAAGATATCCTTAAGTTAGTTCGTATACTAGAAGTCCTTGATGACGTTTATATTTCAGTTTTTTGTCAGAAGAGTTACATATGAAATTCAGAAAAATGGCTGTAGTTACAATAACTTTAGCAACATTGGCTGCTTGTAGCTCTACGCCATCCCCTTCTCAGCTTAGTCAAACCGCACACAAGCCTCTGTCAAAGTTAGAGCAATCAACGACCAATGCGTATATGAGTGTGTATGAACAGTGGAAAGGTGTGCCATATCATTTCGGTGGGACTTCATTTAGAGGCGTAGATTGCTCTGCTTTCGTTCAAATCGCAGTGCAAACTGCGACCCAGCAAGCCTTACCGAGAACCACAAAAGCTCAAGTTAAAAAGGGAAAGGAAATAGCGTATGGACAGGCAATAAGTGGTGACTTGGTGTTTTTCAAAACATCGATGACGGTACGACACGTCGGTGTATATTTAGGAAACAATCAATTCCTACATGCTTCGACATCGAAAGGTGTCATTATATCGAGATTGGATAACCCTTATTGGGCCTCTAAGTTTTGGCATTTTAGGCGTTTATAGTGATTAAAAGATTAACTGATAACACAGTTGCTTTGAAGGTACTATTTAAACGCCTATCGCTGTTTAGCCTAGTAAATGTACTAGAAGCTAATTAGTCGTATTGAGCGACCGCAGTATCAAACAGATTCTTCACTAATGCGATGTATTCATCTAAGAATACAATTTGTTCGTTAGTCGCTTTTTTTGACCATACACCAGCTAACACTTCACCTAAATCAGCCACCACTGAATCCGCTTCTTTCAATAGTTGAAAACGAACGCTTGAATGTAACTCAGGGTTTTGCTCGAAAATAGCCATGATGTTTGTTGATATCATGTCAGTGATGATGTCTTCGACACTTTCATTTCCTGTATCACCATTACTATTAGTAAAGACATCTAGGTTAAATGATAAGTGTTCGATCAAAGCCAAATAGCCATCGGTTTCTACAACCACAATAAATCTCCGTTTAAGCTCAAGAGCAGATTAATATGTACCTACCTAATACTATGTATATGAGTCTGTTTGTCATCTCTTTATTACTAAAAACTGTATTAAAGTGATCCGAGTTAGCATTTAAGCTTAAATTTCAATCAAAACACCCTAACTTCACCAAACACACCTAAAATATAGTGAAAAATAATCTCAACCTATTTCTGCGATTCTATTGTATGAAAATCATCATGCCGTGAGATTAGTTCCAAACTATTTCCTTACATCGTTCTCAATTTTTGTTTTGATTTCAAAGGGCTTGAATCAGTTCGAGTTCACAAATCAGCCAATTGATTCTACATTAGTTGAAGAAGAGCCAAGAACATTGACGAGTGCGTCTATAAATTGCTCAGATTTATCCTAAACTATTGCTATTAAACAAACAGTATTTCTAACCTTCAGTCTTTGAGGATTTCCTATGTGGCAGGCCATTTCTCAACAACTTTCAGATACTCTTCTATTTAACTTCCAGATAACTGAACGAACAAAGGTTTCTGGTGGCGACATTAACGATTGCTATATGATTAGCGATGGTAACGAACGTTATTTTGTAAAAGTGAACCAGCGAGAATTTTTACCTAAGTTTGAAATTGAAGCTGAGAACTTACGCTTGTTAAGAGAAACTTCTACCGTTTATGTTCCTGAGTTGGTACTAATTGGTAAAACCAAAGAATGCTCGTTCATTATCCTTAATTACTTGCCGACCAAGCCGCTTGAAACAAGCAATAATAGCTATGACTTTGGCGTTCAACTTGCTCAATTGCATCAATGGGGTGAACAGAAAGAGTTTGGTTGTGACCAAGACAATTATATTGGTAGCACCCTTCAACCCAACCCTTGGCATAAGAAATGGGGGCGTTTTTTCTCTGAGCAACGCATTGGCTTCCAACTGCAATTGTTAAAAGAAAAAGGCATCGAATTCGGCGATATCGATGACATTGTTGATGTAGTGAATATGCGTCTTGCAGGCCACAACCCTCGCCCTTCTTTGCTTCATGGCGATCTTTGGAACGGTAATGTTGCTAACTCAGCCTTTGGGCCAATCTGTTACGATCCCGCTTGTTATTGGGGCGATCATGAATGTGATTTAGCGCTAACTGAACTGTTTGAAGGGTTTTCAAAAGAGTTTTATGAAGGTTACCAGAGCATCAATCCACTCGACGTTGGCTATACTGATCGGAAAGACATTTATAATTTGTACCATCTTCTCAACCACTGCAATCAATTTGGCGGCGAGTATTTAGCACAAACTGAGGCGTGTATTCAGAAGATACAGGCCGTTTAACACCAGTCACAGCTAGCTACTGCGATCGATATAAGTGCAACGTTCGATATCGCTATTTGTTACGCCCCATACAAGCTACTACGATTAGTGCAAGTTACAGTGAGGAGAATTCGCCATGCATAAATACACAGAGAAACATGTTTCTTGCCCCCATTGTGGTCATGCAATTAGCATAACGCTGGATGCTTCTAATGGGAGCCAAGATTTTTATGACGATTGCCCTGCATGTTGCAATGCTATTCATCTGGACATGCAGGTTGATGAATTGAGAGACAGAATCCATCTTTCAATTGATGCAGACGACGAACAAGTCTTCTAACACAATTACTCTCTTGTCGAGCTACACCTACACCTACACCTCGATTTTGAAGCTAGCCTAGAAAAACACAAAAATAAAAAAAGAGCACTTAATGTGCTCTTTTTTAATATCTTCGACTTTTACTTAGTCAACGCTTTTGGGGCAAGTGTTATTGATGAACCGCTACTACGACGTCTGGTTTGCTAGCACGCGCTCAACAGTATCAACAATCGCTTGTGTTTGAGGATCAAACTCAATATTTACTTGGTCGCCTACTTCGCGGCTGCCAAACAAAGTGCGATTTAGCGTTTCAGGAATCAAGTGTACAGAGAAACGGTTCTCTTCCACTTCACCTATCGTCAATGAACAACCATCAACGCCAATATAACCCTTGCTCAATACATACTTCATTGATTCCTGTGGCAACTCAAACCAAAGCGTGCGGTTGTTTTCAGTCTTGATCACATCCACTAAGTTCGCCATCAACGTAATGTGGCCAGACATACTATGCCCGCCAATTTCATCACCAAATTTTGCGGCTCGCTCAACATTCACTTTATCACCAACAGTCAGTTGGCCTAAGTTCGTCAATCGCAATGTGGCTTGCATCAAATCAAAAGCAATGTGGTTTCCTGAAATTTCCGTTACCGTTAAGCAACAACCGTTATGAGCTACTGAGGCACCAATCGCTAATCCCTCAACCATTTCGTTGCTTAGCTCAATGGTATGAGTCTGAAACAACTCTTTTTTGTTTATAGCAACCAGTGTTGCCATGCCTTGAACGATACCTGTAAACATAAGATTCCTATTTAGCATTCTAGGGCGTGTTGACCTATCGCGGTTAAATTTTGTTCGAGATAAAAGCGTTTTAATCGCGGCGAGGGGGAAGTAGCCTAGTATCCTAAGCAAATCTCCCTCAACAAAGAGTAAAACGCTTTTTGCGGGGGCGCCCAGCTCGAACCCTTCGGGCAGCGTTTGCTGGTCATTTTTACTACGTTATCGGCTTCTCATGTAGGCTAGCTACACATCAAAGCCTCTGCCTTGTATAAACACCCAGCAACTCGCTGCAAAAATCAGCTCGAAAGATCAACACGCCCTAATAACAGTTTTTCATAGCAGTTATTGTGACATTTCTTTATGATTCGTCCAGTGGAAGCTTAAGATCATTGTCTCTGATTCCTTCAGAATGTCCTTTCCTACACTATTATTCTAATTTTCCCTCTTATTTGGAGTTGTTTGTGCATCGTTACAAAGAAGAATCCTCGAATCTAATCAAACTTGCGACCCCAGTATTGATCGCATCTGTTGCACAAACTGGAATGGGTTTTGTCGATACCGTAATGGCCGGTGGTGTAAGTGCTATCGATATGGCGGCGGTTTCGATTGCAGCAAGTATCTGGCTACCATCAATCTTATTTGGTGTGGGTCTGTTGATGGCGTTGGTTCCTGTCGTTGCACAACTTCATGGTTCTGGTAGACAAGTAAAAATTCCATTTGAGATTCAACAAGGTGCGTTTTTAGCGCTTGTCATCTCCCTTCCAATCATTGGCGTACTTTTTCAGACACAACTGATATTGGAGTGGATGGACATAGAACAACTCATGGCAGAAAAAACCATCGGTTATATGAATGCGGTGATGTTTGCTGTCCCTGCATTTTTGTTGTTCCAAACATTGAGAAGCTTTACAGATGGTATGTCTTTAACTAAGCCTGCAATGGTGATTGGTTTTATTGGCTTGCTATTAAACATCCCGCTTAACTGGATGTTCGTATACGGAAAGCTTGGCGCTCCCGCTCTGGGTGGTGTTGGCTGTGGCGTTGCAACGGCTATCGTATATTGGGTGATGTTTGCTCTGCTGTTCGCTTACGTTTTAACATCAAAGCGTTTGGCTAAAATCAATATCTTCGGTACGTTCCACAAGCCTCAGCTCAAAGCACAAATTCGTTTGTTTAAACTAGGCTTTCCAGTTGCTGCTGCTATCTTCTTTGAGGTGACGCTATTTGCTGTTGTTTCTCTGTTGGTTGCCCCTCTTGGGTCTTTGGTTGTCGCCGCACACCAGGTTGCAATTAACTTCTCGTCACTGATATTTATGATACCAATGAGTATCGGTGCCGCCGTGAGTATTCGTGTTGGTCATAAGTTGGGTGAAAACAACACTGAAGGAGCGAAAATCGCGACACACGTGGGAATCATTGTTGGTTTAGTCACAGCCCTAATGACAGCTACATTGACGGTACTATTCAGAGAGCAAGTTTCGTTACTGTACACACAGAATACGGCGGTAATTACTGTTGCAATGCAATTACTATTGTTCGCTGCAGTTTATCAATGTACTGACGCAATCCAAGTTATCGCTGCAGGGGCTTTGCGTGGATACAAAGACATGCGTTCGATCTTCAACATTACTTTCGTTGCTTACTGGTTGCTTGGTCTTCCTATTGGCTACATTTTAGGAATGAAAGATTGGATTGTTGAGCCTATGGGCGCGCACGGTTTCTGGGTTGGGTTCATTGTTGGTCTAACGTCTGCAGCTATTATGCTAGGTATGCGTCTGCACTGGATGCACAAACAAGACGACGATGTGCAGTTAGAATTTAGCTCTCGCTGAGTTCTAACTCACTCAACCGGTATCCCTGATATTGAATACGAAAAAGAGCTCTGATATTCAGAGCTCTTTTTCGTTTACTGTGTGTGTATGACTATATTGTACTGAACAATCTGATTGGTATTAATACTCACTCTTTTCTCTAACGAAGCGCGCAAACTTGGGTTTTCCATTTTGAGTAAAGCCATTGTAGCGAAAGGTAATACGGCTGCCGATCTCAGGCGGCGCAAGTCTCATTTGATCGCTGAACCCGCTTCCAATATAAAACTCAACCCCTTCTTCCGTGTGAACCAAAATCGAACCCATCATCCCTTTGTACTTCCCTGTCCCGCCTTTGTAGCCAATAACTGTGGCTTCGGCATCGTGATGCCTTTTTAGTTTTAACAAGTCATTACTTCGACCTGCTTGATAACGACTGGTGATCTTTCTGAGCATCAAACCTTCGCCATTACGTTCATCGACATTGTCTAATTGATAAAACAGAGCTTCTTCATTTTGAATAGGTACATGTTCGATGTAGCTGATATGAGGTTCTCCAATCACACTTACCCAATGCAATATGTTGTAATAGCGCTTTTGATAATCGCCAGTAGCCCCTGGCATATCAAACAGCATCAAGTCTATTTGGCGCCACGCAGCATCACTAGGTGTGTGATCGAGGACGGTAGATTGGACTAAGTGGAACTTGCCTCTTCCTGCCCAGAGCTCCCCTTCAAGGTGTACCTTCGGTAAGTTTTTTGTAAACCACTTCGGTGAGTATATGCGATTACCGTTGCGTGTATAAAGATGCTGCCCGTCCCACAGCGCTCTAATCCCATCGAGTTTTTCACTCTTCCAGTATTTAGACACATCAATGCCTTGCTGGTATGTGTTTGCGAGCACCAGATGATCAGGCGGTAAATAGGATGAATGAGATGCAAGCGAACACGCCCATAGAGTGGCTATCGCCAATTTAGTTAATCTCATCATCTGCTCCGTATTGATATCTGTAGTGGTCAACAAATGCCTTTAATCCTAAGCGTTCTGACACGTAGGTAGACAACCTTTGCTAGAAGATGCGACCCACACATCAACCTTATTTAACTTTCAATTTCATTCATATAATTAATGACTTATGGGTCTCAAATGTTCACCCATTTTTAGTTCTCATATTGAGAAACCGACTTTCTCAATATGAGATAGAGATTAGCGCTCGAGTTAAGTTATTGAAAAATATAAACATAAAAGTTGGCACATTCAGTGCAATTGTTCATACATATTTAAAAGGAGATATCGCTATGGAACTACGTAAGATTGATTTGAATACAACCACACTAACTCTTTCTATCTTCGGTGATTTAGACGCAGCGGGAAGCCGTGATGCTCAGACTGATATTGACGATGTAATCTCAAATGACGGCCACCCTGAAATCGAAGTCGATTTTAGCCAAGTTGAGTTTTTAGATTCATCTGGTGTTGGCGCGATTGTTTACATGTTCAAACGCCTAACTGAACGCGAACGCAACATGCGACTTGAAAATGTGACTGGTCAGCCTCTTGAAATTATGAACTTGTTACGTATTGGCCACGCTATCCCAGTAAATTCAAAAAATCCTACAAATTCATGAAGATCCACTAAGCTAGAAGTAACAAAACATAATAATAAAAATTAAAAACATAGGACGTTGGCATGAAAATACTGAAAAGCTACATAGCCCTTTCTCTGTCTGCTTTAGTTCTAGGTGGCTGTACTAGCTACCCTGAACAAGGCACTGGCGGCTTGGCTGAAAGTTATGACTCTATTAATTACCAAAATTCCGACTTTTCTCCTGTCATGCCAGACGAACCTCTTGGTCCTGAACACGGATTACGTTTTGATTGGCAACTGGCCAAATTACATCTTGATGCCTTGATTCAAGAAGGCGCCCGCTGGTGCTTCCCCGCTGCTGTTGTGCAAGCGATAGAAAAGCAAAATCGTATCGCTCGCGAACTACAAGGTGGCCTGCTGCTAGATGCGGCTAACGACCTAGTCATTCAAAGAAAACGCTTAAACGAACTTGAAGTTCAATTGGACTACGTGACGTCACAAGCCCGTTGTGAACCACCAAAAAATGAAAACCAATTTAGAATGCAATTGTCGGTTATCGAGCAGTTGTACGACCTGCTTAATGTTGACAACCAATTCGCGGAAAACTCTACTGAAGTCAATCCCAAATACATGGGACGACTTGCCGAGGCAACGACGCTACTGAAAGAACATAAATCTCTAGACCTTGTTGTTACCGGCCATGCTGATGCCACGGGTACCGAAGAATATAACGATGACTTGGCACTTGGACGTGCTAAACAAGTCGAACGCTACCTAACGATTTTTGGCTTAGGTGCTCAGCGAATCAAAGCAGTGTCTGTTGGTGAAACGGTTCCTCTTTTTGAAGGCGAATCAGACGGTACGCGTTTAACCAACCGCAGAGTGAGTATCGAAGTTATCTCCCCTAAGAACGCTGAGAAAATGGGAGGTGGATTATGAAATTATTGATCGCTTTTATCATCACCCTATCGTTATGCCTTTCGAACCTCGTAAATGCTAACGAAGAGTTTTCAGACGCGGTTCAAGTCGGTGACCTTATCCAAGTTAACGTACCCGGTGAAAGTACGTTGAACAAAGGGTTCCAAGTGGATAAACGTGGCCGCATTACCCTTCCTGAAGTGGGCGCCGTATTTGTTGCGGGTTATAACAGTGAACAACTTAACAAAGTCGTTTTAGAGTCACTGGCTACCGCTTACAAAGATCTTTCAAACGCTTCTGTATATGTAAAAGAGCAGCAAATTATCATCTACGTGCAAGGTTATGTAGAACAACCCGGTGAATACACACTGGCGTTAGGCTCAAGTATCCAAATGGCACTTTACGCAGCAGGTGGATTACGTCCCGGCGCACAACTGGACAAATTGATACTTAAGCGAGGTGCGGACAAGAAAGAGTTTAACTACAAACGATTCCTTGATTCAGGTGATGAATCAACACTACCTACTCTGCAATCACTGGATTCATTATTCGTTCCAGCTTCCCCATTAGTCGGTAACATCGAGCAAGAGTTTGACGCAGCAAAGCTTGCAAACTCAGGTGACAGTGCTGACTCTCGCAATTCGATTAAAGTGTTTGGTGAGGTAAACGCGCCGGGTTCGTTCACTTACAAAGAGAACACCGACCTTGTCGACGTATTAATGCGTTCAGGCGGGGTAACTCGCTATGCCAGTGTTGAACAAATCCGTGTAATTTCAAATAATACGCCTACGCTGTTCAACCTTAAGCGTTATTTGGATTCTGGTGACGAAAGCCTACTTCCAATCTTACGCCCAGGTGCAACCATTTTTGTGCCGAAGCAAGAGGAAGAGATCAAATCCGGCGCAAACATGGTTTACGTTATGGGTGAAGTCGCTGCCCCTGGCGCTTTTGAAGGAAAGAGAGACGCGACCTTCATGGATATCCTTGCCAATGCTGGCGGCCCAACTCGATTTGCAGAGTCGCGTCAAATACGCGTAATCAAAGCGGATGGTCGAGTACTTAAATTCGATTTAGCGGCTTACACTGAAGGCTTGCCTAACTCTAACCCACCGAATATTAAAGCCGGTGACGCGATCTTTGTTCCTGAGAAAACCGACATGAACGAGAAATCTTGGTTAAAGATTGCACCAGACAGAGCAGTTAACGTGATCGGTGAGGTGAATCGACCTGGTCGTATAGAATGGTCAGATGAAATGAACTTCATGGGATTATTGGCACACGTCGGCGGCCCCACGCTACGCGCTGACACATCGAAAATTGAAGTCGTGACGGGTAGAAAGTTGGTTGTGTTTAATCTTGATGATTTCATCAGAAATGGTGCGCCACGAGATCTGATGCCACAAATTCGTGCAGGCTCTATCGTCCGTGTCCATGACTTACCACAAGATCCGTCAGACAATAAATCTCAATGGGTACGTCAAAGCTCTGATGCTTCGATCTACATCTTTGGACAAGTGAATGCACCGGGTCGTTACCGCTTCACCAAAGACATGCACTTTCTTGACATTTTGTCTGCAGCTGACGGGCCTACTAAGGATGCCGATATACACAACGTACGTGTAACGCACCGCGATAAAACCTACTCTAAAGTAAGCAAACTCAATTTATCGCTGTACTTCGAAACCGGTGACGAATCGTTACTGCCAAATGTAACCACAGGTGACACTATTTATATCCCAGAGAAAGGTAAAAACTGGTTAGATACACCGAAAGAAGAAACCGTTCGTGTACTTGGCGCGATTAACAACCCAGGACGTTATGTGTTCAATGACAACATGACCATTTTAGATATATTGGCAGAGGCGGCGGGCCCTACTGATAACGCTTACGTAGAGAAAATTACCATTGTGAATATGTCTTGTTGCCAAGGTCAAGCTCGTACCTTCGACCTTGTTGAATTCAGCAAAACAGCCAACATTTATAACCTACCAGTACTGCGCGCTGGTGACACTATCTACATCCCAGATCGCCGTGAGAGCTTTATGGAAAAAGCTCGTGTAGGTCTAGAAGACATATTACGTCTAACAACAATGATCGTCTTAATAGGAGCTTTATAATGACTATTTCAGCAATCCAAGCAGAAGTAGAACAACTGTATCTAGCTTCTGAACTTAACGGACAGAAATCGATTTGTGTGACTGCTTGTCACTCAGGTGACGGGGTAACCTCTGTTGCAACTGCATTAGCAGAACGTTTTCTCCTTGCTGGTCATTCTACGCTTTATGTTGACCTCAACTTATACAATCCTGCTTTTAAAGATTTGAACATGTTGGAAGACAATCAACAGGGACAGTTAATTGAACATGTCGAGTCTCATCGTACGTTTATCGGCGTCCCTGCTCCACAAATTGCATCAACGCAATTGGCTTATAAAGATCCGACAACGTTACAAAAAGTGGTGAACAAATGGTTAGACAAATACGACAGAGTCATCATTGATACCTCACCGCTTCTCAACATAAACAAAGGCAACATTCCGGCGCAATCTGTCGCGAGTGCTTGTGATAGTACATTGATGGTTGTCGCCTATGGTGAAACCTCTAGTCACCACCTAGAACAAGCGAAAAAGCTGCTTGATGCGCAGAGTATCAACCTTATGGGTTGTGTGATGAACATGAAACAAACACCTAGCTTTGCACAAGAGTTGGTAAGACAAATCAATCGCATGAAATTCCTTCCAACTAAACTTCGCGATAGCTTGGCCAATAAGCTTTACCAAAATGAGTTTTTAAACCTACCGATGTAACTTTTCTGTGCAACTATAGCTTTCTTGTGCAGCTGTATGGCTGTCATTAAACCCTGACAGCCACCGCTCCTATTGGACTTTACGCCCAAACACCCCAAAACCAAGTTGGGTGTTTTTGGCGAAATTATTGTTAAAAATACGATTTTAAAAACCAATCAACGCATTTCACACACTTCGATCGTGGTCTTACCACCTTTAAAACCCTTCAAAAATCAACCGCCCATGCCTAACTTTATCGGTAATGTGACACAGACGGTTAAAGTGCCATGTAAATCGCATCAAAGATGGAATTCGTACGATTATTCCCTAAGATTATAAATAAAGGTGGTTTTTGACGAATTTGTAATAGTTTGACAAAGTTATCCGATGGCTGTTGAAACACAGTGGATGAATTGGCAAATCACACTTCACTGACTTTGCACATTTATCTATTCAAACTTCACCCATCCCTCCTTCTGCTCAAATGGTTCAAATACACGAAAAGGATCACCATCGAGCAATTTAGATAATCAATTTACCTTGGTTACCTTAGTTGTATTATTAAAGAGAAAGGAAACTCAATATGAAATACAAGTTAAGCTCCGTATTTTTGTTAGTAGCAGCAGCCAGCGGTAATGCTAACGCTGGAGAATGTGGCAGCGTAACAATCGCAGATATGAACTGGAACTCTGCAACACTGATCGCTAATATCGACCAATTCATCCTAGAACATGGTTATGGGTGTGATGCCGAACTTATCCCTGGCGACACCATGCCAACAGGCACATCCATGATTGAAAAAGGCCAGCCTGATGTTGCACCTGAACTTTGGAGCAACAGCTTAAAAGACGCATTGGACAAGGGTGTCCAAGAAAAACGTCTTCGCTATGCAGGTAAAGCACTTGTGAATGGCGGTGAAGAAGGCTTTTGGGTTCCAGCTTACTTAGTTAAACAATACCCAGAGATGGCAACCATCGAAGGTGTACGTAAAAACGCTAGCTTATTTAAGCACCCTGAAGACCCAGATACATCAGCATTTTACAGTTGCCCAGCAGGCTGGAACTGTCAGATCAGTGCCGGAAACTTGTTTAACGCTCTTGAGCTGGAAGACAGTGGTTTCACGATTGTTGATCCAGGCTCGAGTGCCGGCTTATCTGGCTCTATCGCAAAAGCTTATGAGCGCGAAGAAGCTTGGTTTGGTTACTACTGGGCGCCAACTGCCGTTCTAGGCAAATACGACATGGTTAAAGTTGACTTTGGTAGTGGTGTTAATGAACAAGAGTTCTTAACTTGTACCACCAAAGAAGACTGTGATTCACCTAAAGCGACCATGTATCCGCCTTCACCCGTTCACACTATCACCACTGAGAGTTTTGCGTCACGTGCACCTGAAGCTTATGACTACTTCACTAAACGTGGCTTCACAAACGACAAAATGAACTCCCTACTTGCTTGGATGGAAGACAATCAAGCTGATGGTGAAGAAGCGAGCTTGCATTTTTTGAGTGAGTTCCCAGAAGTATGGCACCCATGGGTTTCTGAAGATGTGGCTAAGAAAGTTGAAGCCGAACTGTAAAAGCTTGGTTTAACAACAAGTAATTACGCTTCAACAATAGAACAGAAATAACGTCGCTATACTTGATGTTATTCATGATTCGGAGCCCTTTTCATAGGCGATTACCTCATCGTATGAACAAGTGGCTCCGAACTATAAGGATATAAAATGGCTGACACCAATTGGTTATCAACCTTCCCAGAGATGGAACGCGCTGATTTACGAACCATAAAAAAGACGCTAGATGGCGCATACCGTGAATTCTCTCGTGAATACGGTGAAATGATTGAATCTCTATTTGACCCTCTTCTTTCATTCCTGGTTTGGTTTGAAAAACTTCTTATCTCAACCCCTTGGATTATAGTCCTCGCTGTTTGTACAAGCCTTGTCTACGCCGCGAGTCGCTCTTGGAAACTGGCTTTAGGTTGTGTCGCTTCCCTGCTCCTTATTGGTTACTTTGGTATGTGGGAAGACACCATGCGTACGCTTAGTATCATCACTGTGTGTACCTTGGTTTCGATATTCTTAGGCATTCCGATTGGCATTGCGATGGCTCGCTCGAATCGAGCGCAATCTATCGTTACGCCGATGCTTGATATCATGCAAACCATGCCGGCATTCGTTTACTTGATCCCCGTGGTAATGCTACTCGGCATAGGTAAGATTCCAGGGCTGATCGCCGTGGTTATCTACGCGATTCCACCTGTAATTCGTTTAACCAACCTAGGCATACGCTTAGTCGACAAAGAAGTATTGGAAGCGGCTACCGCTTTTGGTGCGAGCAAAAAGCAACGCTTATGGGGTGTTCAACTACCGTTAGCAATGCCAACGATCATGGCGGGTATCAACCAAACCATCATGATGGCACTGTCTATGGTTGTGATCGCATCAATGATTGGTGTTAAAGGCCTAGGACAACCAGTTCTTAAATCCATTACCAACCAATACTTCACATTAGGCTTGATGAATGGTTTCGCCATTGTTGCCCTAGCAATCCTTTTTGACCGCGCTTCACAGGCGTACGCAAGAAGAACCAATGCGCACCTAGGAGGAATCAAGCATGACTAAACCATTGATTGAGATTAGTGGCCTATACAAAGTGTTTGGACCGAAACCGATGTCTGTTATGAACCGAGTTCAGAACGGCGAACACAAAGACCAGATTCTTGCTGACACGGGTCATACCGTTGGTTTGAAAGAGATTAACCTTGAGATTAACCGTGGCGAAATCTTCGTTATCATGGGGCTTTCTGGTTCAGGGAAGTCGACTTTGATTCGCCACTTCAACCGTTTGATAGATCCGACTCAAGGTAAAATCATGGTTGAAGGCATCGATGTGATGAGCCTCAATACCAAGCAATTAGAAGAGTTCCGTCGTCATAAAATGTCGATGGTATTCCAACGCTTTGGCTTAATGCCTCATCGCACCGTGGTAGAAAACGTTGCGTACGGGTTGGAAGTACAAGGTATCAAAAAAGAAGACCGTTTAGCGAAAGCCAATGAGTGGTTAGAAACGGTGGGGTTGAAAGGTTACGGCAAGCAGTACCCTGCCCAGCTTTCTGGCGGTCAACAACAACGTGTTGGTCTTTCTCGAGCTCTGTGTACTAATGCTGAAATCTTATTAATGGATGAAGCGTTTTCAGCGCTCGATCCTTTGATTCGAAGTGAAATGCAAGATCAACTCATTGAACTGCAAGAGAAGCTTCATAAGACGATTGTTTTCATCACCCACGATTTGGATGAAGCACTTCGTCTCGGCGACCGAATCGCAATTTTGAAAGATGGCGAGTTGGTACAACAAGGTACACCACATGAGATTCTGCTGAATCCAGCCGATGACTATGTAGAGGCATTCGTTAAAGACGTAAACCGTGCTCGTGCATTGACCGTTGAAACCGTTATGCAGCCCCCTCTCTATCGAATCACATCTGAAACGATTGAAGGTGCTTTGGCACAAATGAAGATGCTGAAAAATGACTACGCTTATCACGTAACGGATGAAGGCTATCAAGGTCTAGTCACACAAGAGAGCCTACAGGATGCAGTTGAAGATTCATCGGTGCATGACTTCAGTGAAGAGATATACGAAGAAGTTCCAGCCATTTTGCCTGATGCGGTGATTGAAGAAGTGCTACCAGACACTATGTCTTGTGACTATTCTCTTCCGGTTGTTGATGAGGACGGTAACCTAAAAGGTGAACTAGAGAGAAGCGCTGTTGCTGATATCTTCTCTGAAAGTAGCGAGGAAGAAGTAGAAACCGACCCAAAGCCAAAGATTGATAAAGCTTCGTAGTTCTACTTTTCGATATTTAAAGCACGGCTGTTTAAATTATCGCTATTTGGGTTATAGGGATGTGGGTTATAGCTACTTAGCTTAGCCCAAGCGAGTTAACCTGCTCTAAGACCACTGTTGTTAGTAACTGCAGTGGTCTTTTTTATGTGTATCGGCCTCGCTTTGTCCTGCACTCTCCCCTTTAAGCTTACTAGTACCCAGGCTAATAGGTGCCTAAGTTTATATTTCATAAGAGAAAACAAATTTAAATCAGTTCGTTAGGTTTGTCACAAGCATAGTGGCAATTCGGGCGAGAAGGCAATTAATTGCTTTGTTTATAAGGCAAGCAGTTGAAATTATTCTAGAAAATGACTAAAACTTAATAGTACTCACGGATATTACGCTCAACAAAAGGACTTAGTTTGATGAATTCCACTTTAGCGTCAGACACAGCTGCACATCTAAACTCACAAGAAGTTAGCGAGCTTGTTGATGAAAGCGTTCTAGAGCAAATGATTCGAGATACAAGTGCGGATATTATCCCGATCTTGATCGACCATTATGTCGAAGAATCACAAACACGCTTGGTCGCCATAAAAGAGGCTGTCGCTCAGCACGACGCTCAAACACTTGAGTTTGAGGTTCATACTCTTGGCAGCACCGCACTCTCATTAGGTAATCGCCCTTTGGGTGAGTTAGCTCGCGCTTTAGAGAAGCAGTGTCTAGAACAGAGTCACGATGCGGCATTTCTGCAAGTTGACGAATTACTAGAACTCGCAGAGCGTTCAATCAAAGCCTTGCTTGACAGGAAACAGGCAGGCTTCAGTTAACTTTGGATGTTCATATAAGTATCAGATAAAAACTCAACATAGTCGTTATTAATATAGTCGCCATAAAGGTGCGAACCAGTATGAGTAGCAATGCGGGAAATTATACACACCGCGCCTTAAAAGATTGCATGCGGTAGATAACAAATACACAAGACTCGTATTGATGGTTCCATATCACTATGTTATTGATTGGTTAGGATAAAGTTTCAAAAGGAATACACAATGCGCCCTAAGGTATTGTTAGTTGAAGACTCCACCTCACTCGCCGTACTCTACAAGCAGTACGTAAAAGACGAGCCCTACGATATCTTCCACGTCGAAACCGGCGCGGAAGCTAAGACCTTCATTGAAAGGCACTCTCCACAGCTTGTTATTCTTGACCTTAAGTTGCCCGACATGCCAGGGGAAGAAGTCTTAGATTGGATTAGTACGAACGAAATTCCAACCGCCGTCATTATCGCGACGGCACATGGCTCAGTAAACATTGCTGTAGACCTTATCCAGCGCGGTGCGGAAGACTTCTTAGAGAAGCCCATTCAAGCCGACCGACTAAAGACCTCTGTTCGCTTACATCTAAAAAGAGCTAAGCTAGAGAACCTTGTCGATGACATGCAAAGCAAGTTCGATCGTGACCGCTTTCATAATTTCATCGGCTCTTGCTTACCTATGCAAGCGGTTTACAAGATCATCGATTCGGTAGCACCAACTACCGCCAGCGTGTTTATTAACGGTGAAAGTGGTACGGGTAAAGAAGTCTGTGCGGAAGCGATTCACCAAGAGAGCCAACGCAACGGTAAGCCCTTCGTTGCTATTAACTGTGGTGCTATCCCTCGAGACCTAATGGAAAGTGAAATCTTCGGTCACGTTAAAGGTGCATTTACCGGTGCGACAACCGACCGTAAAGGTGCCGCACAATGCAAGCGCATGGCGGCACCCTATTTCTCGATGAGCTTTGTGAAATGGAACTGGAGATGCAGAAGAAGCTCCTACGATTTTTGCAAACCGGTACGTTTACCCCACTCGGTGGCAACCGCGAGATTAAAGTGGATGTCAGAATTATCTGTGCGACCAACCGCGATCCACTGGTTGAGGTAGAAGAAGGACGCTTTAGAGAAGACCTTTACTATCGTGTTCACGTTGTGCCTATCGAGATGCCACCGCTTCGTGAACGAGGAAGTGACATTGTCACCCTGTCTAATCACTTCTTGAAGCTGTACGCGAAGCAAGACAAGAAGAAGTTCAAATCAATAGACAAAGAAACGCAGAATCTACTTAAACGTTATGCGTGGCCGGGCAACGTACGTCAGTTGCAAAACATCATCCGTAACATCGTGGTGTTGAACAATGAAACGAGCGTGACCAAAGACATGTTACCGCCTCCGATTAATAAAGTAGACGCAGCTCAAGCCACGAAATCAGTGACACCTATTCGAGTAGCTGCGCCCCAAGCTGCTGTTGTGGAAGCACCAGAAGCTAAGTTGCCACCTATTACACCGGAAGAGTTGGAGCAATCCTCAGTTGTCCCCGCTAACAACGATCCGATGACGCCCGCATTTACAACAAGCGAAGGTGCTATTCGTCCAATGTGGCAAATAGAGCGCGAAGCTATTCAACATGCCATCAATCATTGCGATGGGAATGTGTTAAACGCTGCCGTGCTGTTAGAACTTAGCCCTTCTACTGTTTATCGTAAGAAACAGGCTTGGGAATCGGAAGATGAGTACAATCAAGCCTAGCCAAGGTGTACTCAACGTAAACCTTCACGAGATTTGGCTGTTGATCGACAGCCAAACTTTTGGAGGCATAGAAACGCATGTTTTAGAGTTAGCACAAGGCCTGATATCTGAAAGCGCTCAGTATTCAGAGGCTATTCGAATCGTTCTTTTGACTAAGTTTAATCCTGAAGCGATCATCGTTGAAAAGTTGAATGCGCTGAGCATCCCTTATAGTTACCTCTCCGATTTAGCCTCATACTCTGCAGATTCAAGCGGCAATAGCGCGACACAGCTTAAACGTGCAGCTCATTATTATGAGCCAAGACTTATCCATGCTCATGGTTACAAAGCCAGTTTGGTCAGCAAACTAATAAAGCTCCCACCTCGTTTAAACAACACCAAACAAATCACCACTTATCATGCCGGTGAAACCCCAACAGGCAAAGTATGGCTTTATGACTGGCTCGACCGTTACAGCAGCTTTCTTTCTGATCAGTCGCTCGTGGTCAGTGAGAAGATTAAAGCGAAAGTGCCGAGTAAAACCCATCAATTGAATAACTTCGTTAAAGTCCCAACTGGGTTAACAAACTCCCCTTCATCAAGCCCATTCCATGTTGGTTTTGTGGGCAGATTAAGCCATGAAAAAGCGCCTGATCGATTTGTCGCATTAGCCAAACAGTTTCCTGATGTTAGGTTTGAGCTTTTTGGTGACGGACCAGAAATGGACGCCTTAGCTAAATCGCAGCCTGATAATGTAACCTTTCATGGGCATCAGACCAATATGGACGACGTCTGGAGCCAAATCGATTTGTTAATCATCCCTTCCCGCTTTGAAGGCTTACCTATGGCGGCATTAGAAGCCATGATTCGCGGTATTCCCGTCCTCGCCACCTCAGTTGGTAACTTGCCTAAACTCATCGAGCACCAAGTTAACGGCTACCTCGCCAATTCAGAAGCTGAACTAGAACAGTTTTTATCTTTGTGGATATCATTGTCGATTGAACAACGTGACTTTCTCAGAAGTAACGCGATAAAAACCGTCAAAAACCAATATTCGCCACAAGCTGTTGTCCCGAAGTTGTTGAAAATCTACCAACTCGATCGTTAATCCTAGCCTTAGTAGATAACTGGTTATTTTAGCTTGATAATTTAGCCGTTCTAGTCAGTTTTATACTGATTCTCAAAATGACAAATCTCAACTTAAGATTATAGTCTTACTCAATAATCCATCATTAAATCAGTCGGTTAACTGAGATGCATAACTGGCACTCGCTTTGCAATCTTTAACATCAGGCGTCAATACGACTTTCAAATGTATAACGATAGAGAGCAGCCATGGATAGTTTACTCAGCAATAGAGATTACAATGCTCAGCCCTGAAGCCAATAGATTGCCAGTCATCATCACTATCAGCACCTTGTGTGTTGGGCTTGGTATTGTTTGGTACTTTGTTCCTCACCCTGCTGTCATTGTCGCGCTCGCTCTTGCGCCATTGGCCGGGTTATTCGTGTTAAACAAGACATTCTGGCTAGTTCTACTGTTCGTTGTCTTTTCATTTTTCCGAATTCACGAAGCCATACCTCAACTTTATTCGTTAAAAATACCGCTGATGCTTTCATTAGGTGCCCTGTCAGCTTTACTCTGGCATGCATTAATCAGTAAAGAGCTAAAAATCTTCTGGCACCCTTGTTTAAATTGGCTCGCCATATTTTGGGTATTGGTTTTCATTGGTATTATCTTCGCGTCTAACAGGCCTATAGCATTTGCAGAATTCAAAGGTGTTTATTGGAAAATAATCGTCATGACGCTTGCGATTACTTGGCTCGTGAATACCACGGAAAATCTCGCAAAAACCGCGATGACGATTATCTACGCTGGCGCTTTAGTCAGCTCTATTGCCGTGTACAACTCAGTAAATGGTATTGGGCTTGTTGAAGGCTCACGAGTGACTATTGGCCGCGATTTTGGATCTATGTTAGGTGACCCTAACGACTTAGCACTGGTACTGATGTTCCCACTTGCCTTTACGATAAGCCAAGCCACCACATCTGGCATTTCACGGTCCAAACGTTTAATCAGTGCCTTAGTCTGTCTGTTACTGCTTGCTGCCATTATTGCGACTCAAAGCCGTGGCGGATTACTGGGTTGTATTGCGGTGATTGGTATTTTTGCGTGGAAATTAGTGCGTTCTAAAGTCCTGTTAATCTCCGTAGGAACTATCGCGGCCATGGTGCTCTATTTAGTTGCTGGGATCTCAGACAGATCTTCTGGTGGTGCTGCTGAACAAGGTATCGATGAATCTGCAATGGGTCGAATATATGCCTGGGAAGCGGCAGTAAAAATGGCGGTTGAGAATCCACTGACAGGCGTAGGGCTGAACAACTTCTTCTCGAACTACTTCTTTTACAGTTCGCATTGGGACGGACTGAATCACGCCGTGCACAGTACGTGGTTTGGTGTGTTAGCAGAGACTGGCTTCATTGGTCTTATCATTTTTATCTGCCTTATCGTTTCTTTGATCAAAACCTCCCGATCCACACTCACCAGATTAAAAAACTCAACTACAGAAATCGCACCTGAACTAAATGCGGTCGCCTATGCGATCTATGCAGGTCTGATTGGAACAATCGTGTCGGGTACGTTTTTGACTCAAGGCTTCAATTGGCCGATTTATATCCTCGCAGCGCTCACAGTTTGCGTCTCTAACGTATCTCAAACTGCCTGTCAAAATGAGAAAACCTAAAACCCACACTTTAACTCGTTGAAAATATTATATTTATTAAATGGCACAGTATATGAAAGTACTTCTATATAACAAAATAGAGGATTTTCATTATGACGTCAGTATCTATACATCAATTCAAACATTGGCTTAAGTTTCATCCTAATTCTCGAATTAGAAATGTGTTTTTCATTTTGAAAGACATCAGAAGCGCAGAGCTACCTACCCCTCAAATACTTAATCGTTGCCTATATCAAGCGCACAAGCTAGTGGCGAATTTGGTTTCTGGCTTTACTCGATTCTTCTACTGGACACCGGCTTTCAAAGGTCGTGTCGCTCAGTGTGGTAAACGCCTCTACTTGTATGGTGGTCTGCCTTTCGTCAGCGGCCCGGTACAAATTACGATTGGCGACAACTGCCGTATCTCTGGCCACACGACATTCTCTGGTTGTACTCAACCACTTGAAGGCTTGGAACACCCATTATTGTCGATTGGCAACAACGTCGATATCGGTTGGCAGTCGACTATCGCTGTTGGCGGTAAAGTCGTTATCTCTGACAACGTACGAATCGCTGGCGGCGCCTTTCTATTTGGATACTCTGGTCACCCGCTAGATGCAAAACGTCGAGCGCAAGGTGAAGGTGATGACCCTCAGCAAATCGGCGACATCATTCTTGAACCTGACGTTTGGTTAGGAACCAATGTAACTGTAAAAGGCGGCGTAACTATCGGCGAAGGTGCAGTGATAGCCGCAGGAAGCGTGGTAACAAAGAATATCCCGGCCTTTGCAATCGCAGGTGGTAACCCAGCTCGAGTAGTCGGACAGATTAAATCCGTTGAAGTGACTGAATCCGATGTATTCGATTCATTAGAGACTCATGGAGGTGACCATGCGTGATTTAATCGTATTTGGTGAAGACTTTGGCGGCCTACCGTCATCAACTCAACATTTAGTGCGTCACCTTGCTAAGCAACACAAAGTCTTATGGGTCAACTCTATTGGCCTAAGACAACCGAAGCTGTCCGCTAAAGATGCAACACGAGCGTTCAACAAATTGTTTGGCAAAACCAAAGCCGTTACTCAAAATATGCTCGACTCTGAGGGACACGATAACATTACTATCGTTAACTTAAAGACAATCCCTGCGCCTGCTTCTCAATTTTCTAGAAAGTTGGCTCAGCAAATGATGTTGCACCAACTAAAAGCTGTGATTGCAGAGCTTAATCTTAACGCGCCTATCCTATGGACTTCTCTTCCGACTGCTGTTGATCTGTGCGGACACTTAGGCGAGTCAGCGGTTGTTTATTACTGTGGGGATGATTTTAGTGCACTTGCGGGCGTAGACCACAAGACGGTCGCAAAGCATGAATTAGAACTCATTGAAAAATCAGATTTGATCTTCGCTGCTAGTGAAAAGTTGATGGACAAATTCCCTAGCGAGAAAGCTCAGCTCTTACCACATGGTGTCGATGTCGGGCTATTTTCTACACCTGCACCAAGAGCAAAAGATTTACCAAGCAACCACCGCCCTATTGCTGGTTTTTATGGCAGCCTTTCTAAGTGGCTTGATTATGAAATGATTGATCATGTCGCGACAGCAATGCCGGAATGGGACTTTGTATTTATTGGCCCAAATGAGCTTGATACGATCATGCTGCCTGAGTTGAGTAACGTACATTACCTTGGCCCACGTCCGCACTATACGCTGCCAAGCTATTCTCAACACTGGGATGTGAGCTTGTTGCCGTTTGTTGATAACGAGCAGATCCGAGCTTGTAGCCCACTCAAACTAATGGAGTACCTTGCGGCCGGCACGCCAATTATCACAACTCAATTCCCAGCATTAAAGCCATATCAAGAACATGTCACCACAGTTGGTAGTGTAAACCAAATGATTTGGGCGCTTGATCATGCACGCCAGCTGAGCAATTCACCAATCTCTGTCGTCGAACAAGAGAGCTGGCAGAACCGTGGTAACTTCGTACATTGGATGTTGGAGCTTTTATGAATAATCTTAAGTTGCGCTTACTAGTCATCCTAAATGCCATGTGGCGCCAACGCTACGTTATTGTTCTCCCAATCTTTATTTTGCCCTTTGTTGGCTTCGGTGTGAGCAAGTTGGCCCCGACTAAATATGACGCGCATACCAGTATGTTGATTCAAGAAACAGCCAAGATGAATCCATTTTTGGAAGACATCGCCGTCTCTACCATGCTCAAAGATCGACTTAACGCATTGAGAACATTGCTTCACAGTCGACATGTTCTTTACTCGGTCGCTGATGAACTGCAATTAACTAGTCCAGATATGCCTGAGGTTGAGAAACAAGAGATCATTACTGACTTGTCTCAGCGTTTATCAGTTACTCAACTTGGAAAAGACTTTCTAAAGATAAGCTTAACGTCGAGCACTCCAAATGGAATGGAACAAACGCTTCGAGCGGTGAGTGAACATTTTATTGAACAGCTGCTCGCGCCGGAACGCTCGTCAATTGAGGACTCAAGTAATTTCTTGAAAATCCATATAGACAAACGTAGCGCGGAACTTGAAGAGGCAGAAGAAGCGCTAGCCGCATACATGAACGAAAACGTCCAATCGACGCCAGAAGTGCAAAGCCAAAGCTTGAATCGCTTAGCGTCACTCAAACAAACACTGGCGGAAAAAGAGGCGGAATTATCGGGTGTTGAAAAAAGTTTAGGGTCAATCGACCAACAACTTTCTAAAACAAATCCCGTGATAGGTCGAATCGAAGACCAGATCATCGACATTCGCAGTGAGCTGACTCTGCTGCAAGCCAAATACACAAATAAACACAGTGCCGTACAAGCTAAAGTCCGTGAATTAGACAGGCTTGAAAATGAGCGAAAAAGTTTGCTCGAGGTAACCCAGCCAACGATGAACAGCGACCAGCTTTGGGACATCGCAAGTAGCACGACACTAAACAAGCTTTCTGATACCCAACCTCTTCTGGTCACTCAATTACACAGCCTACAACTGGTTCGTGCTCGCTTTGAGTCTTTAACTGAAGAGACCAAAAGCCTTCGTACTATGATTTTCGAATTAGAACACAAGGCGAATAACTTCGGTGAAAATGCCAAAGAGATGTACCGCCTTAAACGTCAAGTTGAAATCAAGCGTCAACTATATGATGAACTGACAGAGCGTTATGAAATGGCTCAGCTAACGGGTTCGCTTGGTGTATTCGAGCAAAACAAACGTGTGAAGATTATCGATTTGCCTTTCACGCCTAGCATGAAATCTAACATGCCGACTTTTATCTTTATTCTGGCTGGATTTGTTGCGGGCATCGGATTGGGCATTGGTCTGGCGGTATTGTTCGAGCTGTTTGACTCTTCAATCAAGCGTAAAGACGAAATCGAAGAGATCTT
Organism: Vibrio sp. 1F279; assembly: GCF_041439815.1. NCBI lineage: Bacteria > Pseudomonadati > Pseudomonadota > Gammaproteobacteria > Vibrionales > Vibrionaceae > Vibrio > Vibrio sp. 1F279. The sequence continues at coordinate 16,947 of NZ_JBGOOU010000017.1, read as the reverse complement.
AGGTGTCCCTGTGATAACGGTGATACCTAAAATGGGCTAGTCAGCCTCAAAAGCATTTTTAACTTGCTAGCCTCGTAGCTTCTTAGCTTCTTCTTATCTTTTTAGCTTCCTAACACTAAACGCCAACATTCGCTTGGCGTTTTTTTTGTCTAAAGCCTCAAGTTCTAACGCTACTTTCGATTAACCCAAGCCCTATGCTCCAAATAGCTATTCATTGATGTTTTGTTTTGATTCCCATTTTGAGAAACAAAAAACGCCCTATAGAACCATGATTTAAACGGTTGAAATATAAAGGTTATTTAATTGGCACAACTCCTGCAATCTCATTGTGTAGCTAAACGTTTTAAAGAAGTTACTTCAAGACAAATGTCAGAAAGGCGAAACAAGAATTATAAAGGCAGGGTCCAAATTATGAATACGCATTTAACGAAGCATGGTAAAAAGATCATACACGTTGTTCAACACCTCGCTCCCGGCGGATTAGAAACCCTAACGTTAGATTTGCTGCGCCTTGCTAAACCAACAGACCAAGTGTTGATTGTCAGTTTAGAGGGGACAAAAGAAGACTCGATCAACAACTGGCCGAAATTAAAGCAGTATCAAAATCAAATCGTCTTTTTGGACAAAGCACCAGGCGTACAATTCAGTATCATCATCAAATTGATGAAAGCATTTAACGGTATTCGACCCGATGTGGTTCATACCCACCATATTGGCCCCCTACTTTATGCTGGCTATGCGGCTCGCGTGACCGGAGTTCCAACTCGAATTCATACTGAACATGATGCTTGGCATTTGAACAACAACAAACGTCGTCGCTTACAAGCCCTTGCATTGAAAGCGGCTCAACCAACGTTAGTGGCCGATGCAACACGCGTTTACAATCAATTGCGTTGTGCGTTTTCATACAAAAACATCATCACGATTAAAAACGGCGTAGATTGTGAGAAGTTTAAACCGATGTCAAAAGCAGACGCGAGAGCAAAGCACAACCTACCAACCGACAAATACATCATTGGTTGTGCGGGGCGTTTAGAGCACGTGAAAGGTCAAGATCAGCTGATTAAGGCACTTGCTCTACTGCCATCAAACACCGTTGTCGCACTGGCTGGTGATGGTTCAAAACGCAATCAACTGGAACAACTCACTGACCGCTTGAATCTCAGCGACCGTGTGATCTTTCTCGGCCTAGTGGATGACATGACTACCTTTTACGGAGCGCTGGATACCTTCTGCCTACCTTCACGCCACGAAGGGCTTCCTCTTTCTACACTCGAAGCCCAAGCATGTAACATTCCAACCGTCGCGATGAACGTCGGTGCGGTTGATGAAACCTTATGTCCCATTAGCAGTTCCCTCGTCAAAAGTGGCAGCATTGCCGGATTAGCCAGTGCGCTATTAGAAAAACAAAATGAACGCTTTTTGTCACCTCGTCGTTACGTTCTCGACAACTTCGATATCATCAAAATGGTTTCGTCTTACAACGACATCTCAGAAGGAGTTTGCGCATGATCGACTGGTTGCTTGCAGGACTTTGCTTATTCTCTGGTGCGCTGATTGTCTACCATCACGCCGCCTATCCACTGTTACTACGTTGGTATGCGAAAAGTCACCCGGCGCGTCAGATTGAAGAGAGCCATCGTTGTTATAAAGACGAACAACAAGATTGCACACTACCCACCATCACCATTCTTGTACCGGCATTTAACGAAGAGCAATGGATCGCAGACAAGATCCGTAATCTTGCTTCACTCGATTACCCAAAAAAGAAGTTACAAGTGATTATTGCTTGTGATGGTTGTACTGATGACACGGTAAAAATCGCTCAAATGACGATTCAAGAAGCGATGTGCAGCGATATCTATTTCGAGATACATGACCACAAAACCAACCGAGGGAAAGTTGCGGTTATCAATGAAGAAGTGACAAGCATAAACAGCGACATCACGGCACTGAGTGATGTGTCAGCCCTTATTTCATTGGATGCGCTGCTTATTGCCGCCGCTCACTTTGAAAGTGACAAGGTTGGCGTGGTAAACGCAACGTATCAGCTTTGCCCAACAGGTAACGAAGGTGAAAATACCTATTGGCAGTATCAAACCGCCGTTAAAGAGTCAGAAGCTTCATTAGGTTCGAGCTTAGGTTCTCATGGCGCTTTCTACTTGTTTAGAACACACCTGTTCGAACTGCTTCCACTCAACACTATTAATGATGATTTCATCCTACCGATGCGAATCGTTAAACAAGGTTACATTGCAGAATACGAAACACAAATGGTCGCACTGGAACTAGAAGAATCAAATTTAGAAACAGATTTCAAAAGAAGACTTCGTATTTCAGCGGGTAACATGCAACAAGCGATTCGATTGTTTGGCTTGTTCAGCCCGAAGTTCAAAGGCATCGCGTTTGCGTTCTTCTCAGGAAAAGGACTTCGTCTACTCACTCCATATTTAATGATTGTGTGCTTGGTGTGCTCAATCTTGCTTAACAACTACTTGGTATTTGAAGTGTTGTTATGGGCTCAAGTTGCCGTTTATACCATTGGCGTACTTGGCTGCATCTTGCCAAAGCGTCTCGTAAATAAACCTATTTCATTAATCTCTTATTTGATAGTTGGACACTATGCCAACTTCATTGGTGGCATTCGTTACCTAGTCGGGCTAGAAAACTCACCTTGGACACGAGCGAATCATTAAGGACTTATTATGATGAACATTGAACAGCTATCTACTCAAAACTTATACCAATACAAAATCTCACGTGCTAAACGTACTTTCGATTTCGTGAGTTCACTGATTGCTTTGATTTTGCTAGCGCCAGTATTTCCATTGATTGCGATGGCTATTGTACTCACTTCTCGTGGCCCGATTTTCTACCGTCAACTGCGTGTTGGTAAATCGACACCGGAGAAAATGGAAATCTTTGAGATCATGAAATTCCGTAGTATGTACGAAGATGCAGAAACGCGTTCTGGTGCAGTTTGGGCTACGGCGAATGACCCTCGAATCACACCCGTTGGCCGATTTTTAAGAAAGACGCGTCTTGATGAGTTGCCACAACTGATCAATGTATTGAAAGGTGAGATGTCTCTAATTGGCCCACGTCCTGAACGCCCTACTTTTTACACCAAACTAGAGAACGAAATCCCCTACTTTGCTGACCGTACATACGGCGTAATGCCCGGTATTACTGGGCTAGCACAAGTAAATCAAGGTTATGATACCTGTATTGATGATGTACGTCGTAAAGTGGGCTTTGACCACAGTTATGCACTGAGTCTGTGCTCTATGAAATCTTGGATTGTGGCTGATCTCAGCATCATTTCTAAAACAATCATAGTAATGGTCGATGGACGAGGTCGTTAAACTGATATGGTGTGAGGCGAAAGAACAAGCTGTCTAGTCCAAGGTGAAAAATAGAGCAGTCTGTCCCATGCGAACACAAAGCCAGCTTTGATAATGATTTGTCAGCTGGCTTTTTACTGTCTTAAAACAAGCCAAACCCAAGAACGCTTCGATTTTAAAATCCAATTGGTATACGATGCCAACATACTGTTCTAAAAACGAATAAATGCCGTTGTTATGAAAATCGAAGATCTTAAGTTGTTCACCACCGTTGTCGAACTGGGTAGTTTTACTGCCGCCGCTAATGCTCTTGACCTTCCGCGAGCTAACGTTAGCCGTAGAATTAACGACCTTGAGAAGTCTCTCGGCATTCAACTGTTCTTTAGAACCACACGAAGCCTCTCCTTAACCAAATCTGGCGAGCTCTATTACAAAGAACTACTCAATGCATTAAGTGCGCTCGACAAAGCAAACCATGTCGCTTCCAACCTGTCAGAGGTTGCACACGGACAAATTAAGATTGGTCTATTGCCTGAAACCAGCGATATCATGCAGTCGACTCTGTTTAAATTCCAAGATATGTATCCTAAAGTTGAGCTTGATATTCGCAACATTAGTAACGGCTTTGTCGACATGTACCGTCAAGGGTTAGACCTCGCTATGCATGGTGGTACGTTGAGCGATGCAAACGTGGTTGCCCGTAAAGTGATGGTTCTTCAACGTATTTTTGTCGCAAGCCCTGAATTTATTGAGAAACAAGGCAAGCCTTCAAGCCTAAGAGAGCTCACTAATTACCCATTTGTTTGCTTCAGGTGGCCAAGTGGGGACATCGATAAAGAATGGGACATCAAAGATCACACCATCAAAGTAGAACCTTCGGTCGTCAGTGACAGCATTGGCTTTGTTAAAGGCGGTGTTATTCGACATAGAGGTATCGCGTTGTTACCAGAACTTTTAGTGCGACATCAACTCAAAGACGGTAGCTTGATTAACCTATTCCCCGACGACAATCTTCAAAAAGAAGAAGCATGGTTGCTCTACCCTCAGCGTAAAGCATTAAGCCATTCAGCACAGCTTTTGATTGATTTTCTATTACAAGAACTTCCGAAACTCTAACTATTGTAATGAATATTGTGACAGTGTTTCACGAGCAGGCTAGATTATCCTAACGAAATAGAAAGATAGAATCGCTTCATAAATTCAAGAGGAGCAATCCATGAAGCCTATCTTTCAACATTCATCTATTTTTCAACGTTCGTCTACTTTTAAACAGACACCTATATTCAAATATACAGTCATTGCACTAAGCTTAACCGCCCTGTTTGGCTGTAATGACTCTGAGGCGACTGCGCCTCAAAAACAAGCTCGACCAATTCAAGTGATTCAACTTGAGCCTCTTTCACATACGGCTGAAAAGTCTTTTACTGGCAAGATACAATCATCGGAAACGGCTGGCGTTGCGTTTCGTGTGCCTGGCACTATTCAAAATATGATGGTCTCTGTTGGTGATTCAGTAAAAAAAGGCCAACCCCTTGCGCAATTAGACCCTCATGACTATCAAGTCGCGTTAGAAGAGTTACAAGCACGAGCCCTTGAAGCTAAATCTGCACACAAATTGGCGACATCCGAACTTGTACGCGTAAAACAAGCCATCGCTGATAATGCGATTGCCGATGTTAACCTAGACCGTGCTATTAGCGGGTACGAGCGAAGTGAAGCAGCTGTTAAAGTCGTAGAACAGAATATACGCCGTGCGAAAGATTCGATTCGTTATACCCAATTGCTCGCCCCTTTCGATGGTGTGGTTGCGGCATCAAATTTTGACCAGTACGAACAAGTAATGCCGGGCATCTCGGTGTTCACAATCCACAATCCAGATAAACTTGAAGTTAAAATTCAAGTACCTGAAAATTTGATTCATGAGTTCAAACCAAATCAAAGTTCTGTCATAGATTGGTATGGTTCAGAGACTAAACTAATTGGTTATGCCGCTGAAATTTCGACGTCACCTCACCCAATCAAGCAGACCTATGCGGTTACTTACCATGTCGACTCCACTGACAAATCGGTATTACCTGGAAAAGCGGTCACATTGACGACTCAACTTGGAGAAGCGAGCAGTAATTTCTGTTTGCCCTATTCTGCGTTAGTCAATCAAACGAGTATCGAGCAAGTATTCACTGTTAAAAATGAACAAGCTCATGGCGTGACTGTGGATGTGATTTCTATGTCCAAAAACGCTGTGTGTGTTGAATCGACGCTCAACAATGGCGACTTCGTGGTCGTGAGTGGCGCGCAATACGTGGTGGAAGGACAATACTTCTCCTATATTCAAGTTAAAAGCCTGTAGGTGAACCATGATGAATCTAGCTGATTTTGCAATCAAACAACGCACCTTCATCCTGTTTTTCACTGCACTGAGTGTCATCGCAGGCCTGTTTTCTTATTTTGAGCTTGGAAAACTTGAAGACCCAAGCTTCACCATAAAAACGGCCGTCGTTGTAACGCTCTACCCTGGAGCTTCTGCGGAAGAAGTGGAACAACAAGTCACCGACACCGTCGAAACCAAACTCCAAGAAATGGCGACACTTAATCGGCTTCGATCTTTATCGCGCCCTGGCATGTCGATGGTATTTGTCGACCTAAAAGAGTCTCTTAATTCAAAAGCACTTCCTCAAGAGTGGGACTTATTACGCCGTAAAGTGTCTGATATGAAGTTATTGCTACCTTCAACTGCACAGATCAGTGTCGTACAAGACGAATTCTCTGAAGTCTACGGCATGCTTTTCTCTATCCACAGTAAAGATGCATCGCCAGCTGAACTAAGACGTTACGCAGAAGAGCTCCAACGCAGAATTAAAACCGTCGATGGTATTAAGAAGATTGAACTGCATGGTGTTCAACCACGCGTTGTTCATATCGATATCCCAGATGAAAGGTTGGCGCAATACGGGCTTTCTATCACACAAGTTTGGTCGCAGTTGAATACGCAAAACATGACGTTTGATGCGGGTAAGTTTTCACTAGGTACAGAGCGAATCCGAGTTCAACAGTCGAGCGAGTTTGCCTCGTTAGACGACATCAAAAACCTGATGATCAAAGGCGGCGTAAGTGAATTGGGAACCAGTTTAATTCGCTTAGGTGATATCGCTGACATCACAATGGGTTACCAAGAGCCAATGATGACAGAAAACCGCTACAACGGCGTACCTGCAGTCACATTAGCGATGAGCCCAGTCACCGGTGTTAACGTGGTATCACTTGGCGATGAAATCAATCAGATCGTCAACGATTTTCAAACAACCTTACCACTAGGTGTTGATATTGCGACAGTTGCTAACCAACCTGAAGAAGTTCAGAAATCGATCGACAACTTCGTAAGCAACTTATTAGAAAGTGTCGCGATTGTATTTATCGTCTTGTCGGTATTCATGGGATTAAAAAGCGCAACCATCGTCGGTTCGAGCCTCCTGCTGACTATCTTGTTGACGCTTATCTACATGAACATGACTTCGATTGACTTACACCGAGTTTCGCTAGGTACGTTCATTCTTGCCCTCGGCATGTTGGTAGATAACGCTATTGTCATCACCGACATGATGATTGTGAAAATCAACAAAGGCATCGACCGCACTAAAGCCGCGATTGACTCTGTTAAAGAGACAGCAACACCACTCTTTGGTGCGACAGTTATCGCTATCATGGGTGCGAGCCCTGTAATCTTTTCAAAAACCGATGCTGCTGAGTTCGCAAGCTCGGTATTCCTTATCATCGCGTCGTCATTGTTACTGTCTTGGCTAGTCGCGATGACGTTCACAGCCTTGATGTGTTGGTTCTTCATCAAGCCAACCAAGCAAGCTGATAACACCAAAGTCAGCTTATACCGTAAGAGTGTCAACTGGACTGTCGATAATCCGCTTAAAGCATTGAGCGCTTTGGTTCCGTTGATATTAGTGACTGCATTAGCTATCCCGAACATTGCCGTTAACTTTATTCCACAAGCCGACCGACCGATCCTATTTCTAGATTACTGGCTGCCGAACGGTGCCAAGGTAGAACAAACCTCAGAAGACATGAAGCGAATCGAACAATGGTTGTTGGAACAGCCGGAAGTCGAAAGTATTTCAACCTATGTTGGCGCAGGTGCTCCTCGCTTCTCCGTGACTATAGAGCCAGAACCGTTCGATCCGGCCTATGGTCAGATTTTGATTAACGCGACCGATTTTCCGTCACTAAGCCCATTGATCGCACGCGGTGATAAATGGTTAATGGAAGAGTTTCCGAACGCAGACCCTCGCTTTAGAAGCTTAAAATTGGCGACGGCGGATAAATTCAGCGTTGAAGCACGTTTCTCAGGCCCTGATGCCGAGATCTTACATGGCTTATCAGAGCAAGCAAAAGCAATCTTCGCAGAACACCCAGACACCAAGTACGTTCGTGACGACTGGCGACAGAAAAGTAAAGTATTTGAGCCTGTCATCAACCAAGAAAAGATGCGCACTGCAGGTATAAACCGTGCGGATATTGCGTTCGCGATGAAGCGAGCTTCAGAAGGCATGCCTTTGGGTCGTATGAACTTAAACGATGAACTGGTCACAATTCAACTGCGAGGCACAGAGAGTTCGATTCAGTCATTGGAAACGTTGCCCGTACGATCTCTGTTGGGCATCCACAGTGTTCCACTTGGCCAAGTTGTCGATGGATTTGAATTAAGCAGCGAAGAAACCATGATTTGGCGCCGTGACCGTGTAAAAACCATCACAGCACAAACAGGTGTCGGTCGTTACACCACACCAGCAGCGGTGAGGAACTCAATTAAAGATCAAATTGAAGCGATTCATTTGCCTGATGGTTATAGCCTTGAATGGGGTGGCGAATATTACGACGAGCACAAAGCCGTCAGCGATATTCTTAAACAGTTACCTAAAGCAATCTTGTTAATGATCATCATTTTGGTGGCGATGTTTAACGGATTCAAACAACCAGTAATCATCTTCACTACCCTACCGCTTGCAGCGACGGGTGCCACATTCAGCTTATTGCTATTGGATAAACCATTCGGATTTATGGCATTGATTGGCGCCGTAACCTTAACAGGTATGATCATCAAAAACGGCATTGTATTGATGGACCAAATAGAACTTGAACGTAAGAACGGGCGCTCACTATCTGATGCCATCAAAGAAGCAACCGTGAACCGTACAATGGCGATTTCAATGGGGGCACTTACTACGGCGCTTGGCATGATTCCGTTACTAAGCGACCTACTGTTTGACCAGATGGCGGCAACCATTATCGGTGGCTTAGCTGCAGCAACCGTGCTGTCTCTGTTTGTGATGCCTGCGCTGTACAAGCTTTTCTATCGAACTGAAGAAAAAAAGTCAGTAGCAGAAGCAATCAAAGACGCTGTGATTGTGCTTGATGCAACACCTCAGCCTTCAAACAGCGGCAATACAACTTCATTCAACAAGGAGCAATAAACATGCATCCATTAACTAAGTTTAAAGTCGCTCCTATAGCGCTCGCCTTGTTGCTGACAGGTTGCGCGGTTGGTCCAGATTACGAAGAAACTCAAACAACCATGGCAGAGACCTTCTTGTATAGCCAAGGTGATGTGAACCAAAACGGTGTGAGCCAAAACGAACAGCATAATCATTGGTGGACACAGTTCAATGATCCAACGCTCAATCAGTTAGTGACCGATGTTCAAAACCAGAACATCCCACTTAAACTGGCAGCCGAGCGAATCAACATGGCGAACTCATACAAAAGCGTGGTCGAATCATTCAAGGTTCCGACCATTAACGTCGGTGGTGGTTATTACAACTACCAACTGAGTGAGAACGACTCCCTACTTGGCCCGGTATTTGGTGCCTCTGATGCGGTTGAGTCAGCAACGGGCATGTCGTTACTTGAAGCCCAGCACGATGGTGGGTTCTTAGGTGCGAGCATCGCGTGGGAAATGGACTTGTTTGGACGTATCGAAAAACAATCAAACGTAGCGACGATTCGAGTTGAACAAGCCGAGATATTCCAATCAGGCTTGAACACCTTGATCACTGCCGATGTCATTCACAACTACCTGCAATATCGTGGCGCGCAAGAGCGAAAAATGATCGCACTAGAGAATATAGCCGACCAAAAGCAGACTTTAGAATTGGTCACCAAAGTGGTTCGCAGCGGCTACGGGTCTGAGTTAGATCTTGCTCAAGCCAAAGCCATGCTTGCGGCGACTGAATCTATTGTTCCTCAACTTGAAATAGCAGAGCAAGTTCACAAACAACGTATGGCGGTGTTGTTAGGGGAATCACTCACGAGCGTAAACCGACGTTTAGTCGGTGAATTCACCCTTCCGCGAATGAACGATGTAATTCCGACAGGCTTACCTTCTGACTTATTAGAACGACGCCCAGATATCCGAATCGCAGAACGCGAAATGGCAGCCATTAACGAAGAACTTGGTGCAAGCATTGCTAATCGCTATCCAAAGTTCTTCCTAACGGGTACGCCAGGTGTGACGGCTGGAAGCTTTGATGATCTGTTCAGTAGCGACTCATTCGGTTGGGCTGCATCTGCCGGTATCAGTTGGAATGTATTCGATGGTGGCCGAGGCGAAGCCATGGTGAAAATGAACGAAGCAAGGTTCCGTTCTGCAGCGCTTAACTACCAACACTCTGTCGACAGCGCCTTTGCAGAAGTCGATTCAAGCTTGTTTGCCTATGGCCGTAGCCAAGAGAACCAAAAGCGCATCGATGAAGCTACCCTTGCCGTTGATAACGCGGTGAGCAAGGCAAAGTCGCTATACAAAGCGGGGCTAGTCGATTACTTGTCGGTGTTAGACGCACAAAAACAACAAAAAGCGATGCAAGATCGCCAAGTAGCTGCCAAACTGCAAACCGCCAATACTACGATTGCAGTATATAAAGCCTTAGGTGGAGATTGGAAAGTGGCGAACGAAACGCAGAGTGTCGAATTAGCTCACATTAACTAGTCTTTCTGCTCTATGTTCTCTGCTGAATGCTCTGTGGTTCTGTGCTGAATAATGTAATAAGCGTAATAAAAAATACCGCCGTTGATTAAGGCGGTATTTTTATGAATTCGTTAACTGGCTAATGAGCTTACCAACAAGATAACCCGTGACTAGGAATTAGACGCTTCGTTGCTGTCTGTATCTACGGTTTTGATCAAAGGGCCAGCACACTCGACAAAATCACCGATATCGAAAGTCTCTGGCGCATCGGCTCCACCCGTCACCCCAAAACTACCAGTAACCGTTGGATCCTTCTCAGTCTTATCTACGTCTAAAATGATCTCTACTTTATAAGTGTGACCGTCAGGAAGGAGTTTGGCACACTCTTCGAGTGTCGAAGCGGTAGCGCCCATGCTAAGACCGAATAAACACACCGCAAGTACACTACTTGTCATTTTCAACATCATAAAACCTCTCGAAGACTATAGAAACATCATACCAATAATCTGCAAATCTTCACGATAAACGTTGAGAAGTGAGTTCATAGTAACAAGGCCAACTAGCCCCAACCATGGGGAGCGCTTTCGCTATCATTGTACTCTGCATGACAAACCGAGCACTTGAAGTAGCTAATTTTAGATTCTGATTTATGTGAACCCAACAACACACCGAATACAATATTTAGAATTCGCGACTTTAAGCTGTTCTTCTCTTGCTGTTTCAACTTCACTTCGGACGCGCTTAACCTGATGTGTGACGTTTCCTTATTGCAGTTTCCACATGGTAATACAGTGTCATTTTCTTGCATTTCCCTATTCCTTTAAGTGCGTATATAGACAGTTTCGTTATAACCTAAGTTCGCTGACTGAATTAGGTTCCAAACCGACATTAATAAATAAACGCTTAGACTCAAAGCAAACTAAAGAACCGTCACGCCTTCAACTTCAATCACTGAGTTAACATTCGCTCGCTCGATTATCTTGAGTAACGTTGTCTGGATTAACTCATTATCTCGAATTTCTGTTTCGCAAGAGAAACGCTCCTCTTGAACACCATCGCTCTCACCCAACATAAATTGAACCGAAACTTCCGTTGCGAGATCTTTTGTCGTTCCGTAATACGCTAGCGTGATTTTTGGGTATCCGTTGTCGCCTTTTTTAACCTGCTTTGCGATGCGTTTTTTAGCTTTATCTAAATTCATACAACTTCCTTTTAAGGCTGAAACTAAAAATGAACAAACGTCTGGCATATCGTAGTTTTACTATAAAGCATTACCACATCCACTACATGATTTTATGGATGCTAATCCTCTTTTTCTTACGTTAGTTTTTCCACAAAAAACACAAAACTTCAGTGAGTGGATATTGTAAATAGACATGAAAGTAACCAGCGGAATCCAGACCAATAATTCTGCCCCATTACCACCTGAGCAATAGATAAAACCAATCAAGAAGATACCAAAAACAACAGACTGCAAAGTCCACAATGTTTGTTTGTACTTCGCACCTTTGATAATAAAAAACGTAAAAAAGCCAATTGTGCTACTGATAAGCCCATAAACCGCAAACCCTATAAAGGCTTCTTGTTGATTCATAACTCTCCCTGTCAACATCACGTTTACGGTCCGAGCAACGCTACTGCCCAAAACCATATGACCTTAAACATTAGTCAAACTTTAAACGAAAAGTGCCAAGCCTCGTAAATCACTTTTGAGTTATCTGTTCGTTAGCAGCTTTCAAGGCCGTATTTAAACCGTCTGTATCCTTACAACCAATGTAAACATGCTGTCCATTGCTTAAACTTAACTTCAGCGCTGAACCTATCGATACATTATACAACCAACCATCGCTCAACATGCGGATGCCAATACCTTGATACCACTTGCTTTGATAAAACGATGTCTCCGTTATGTCTGACACTTCTACATTCTTACGCCAAAAACCAAAACCGAAATACCAGCTCAATACATTGCCTTTGACTTCAATTGTCATGGAGAAAAAGAGCAAAGCAATTAACCCGTTGATGGCGTGAGCGACGAATGTTCCGGGGTTATTATCAGACGTAATGACAATGAAAGCACTTATCGAAACAAGGATGAGCAGTAACCCCTTGTTGTATTCCTTACTATAAAACACAGTTATATCTCCTATAGACAACGAACAACCAATTACCTAGCCAACAGCTATCTTACTGTGGCCTTTCTAAATAATCGTGGCAAGTAATGAAAGCAGATTCCCCAAAACCAAGTAGCTTCACCTTGATACTACCGAATCAAAGTATCAAACCAGATAACCTTGTTCCGGATCTAAGCCTTGTTTGTAAAGCGTATCGAATCTACATTAGTCACTTGGCTATGCCTTGACCCATTCGGCTCGCAGGACAGCCAAAACTACGGTATCCCACCACCGCCCTTTGAAAAAACGATGCTCTCTAAAGTGCGCTTCTTTACGCATACCTAAAGACTTACAAAGCTTAATGGCAGGTAAATTCTTACTGATTGTCTCCGCATAAATGCGGTGTACACCCAATGTTGAAAAACCAAAATCAGCCAAAGTGAGAGCCGCTTCATTGCTTAACTTATGACCTTGATGCGATCTTGAAAACGCACACCCCATTGAAGCTTGCTGATTGTCTTCTAAACGCAAACAAACAGTACCAATGAACTGCCCTGTGCTCTTATATTCAACTGCGAGTTGATATGATTTCCTTGGTTCTTCAGACGCCTGGGCTATAAACAAGTTGGTTAACTCTTTATATTTAATAGGATCACAGTCACTTTCATCATAGAAACGCTGATATTTAGCATCTTGAGACATCGCTACGAAGGCATCTTCATCGCTAGGATTCATATCCCTAATAATCAGTCTCTTTGTCTCAATTTTAAACATCAAACGTTCCTTTTCATCTTTGTAAGCTAACGCCCAATAACGTAACCAAACACACTCAAATCTACCATCTAAATCACTAAAGCAAAGCCGAACTGCAACTGCAACTGCCAAGTGTTAACTGTCGGCTTAAATTACTAGCTATATTTCTTGATTTATAGCTTTCACCTGCTCAATTAGAGTATCGTATTCATACTCAATCCCTATTTGTTATGCCTGTTCTAACCCTTTCAGGGAGCTTGGTACTATTATTTTATGAAATGGCGTAACGAAGAACATATAGGTCTTACCAAACACATTGTTCACATGAACCACGGTATTTGCGTGAACAATTGCGGTTTCTCCTTCAGGCTCAATAAGAAAAGAAACTCGGACATTAAGATGTTTATCACAGTCTTCTAATACAACTTCATTCTCAGTTGAACTGACCAGTGTAAAAATGCCGACTCGTTCGCCTACTACGTATTCTGAACCTAATTTGTCTCGGGATACATCTTGTAGACCACCCAAATTTTTTAAACCGAGTTTCGATACAACCCAGTTTCTCGTAGACATCAGAAATGCAATCCAAGTCGGTGTTTGAGTTGCTATTTCAAGAAATACTTCAATAGCAGTTTGGTTGTTGTATTTTATTTTTTTCGAAAAGCTATCACAGAAATATGAGTTTTTAGAATACTCGCTCAATAGTGACTTCTTGGGTATAGACATAAACTCTCCTTGATGATGAAAAGTCGACAATGCGCCATAGCGAATAATATGGGCTCCCCCTCCTGAGGAACTGCCACACTTAAGTGGGATTACACCGGAGGTAACATGTCTGATGATTCTTACTTCAGCGGTATCACTCTAACTAAAAAACACTTTAGCCTTCATGCCGCAGAGCAACATGGCAAGGCAATACTGAGAAGTCAGTTACCCGGTCTTAATTACTAATCCCATACTCGTTTTTTATACGGGCAATTCCTCATATGTACTGATTACTTTAACTGCACCGCTTAGATCATTTTTACCATTAAAGCTATGCTTAACAGCAATGACGTCACAGCCACTAGATTTACCAGCACGAATACCCGCTGTGGAATCTTCAAACACAATTGTTTGGCCAGGTGAAGCCGCTAATCTACCAAGAGCTAAAGTATAGGCTTCAGGATCCGGTTTATGCTTAGTTACATGCTCCTGTGTGATAACAAGGTCAAAAGCATTCTCTAGCTGCAACGAGATTAAAATATTATCAACCATCCATGTTGCTGCTGAACTAACAACTCCACACTTTTTCCCTGCTAGTTTTAACTGTTCTATGTAAGCCTTAGCCCCAACATTTAGCTCAAGATCATCATTGAGCATCTGTTCGTAATAAGCTCGAAAGTGGCAATTAAACTCTTCTAAGTCAGGAGCAATATTTGCATTTTCAAAAAAGTGACCCGTTACAACCTGCCAACTTTCCCCCATAACATCTTTGTAAATGTTGTGGTCTACGTGTGCGCCATAATCTAAACAAGCTAATGCTAACGCTTTGCCCTTTAAAGGCTCTGAATTTACTAATGTTCCGTCCATATCGAACAGATAAACTTCGTAATCTTTCAATTCACTCTCCATGTTATATTTTTCAAGCTCGTATAAGCCTAGTTAACTAGTGAAAAATGCAACCAAACTAATATGACTACCTTACCCACAAAAGCCGACCATTACAAAAGTGCCGAGCGTTTTGGAATCCAGTTAAACAATCTATTAGGTGATGGCTACGATAGTAGGCAATAAAGTAGTGGCAACAAACTAGCGAGCAATAAGCTGTGCCCAACAGACGTACTCTCTAATTTTGTCACAATGGTTGATTTAGCAGACTCGTTTTCAATTAACGAACTAGCAGAAACGCCAGCCATGTTACTAGGGTCACTATATCCGACCTTATGACCGGAAAAAGACAAAAGTGAACCCAGAGCAAGAAGAATTAGCATTGAATAGAACGCATAATCACTAGAAAATGCTAGTTTCAAATAGCCTGTGAAATACTCGAAAGTAACCACAATTAGCAGTGCTAATAAATTTGATAGCACTATCAACCTTACGAATTTAAACATATTCCCTCTGATACCAATAGAACAGCTAACGTCCCAATAAACGGTGAGTGTACGTGTGCCATAATGAAGCGAAACGGAATCGGCACACGCTTATGAATCCGACTTAACTGCTTTGTGAACTGGCTTTTCTAGCGATCACTAAACCATGATTACTTGATCCCAAAAGGCTTGCTTCATCGCAATTTGTCAAATGATAATCTAACCATGTCTGATATTGAGATGGCGTAAAGTTATTAACACCGTTAGATATGTAACGTCCAAATCCATCTGTTGCTGCGTGTCCAATTACATTAAACCCATTTTTGTTTACAAGATTTTCAATTTCACTAGGCGTTGCGAAATACCCGACCTTGAAAAAACTATCGGCTTTAGCGTTTGATACCGTGCCATGTTTATTTAACTCTAAAAGTACCTCCGGAGTGACTAGCTCTGGAAATTGTTGGGCAAACATACCAGCGACAAAAAAACGTGAAATATAGGCTATGGCTAGTACACCATTTGGCTTTAAAATCCTTAGTGCTTCATTAACCGCAAGCTCTCTTTCATGCAGAGTTTTTAGGTGGTACAAGGGCCCAAGAATTACACAAACGTCTTGAGAATTACTTTCGATAAATGACACATCACAAGCATTACCCTCAAACACTTTTAACTCAATACCTTCAGATTTTACTTTAGTATTTAAAATCTTCACTTGGTCAGGCGCAAGTTCTACTGCTGTAACATCACAACCTAATTTTGCAAAATGTAAGGAATAGCGCCCCGTTGCTGCTCCTAACTCACATACTGATTTCCCTTTAAGTAAATAAGGTGTGAGTTTATGTATCGTAGTATCAAACTCTAACTGAGCAATATATTGCCGAGTTAGCCTTTCATCTTCGTTTGCACCCGTATATTGGGCTATCAATTCTTCCATTGATCAACATCTCCTTTGCCAGTTAGCACCCAATTAAGTAGCTGACAACGCTACCACTACACAGTCGACTTAAATTTGTTATTAGAACGATACTTAAAGGTATCGCCCTAACAAAAAACCACTTTAGTCTTCATGCCGAAGACCCAGATGGTAAAGTTATACTTCATAAGTAAGTAACCCTAACTAAACTATTGACTACAATAGCAAATATGCCACTCATGCGTATAGGCATTGAAGCGAGTAGTGAAAATAGCTAACTGGTCTATAAAATTGCATCGCTTGTTATAAGCGAACTAGCTTGACCGTATTACTTATTTTTATTGTTCAGCCCAGACTCTAGTGCTGCTGCCTTAGTTTTAGCTGACTCTTCATAAGCATTAAATACATCGCTATTTTTACGACCGCTAAAGTGCAGAAAACTATGAATAATAAGCATAAAGAAGGATATCAACACAACAAATATGGGCGCTAAACCGAACCCATCAATGTTCGTTGACAAAAGACCTAGAACAAAAAATACACTCGATATAAGTGCAACCGATTTACTGCGAGATGATGAGCCCATAAGTAACCCGCTTTACATAACTAAAGAAAGAATATTACTGAGAACCTTTTACGCATACTTTGAAATACTTAACAAATGCAATAGCTTATAACGAAAATTTAAAGCGTGAACAACGCAATACCGAAGCAGCCACATTCGTAAGCGCGTCATGAACCCCGCATTCTAATTAACCGGCACGAAGAATAAGATCAT
>NZ_JBGOOU010000016.1:0-109421 GCF_041439815.1 Vibrio sp. 1F279 | reverse complement strand
CCTCCGACCGCCTGGTTCGTAGCCAGGTACTCTATCCAGCTGAGCTAAGGGCGCACGGTATCTTCAAGAGAAGAAGTTGTGAAATATATCACATTCTGTTTCTACGAAACAAAAAAAAGGCCATAGGCCTATAATGAATGGCGGTGAGGGAGGGATTCGAACCCTCGATGCGGCTACAAACCACATACTCCCTTAGCAGGGGAGCGCCTTCGGCCACTCGGCCACCTCACCTTATTCATTATTCTCGAAACACTTACAAGTAAGAGTAAAGAGAATGGTGCGCCCTGGAGGATTCGAACCTCCGACCGCCTGGTTCGTAACCAGGTACTCTATCCAGCTGAGCTAAGGGCGCACATTGTTACTTCTGTGTTTGCTTGCAAATTCAAACGTGCAAGAAATGGCGGTGAGGGAGGGATTCGAACCCTCGATGCGGCTACAAACCACATACTCCCTTAGCAGGGGAGCGCCTTCGGCCTCTCGGCCACCTCACCGTCTTGCGGAGGCACATATTACGTTTTACCGAAAATATGTCAAACACTTTATTGAAAAAAATTGGACAAAAACACTCAACCGTTTGCTATTTAATCAAAGCGCTTGCAAATTGAACTTATAAGCTTCAAATCGCGCTTTTTCCCTTAAAAATTAAGGTGAAAGATTGGCAATAATAAACAGCAGAAAACAATTATCTAATTTATCCAGCAGCAAGTGCTACCGCTGTTTGCACAATACTACGGGATGCGTATTTGCGCCATAGGGGAAGCTAACAAATCTTGAGTTTGCGCAGACAAAATACCGTGTAATAGCGATGAGCGATCCTATTTGTATTTCATAACGTCATAAAGCTCTCACTTCACCGCGTTAAGACTAACCCGTTACCACCCCATCGATGTTCAAATGCGTATTTCCATTCCCCCAAGATCAAAAAAGGCTAGCAACAATGCTAGCCTCTTCTCTACGCAAAAGTATTAGTAGTTGCCAGGTGCAACGTTACCATTACCTTTTTCAGCTTGAATGCGCATGTAGATCTCTTCACGGTGAACAGATACTTCTTTAGGTGCGTTAACACCAATACGTACTTGGTTACCTTTAACGCCTAGTACAGTAACTGTTACTTCGTCACCAATCATCAGTGTTTCGCCAACGCGGCGAGTCAAAATTAGCATTCTTTGCTCCTTGAGTAATCTCTAAATTTATCTAGCTACGCGAGCATTATCCAACAAAAGTTATATTTTCGTAAACTATCGATTGAGTTTATTTAACCAAAATGCACTTCTTTTTTAGGATAACCCTGTGTTTCACGCGCTACGATGTATGCATTGTGTAATATGTTAGCAGCCATATCGACTTGCGTTGGTGATATCACCAAAGTTAAAGACTGCTGTTGCAATAAGTGATGCTGTACATCAATTTCGCCTTCAGACAACAATCCATGTGAACTGACCACAATTTCTTGTGTTCGGCTTCCTACCACAGTTAACAAACTAACCTGTTCACTATTACGGATTTTCTCGTCAAAAACTAGTTTTAATTTAGCACTTATGTCCGGTTTGATAATGAGTGCTGCCCGTTCTGCTTCCTCGATCACACTACAGACTTCAATCCCTAATAAATGGCAATGCGACATGAGAGACGGTAAATCTTGATTCAAACACTCGACGCGAACCATCTCTCTTTGAATGGCTATCCCGGCAATATCATTCAAACAGTCATTACCCGCGATAAGTGTTCCCTCGCCTTCTTCAAAGCTCGAAAGCACTCTCAATGGTACATTGTGTCGCCACGCATGTTGAACACATGGAAGGTGTAAAACCTTAGCGCCTCTGCGAGCCATTTCTTCCATAGAGGGAAAGTCTAAGGTATCTAATTTTTTAGATTGCTTAACCACTCTAGGGTCGCAGGAATATACGCCATCAACATCGGTATATATCTGACACTCTTTCGCTTGAAGGGCGCCCGCCAACGCAACGGCCGTGGTGTCTGAACCACCTCGCCCTAAGGTTGTGATATCACCTTTCGCATTAACGCCTTGAAAACCTGCAACAATAACAATCTGGTCATCATCTAACAGCGCTTTAATAGGAGCGGTATCAATACGCTCAATCGTCGCATTATTATGATTAGAATCGGTGTGTATTTTGGCTTGATAGCCAGTCATCGATGTCGCTTCATAACCCAACTTGTGCAACGTCATCGCCAACAAAGCCATGGAAACTTGTTCTCCGGCCGTTAACAGCACATCCAACTCTCTAGCGTTTGGTACGCTATCAACTTGTGAAGCTAAGTTAACTAACCGATTTGTTTCACCTGACATAGCAGAAACGACAACCAGGATCTGGTTCCCTTCATTTTTCGCTTCAATGATTTTTTCTGCTACATGATGGATTCGTTCAATTGAACCCACCGACGTCCCACCAAATTTCTGCACGATAAGAGGCATTTTCACCCTTCCTCACCTTCCCAAGACCAATGTCTATATATGACAAAAAAACACATACTCCGCGTCATGGCGAAGCAATAAAAAATTAACCAAGGAGTCTAACGTTACCATTAGCCTTCTTGGTTAATCTCAATCAAACCTTTTTCAAAGGTTCTTCCAATGGGCAAAATAAAAGATGCCCAATCAGTTGATTGGGCATCTTTGTATCAATTACTTAAGCTTAAAGACGCTCTTCAAGCCAAATACGTACTGATTTAAGCGCTTCAGGTAGCGCTTCAACGTCAGTACCACCCGCTTGAGCCATATCTGGACGACCGCCGCCTTTACCGCCAACTTGCTCAGCAACCATCTTAACGAGGTCACCCGCTTTAACTTTGCCGATAAGGTCTTTGGTTACGCCAGCAATTAAGCCAACTTTACCGTCTGCTACGTTCGCAATCAGGATGATGCCGCTACCCACTTGGTTTTTAGCATTATCAACCATAGTACGTAGGTTCTTGTTATCTGCACCTTCAATGGCAGCAACCAGTACCTTAGTACCAGAGAGCTCTTCTACTTTACCCATGATGTTTGCACCTTCAGCTGCAGCCATCTTTTCTTTAAGTAGTTGGATTTCTTTCTCTAGCGATTTCGCTTTCTTAGCTGATTCAGCAAGCTTCTCTTCGTAAGCGTTAGCCTGAGCTTCTACTGCATCTAGAGCTGCTTCACCCGTTACCGCTTCAATACGACGAATACCAGCAGCGATACCACCTTCTGAAATGATCTTGAATAGACCGATATCACCCGTGTTGCTTGCGTGGATACCACCACAAAGCTCAGTAGAGAAATCGCCCATAGACAGAACGCGAACTTCATCATCGTACTTCTCGCCAAACAGTGCCATCGCACCTTTTTCTTTCGCTGACTCGATGTCCATGATGTTAGTTTCAATCACATGGTTCTTACGAACTTGTGCGTTAACTAGACGCTCTACTTCTTTAATCTGTGCTGGTGTTACCGCTTCAAGGTTAGAGAAGTCAAAACGTAGGTTGTCTGGCTTAACTAAAGAACCTTTCTGAGCAACGTGCTCACCTAGCACTTCGCGCAATGCTGAGTGAAGTAAGTGAGTTGCAGAGTGGTTTAGTGAGATAGCAGCACGACGCTCAGCATCAACCGTTGCTTCTACTTTATCGCCTTGAGTAAATACACCTTCAACTAGCTCACCGTGGTGTGCAAATGCATTACCTAGCTTCTGAGTGTCTTGTACTTTGAACAGACCCGACGCTGTGCTTAGCGTACCCGCGTCACCACATTGACCGCCTGACTCAGCGTAGAATGGTGTCTCTTCAAGGATGATGATTGCTTTGTCGCCTGCCGATAGTGAAGATACTTCTTCGCCGTCAACGAATAACGCAGAGATTTCTCCTGCACCTTCAGTACCTGTGTAACCACAGAACTCAGTGTTCGTGTCTACTTTGATCGTTGCGTTGTAATCAGTACCGAACTGACCCGCTTCACGTGCACGCTTACGCTGTGCTTCCATCGCCTTCTCAAAGCCTTCTTCATCGATAGTAAAGTCGCGTTCACGAGCTACATCGTTAGTAAGGTCAGCCGGGAAGCCGTATGTGTCGTAAAGTTTGAAGACTGTTTCACCGTCAAGCTCTTTGCCTTCAAGTGCGTCTAATGCGTCGTTTAGGATAACCATGCCGCGCTCTAGCGTACGACCAAAGTTCTCTTCTTCGATGCGAAGTACTTTTTCAACAAGCTCTTGCTGTTTCTTAAGCTCTTCAGCTGCAGAACCCATCACTTCAGCCAGTACACCCACAAGTTTGTGGAAGAACACGCCTTGTGCACCAATCTTGTTACCGTGACGCACTGCACGACGAATAATACGACGTAGAACGTAGCCACGACCTTCGTTTGAAGGCATTACGCCATCAGCGATTAGGAATGAACAAGAACGGATGTGGTCAGCGATAACGCGCAGCGATTGGTTAGATAGGTCGTCGTGACCTACTACTTCTGCTGTCGCCTTGATTAGCTTTTGGAATACATCAATTTCGTAGTTAGAGTGAACGCCCTGCATGATTGCAGAGATACGCTCAATACCCATACCAGTATCTACAGCTGGCTTAGGTAGCGGTTCCATAGTGCCGTCAGCATGACGGTTGAACTGCATAAATACGTTGTTCCAAATCTCGATGAAACGGTCACCATCTTCTTCAGGTGTACCAGGACGACCGCCCCAGATGTGCTCACCGTGATCGTAGAAGATTTCAGTACATGGACCACAAGGACCTGTGTCACCCATTGTCCAGAAGTTATCAGATTCAAACTTCTTGCCACCTTCTTTGTCGCCGATGCGAACAATCTTGTCAGCTGGGATGCCCACTTTCTTGTTCCAGATTTCGAATGCTTCGTCATCTGTCTCGTAAACCGTTACTAACAGGCGATCTTTTGGCAGACCTAGTGTTTCAGTCAGGAATTCCCAAGCAAACCCAATCGCTTCTTCTTTGAAGTAATCACCAAAGCTGAAGTTACCTAGCATTTCGAAGAATGTATGGTGACGAGCCGTGAAACCTACGTTTTCAAGGTCATTGTGTTTACCACCCGCACGTACACAACGCTGAGCCGTAGTTGCTCGAGTGTAGGCACGTTTTTCGGCGCCTAAGAAGCAATCTTTGAATTGGTTCATGCCTGCGTTAGTAAATAGCAGGGTTGGATCGTTATGTGGAACTAACGATGAACTGTCTACGATTTGGTGTTCTTTGCTCTCAAAGAACTTAAGGAACGCGTTGCGAACCTCATCAGTGCTCATGTACATGCAGCTCTTCCTGAAAATAGTCGAGTTAGAATTTTGCCGTATTGTAGATCATGGTTAAGGCTTCGACTAGTTTTCTTGTAGAAAAGACACCCTTGGGCAGGATTTTAGTTGGAATTCGATAAAATGAAGAATATTCCACTAGCTCAAGCGAAGAAAAATAAAAAAAACCTCGCACACTATGTACGAGGTTTATGCTGTTGATACTCAATCAAAAACCAGTAAAACCGTTATCAATAGCCTGTATTACCTGTTAGTGCTTAGTGCGTAAGATAACCACTTCATTTTGGTCTAGATTAAATGTGCCACTGCCATTAGAAACAACCACTTGGTCAGTGCCTAATACACTGTCGTAAGTTCCGTTTGCCAATCCTAAATTCACCGCGTTAACCGATGTACCTTGACCGAGGTTCATTGCAACCACAACTACGTCATCGCCTGCGTTACGTTCATATACCAATACATCATTGCTTATCCAACGCTCGATATAATCACCTTGCTGAACCGCATAGCTGTCCTTACGAAGCTTACTTAATGTTTTTATCATCTTGTAAGCATTGGTCGTTTTATCAAAGCTTGGCATCATTTCACGGTTGTATGGGTCGTTACCTTGCTGGCCAAAACCGTTGGTAGTGAAGTTAGCTGCGTAGTGCTCTGTTCCATAGTAAATACATGGGATACCACGAGAGGTCATGATAAGCGCTAAACCCAGCTCCACTCTGTCTTGTGCAAATGCAACACTTTGACGACCACCCCACTTGTCTTTACCTGCGCCAAAGTTCTTCGCGTCTGAGCGTAAAACGGTAGAGATACGAGACGCGTCATGGTTATCCAAAAACACCACTTGCCAATCACTGCTTGTGAATTTTTGGTCACGTAATTTCATGTAATTATTAATAGCGTACATACCAATATTGTTATGGTGAAGTAATGCATTTTCAATCGTATTACGTAATCCAAAGTCAAGCAGTGCTGAACCTGATGTATTGGCAAAATCGATAGAAGCAAAGTTTGATCCCGTTGCGTCAGCGCCTGAATCCATCCACTCACCAAAGAAATAGAAATCTTTACCTTGGCTTTTCTTCGCGTATGCGTTTATTTGGCCAGTAAAATCTTGGATAAACTCTTTATCCATATGTTTCACCGCATCAATACGGATCGCATCTACCCCTAAATCAACCCAGAATTTCGCACCATCAATCAAATACTGACGCGCAGGGCCATCTTTACGTTGATCAAAATCGGTTAAGTTGAATAAGGTTTTATCGCGAACCGCCCTTGCGTCATCCCATTCCCAACCTTGGCCATTAGCAGCAATCGCGCCGTTGTGGTGGTAATAGCTACTATTATCGTTTTTATAATCGGTAATACGGACACCATTTTTATACAGCGCACCGTATTCACCTTCATCATCAGGATTAGAGTGGTTAGGCGCATAATCCAGCACGAGTTTCATGCCGTAGCTGTTCATTTTCGTCTTTAATGCTTTAAAATCTTCAACGGTACCTAGGTGCTCATCAACTTTAAAGAAGTCACGTCCCCAGTAGCCGTGGTAACCCGCTCCACCCCGACTGTCAGGTACGTTAATGTTATCAGCTGGAGGCGTTATCCAAATGGCCGTGATCCCCATATCATGCAAGTAATCTAGCTTTGCGGTTAAACCTTTTAAGTCACCACCAAAGTATTTTTTGAAATCCGATTTGTCTGCCGAATACATGTCGGCACCCGTCGATGTATTATTGGCTGAATCGCCATCATAGAATCGGTCAAGAAACACGAAATACATGGTTTCATCACGCATATCAAAGGGAAGCTTTTCATGGACCACCACTTTATTCGTGTCGTCATAGAAATTAATTTCGTAGGTTTTATTAGGGTCAACAGAGAAATTTGATAGAGGGTAGTTTTCAGACCAATCACCAAAGCGATCAACCTTAAAACTAGGAGAGTTCGTTCCATCACCGGTGTTAAATTTTTTCACTATTTGCCAGTGGTTTGCTTTCACTTTAACCATAGATTCAGCTTGCCAGTTATTGGCGGTACCACGGAAATAGGCCTGGTTCCAATCTGCCATAGCAGGTAGGGAAGCCAGTAATGCTGATAGCACAATAAGCTTATTCTTCATGTGTCGTCCTTTATTCACGTTATGTTGGTGTAGGTTATTGTTTTATATTCTTGTCACGCGATTTAACTATCAGGTCGTGTTTCGTGAGCATGCTATATAGTATCCCTCCCATACAACCATTACGGCCGCGTTAAATAAGGTCAGAAGCGATGAAGTCAGCTGTACGAATAAAACCTTCCTTATATAAGTTCTATTTAATTGAGGCGCGACAGTATCTTGAGAATGAGTTCTCAGGATTCATTTATATTTTTATTATGCCCTTAAGCCAAAGTGAGATACTTAGGGCATATTATTAAGGAGAGGTGTTAGAACGTTCTATTGAAACCATTCATCTACGATAGTTAATGCCAATAAGGCCTGATTTTACAACGTCAGGTTCTGTTCGGTTTCACCATCAAAAATATGACAAAACGCAGAATCAAAATTAAAGCGTACTTGGCTGCCAATATCTGATGTACTTATGCTTTGGTTATTCACTCGCGCAACAATTTCGTTATCACCCAATTTGAAATACAGGTATTTTTCATTCCCTAAGTTTTCAACCACGGTCAGCTCACCAGGGTGTACGTTCACCATCTCATCATCAGCGGCAATATTTATGTGTTCAGGTCGAATGCCTAGACACACAGGCTTATCAATATGATCCACAAGCTTTTCTTGCAAACGTTTAGGAATAATAATTTGGGCGTTAGGGGCAAGTTCCACGTAAATATCATCACCTAACTTGCGTAGGGTTGTGTTCACTAGATTCATGGCTGGGGAGCCGATAAAACCCGCCACAAACTTGTTCTGCGGTGCGTTGTACAAGTTGGTCGGCGTGTCCACTTGCATAATGTTACCTTGATTTAATACACAAATTCGGTCGCCTAAGGTTAAAGCTTCCGTTTGATCGTGCGTGACATAAATCATGGTCGCAGGGTTACCTTCATCTTTAAGAGACTTGTGTAGTTGTGCAATTTTTACACGCATCGAAACACGCAGTTTGGCATCAAGATTGGATAGAGGCTCATCAAATAAGAACACGTCTGGTTTACGAACAATGGCTCGTCCCACCGCGACACGCTGACGCTGACCACCCGACATTTCTTTAGGCTTACGATACAGGAGATCAGTAATTTCTAGTTTTTCAGCGGCATCTTCTACGCGTTGTTTGATCTCTTCTTTTGGTCGCTTTTGCATTTTCAAACCAAAGGCCATGTTATCGAAGACCGTTTTGTGTGGGTACAACGCATAGTTTTGGAATACCATGGCAATACCACGCTCTTTAGGCGCTAAATCATTCACCACTCTATCGCCAATACGCACTTCACCTGCCGAGATATCTTCTAAGCCAGCAATCATTCGCAATGTGGTAGATTTGGCGCAACCAGACGGCCCCACAAATACCATGAACTCACCTTCGTGAATATCTAAGTCAATTCCGTGTACGGCTTTAAAACCATTATCGTACTGTTTTTCTACTTTACGCAGGCTAACTGTTGCCATTTGAAACTCCGAATACGGGTTAAATCTTGATAGGTAAAAATCTTTTTAGCCAGTGACTGGAGCTCTCAAGTTACTGGCTAAAAAGACGTAAACGTTAATCATTGAACATTTAAGGTTTATGTTTAAAACATAGGCACTCTGATATTCAGAGCACCTTTCATCTGTATCACTGCGTCAACCACGAGTTTATAAACGGTGTTATAGCGTGGTTATAAATGGTGATATAGAGTGAGTTATGTCGGTTGGCTACATCGCTTATTTACACGCTTTAACCAATGCACGAACTGGCTTCTTATCTTCGCTAATTTCAACACTCCATAAATATTTGCCATCTTCTGGAATATTAACGGTTGTGTTTTTTGCAAAGCCACCGCGTTTTAGCGCTTTCTCATAACCTGCCGTCATCGACATGCCAGCTGCGGTAAATTGTGGAGACCAGCCCATCGTTGCGAACTGCAAACTTACGTTGCCCGCTTTTTCTTCGCTTACCACTTGGTAAATACCTTTGCCTTTATGCGACATTTGACGGCTTTCCATGTGGATCCACTGGCCATCAGGGAAAGTGCCTATAACATAAAGTGAAGGACGAATTGGCCCGCGATCTTCCACCGTGGCGAGATTACAATCGGCGAAAGGACCTGTTGCTTTCATTTGATCAGCTGCTGGCGTGTCAGCTGTGCTCGCACAGCCCATTAACGCTGAAGATAAAAGTGCGGCTACAAGTAGAGTACGTTTCATTGTCATTTCCTTATTATTTTTTATATATGTAGGGTTCTATTCCGTCTTAGTCATCGCGAGTTAGGGCTTTAATTTTTTAAAGCTCTCGCTTCGGCAACCTATAAACGAAATAGTCTCGCTATTAAGCTCTTTTTCGGTACCACCGCTCTTTTGTCTCTATCAAGTTCTAACGATTTAGAGTTTGGACGGGGGTTACTGTTTTTTTGATGAGTTAATTTGTTCAATACGGCTAAGTTTTTATAATAAGAACGTGCATCTTTCGCCGGATAACCGAACAGATCACTATTGGCAGGGAAAGAGTGGCTCACACCTGATTTGGCTTTAATAACGGAGTTTTTACCGATAGTAAGATGCCCTGCGGTACCGGCTTGACCATGAACAATGACATGATCTTCCAAGGTAGTGTGGCCCGCAAAACCAGCCTGAGATACCAGTAAACAATGCTGGCCTATTTTGCAGTCATGCCCTATTTGCACTAGGTTATCTATTTTGGTTCCACGACCAATAACGGTGTCGCCTAAAGTGCCTCTGTCGATGGTGTTATTACAGCCAATTTCAACTTCATCACCAATGATCACTCGACCCACACTTTCCACGCGTTCATAACGGGTGTTGTGCCCGGTCATGTATTCGAAGCTGTAATTACCAATGGAGTTGTTAGAGTCGATGGTGACATTGTTACCAATCACAGTGCCTTCTTTGATGACTGTATTGGCATGAATTGCAACGTTATTGCCGATTGTTACACCGTTCATGATTTTAACACCGGGCATGAAATGGCAACCTTCACCTATTTGACAATGCTTTCCGATATAAACATCGGGAGTATCTGATGTATTCCCTTGATCAAACAATTGATATTTTTGAACTTTATAATGACGCATTAGTTGATTGAGCTTCTCAGCTTCGAGCTTCTCAATCACGATTTTTGTTTTTGCTTTAGTCTGTAAAATGGCTTCTGGCCCAACAATGACATCAGCCAAAGTTTCAGATAGCCCTTTTAAATCGGCTTTAGCAAAGACAATGGCTAAGCCGCCCTCTTCTACGCTGGAAACTGGGCGAATCTTCGATATTTCTACCGTGTTATCACCTTCAATTTTTCCACCAACGATTTGGGCGATATCTGAAACTTTGATCATAATATTACTCTGTCATTTGAGTTGTGATTAATACCACTTAGAAGCGGTAAAGCGCTTGTAGGTACATTGTTTCTTGTTCTACAGTTTTCTCTTCGCCTTTCAGCTTAGAGAAGGTCTCTGTGTCTTTAGCCCACTCAAGTTCGCCTTTTACCAACCAATCGTCGCCAATTGCTTGCTCATAGCCTAAAGTTGCCTTACGAATATCTTTGAAGAAAGTTTCGTTCTTTGCCCAACCGTCTGTATGTTTCGTTTCGTTTTCACCAATACGAGCACGAACGTACATAGTGCCGGCTTCTTCAAAGCTGTACTGAACGATTGGTTCAATATACATCTCGGTGAAATCGCTGGCTTCATTGAGTGAACCGTTTCCGGTTTTCGCTTTATTTTCTTTAACTTGATAGTAGAGCTCAGCTGCAACTTCCCACTGACCAAAGCGCTTGTAAGGTTTAAATAAGAGGCTGTAACCTTCCTCTTCACGAGAACCCCAAGCACTCTTATCTGAATCGTTGTATAGGTACTCTAGGTTTGAATAGAAACCCGCTGAATATTCATTATTCCAGTACGTAAGGTATGGACGAATACTGTGCTCAGCTTTCGTGGTTTTCAAGCCGTCTACTTTCGCAGAGGTAACAATATCACCCTTTGTATATTCCAACTCATAGATCAAGCCCGTTCCCCAACCATTTCCTAGTTGAAAACTTTTGTTTAATGATAATAAGTGCTTATATCCATTTTCTGTTTCTGCGTATGCGCCTTTCTTTTTCTTACGATTTTCAAGTTTGAACGCGTAAAGTGCTGTCGCATTCCACGCAGCGTTGTTATAGAAGACGTTAAACACTTCATGAGTCGTTGTACGCTCTTTAGACTTGCCGCCACCCCATGATGCAAAATCAGTGATGTTTTTCTCTTCGACTTCAATCGATGTTCCAACATGCCCACCAAATTTTAAAGCGTCATAAAAAAAGATATCACTTGGAGACATAGTTCGGTCATCAGCAGCCGAAGCGCCAGCACTAATAAGTAAAGTGTTGGTGATCACTACAGACAATAATGTTTTTTTCACGGTCATTCCTTATTGATTCTTCACTGAATCATTTGTTGTTATTTGTAGGGTTATTTTTGTTCACTGTTTCTCTTTATCTATCCACTGTGTCTCTTGATAGGCTTGCTGATTTCGCAACATTTAACCAGAAAAACATAGTCGTCCGTAATGAACGCCTATTTATTGTTCTAGAATTATAAATGTTTTGCTTCCTATTGAATTTAGAAATGAGAGATCAATCACCCTTGACTGCAGAGATTATTGATCACCATCACAAACGGTAGGCTTTTCATTAATCTAAGTATCAAAACGAACAAAGCACCGTTCAAAAGCCCCAATAAACAAGACATAAAACCCTATAGCTACCAGATGTAAAAAGCACAAACAGAAGGTGATAACCATCACAAATACGCTGACATTTTAACCAGGTAATGTTGACATATTGTCGGCGAGACATACCATAGTAGTACTTAACGAACGACTACTAAGAATTTAAATAGCGCGGTGTCAGTATGAAAAATTCAGGAATGAAAAAGAATCTATTCGCGGCAGCCTTAATGGCGGCAACGTTAACGACCAGTACATTAGCGGCTGCAGCCGATGCAAACGCAGACACAATTCAGCCAGAAAATGGGGCTGAGTTGTTAATCTGGACCGACAAAACAACACTCGACTACATGGAGTACGCCGCTCAGTCCTTTAATAAGGAGTTAGGATACGATATTGATTTTTCATTCCGTGGGTTAGCGCCTATCGATGCCGCTTCTCGTTTGATTCAGGATGGCGGCTCTGCTCGCGTGGCAGATGTGGTAGAGATTGAACATGACTTATTGGGGCGATTAGTCGTGGCAGGTGGGGCGATGGAGAATCTGGTATCTGCCGAACGTATCTCGAATACTTTTATGCCAAATGCGATTAATGCGTCTCAAGCTGAAGGGGTGAGCTATGGCTTCCCAGTTAGCTTCGCCACTACCGCTCTGTTCTACAATAAAGATTTACTGACTAAAGCACCTGAAACTTTTGAAGAAATTATTGAATTTTCAAAAACTTTCAACAATAAGCAAGAGCATAAATACGCACTGCTTTGGGACATACAGAACTATTACGAGTCTCGTATGTTTGTCACGCTTTACGGCGCATACGAATTTGGTAATAACGGTACCGATGCAAAAGACATCGGCATCAACTCTGAAAAAGCCCAACAAGGCTTAGAAGCAATGAAAACCCTGCAAGTGGCCAACAATTCAAATCCAGTTGATATGCGCAACCCGCAAGTACGTCGTGGCTTATTTAATGAAGGAAAAGTCGCCGCTATTATCGACGGCCCTTGGGCAATCGAAGGGTATCAAGAATCAGGTATAAATCTTGGTGTTGTACCTATGCCAAAATTAGCAGGCCAACAACCACGCACTTTTGCAACTGTTCGTCTTGCGGTTGTGTCTTCTTACACTGAGTATCCGAAAGCCGCACAATTATTTGCTGACTACCTTACTTCCGACGCGATGCTGAAAAAACGCTATGAGATGTCAAGAGCACTCCCTCCTATCCAGTCAGTTATGGAAGAGATCATTGTTGATGCCGATGAAGCAACTTACGCCATTATTACGCAAGGTTTCTACTCAGACGCAATGCCATCTATTCCTGAAATGGGCTTCATTTGGTCACCAATGGCCAGTGCTATTACAGACTACTGGGTAAACGATAAACCTGCGAGTTCTGTTCTAGACCGTGCGCTTTCGATCATCGAAGAACAAATAGAATTACAAGAGTAACCTCTGAACTCCCGTCGCGACTCACAAGCGACTTAGCTCATGCGCTGTGTCATAAAGCCACAGCGCTAGTTCAGGGCGTGACCAGAAAACGAATACATAACGACAACCTAAACAATAGAGATAAACAATGTTGTTAACAGAGAATCAGCCGGCATCGCGAATGCCCGCTTCACTCCTTATTATGGGGAGTACACAGATCGTAAAAGGTCATTGGATAAAAGGCGGTGTATTTTTAGCCATGCAGCTAATCACATTGTTGATTCTCCCGGAGCTGTTGGCCTCGCTAAAAGGCTTAGTCACTTTAGGAGATGTCGCTCAAGTTCGTGAAGGCTTTAAAATATTACAGGGCGATAACTCGGTCTTTATGTTGGTCGAAGGGGTCATAGCCCTACTCTACAGCTTCTTATTCATCTGTCTGTACATCGCTAATGTCCAAGATGCAAAAGTCAGCCTTAAGTCACGACTGAACCTTCGAGAACAATTTAAAGACATTTACGACCAAAAGTTCGCGTTCATCATGCTATCGCCAGCTTTTATTGCCAGTATCGCATTCATTATTTTACCAATCATAATTACGGTACTCGTCTCTTTCACTAACTATTCGGCACCTCATCATATCCCACCAAGAAACCTTGTAGATTGGGTGGGGTTTAAAAACTTTGTTTCACTATTTGAACTGAAAATATGGTCGAGCACTTTCTTCGGTGTCGCTTCTTGGACGGTTCTGTGGGCATTTTTTGCCACCATATGTACTTGTGGGTTTGGTTTTTTACTGGCGCTTGCGCTACAAAATCGAAACATTAAAGCAAAAAAAGCATGGCGCTTTATCTTTATTCTCCCTTATGCCATTCCTGCTTTCGTGACCTTATTGATGTTCCGCTTGCTACTGAATGGTATTGGACCAGTCAACGCAACGTTAAACTCGTGGGGCTTTGATTCGATTGCCTTCTTATCAGACCCTTTCACCGCAAAAATTACCGTTATCGCGGTGAGTGTTTGGGTTGGCGCACCTTACTTTATGCTGCTTATTGCAGGGGCACTGACTAACATTTCAAGCGAACTTTATGAAGCCAGTGAAGTCGATAGTGCAAGCAAGTTCCAGCAATTTAAAGAAATCACCCTGCCTATGGTGTTGCACCAAGTGGCCCCATCGTTGGTCATGACCTTTGCCCATAACTTCAATAACTTTGGGGCGATTTACCTGTTAACCGAAGGGGGTCCTATCAACCCTGAATATCGATTCGCAGGGCACACCGACATTCTGATCACTTGGATTTACAAGCTCACGCTCGACTTCCAGCAGTATCAAATCGCTTCGGTTATCTCAATCATTATCTTCTTGTTCTTGTCTGGTATTGCGATATGGCAATTCAGCCGCATGAAGTCATTCAAAGACGATGTAGGTATGTAACATGGCTAATTTAAATAGTACGAATAAGTTAATTAACATGGACAAATACATTGGCAAAATAGGCACCCTAGTCGTGTACCTATTTCTCATTGCCAACGCATTATTAGTACTTGGACCAGTGATTTGGACAGTGCTAGCTTCATTCAAAACGGGGAATAACTTATTCAGTTCTTCTTTCACAAGCATTGACTTTACGCTCGACCACTACCGCGCATTGTTCACGGACACACCCTATTTAGACTGGTATAAAAACACCTTTCTTCTCGCGACAGCGAATATGGTTATCTCACTGGTTGTCGTGACTATTTCAGCGTTTGTGTTCTCTCGCTACCGCTTCAATGGTAAGCGCAACATTATGATGAGCATTCTTGTATTGCAGATGTTCCCGGCCTTTCTTTCAATGACGGCTATCTACATCTTGCTATCAAAAATGGGATTGATTGATACCTATGCTGGCTTGTTATTTGTGTATGTAACGGGCTCATTACCATTCATGATTTGGTTGGTGAAAGGTTATTTCGATGCCATTCCCACTTCATTAGATGAAGCAGCAAAAATTGATGGCGCAGGCCACATGACGATTTTCCTCGAGATCATTCTCCCTCTCGCGAAACCTATCTTAGTGTTTGTTGGTTTAGTGTCTTTCACCGCACCTTGGATGGACTTCATTTTACCTACGCTTATCTTACGCAGCGAAGAAAAAATGACGCTAGCCATCGGTATTTTCAGTTGGATTTCATCTAACTCAGCGGAGAATTTCACGCTGTTTGCCGCGGGTTCATTATTGGTTGCAGTGCCCATCACTTTGCTATTTGTTGCGACTCAAAAACACATTACTACCGGCCTCGTCAGCGGTGCAGTTAAAGAATAATAATTAGGGATGATTTCCGCTATGGCTATTACAAATTCAGTTATCAACAAACCGATTACAAAAAGCTCGCTGACTCACTCAGCAAAAAGTGCAGACAGCTACGCTTACAACAATGAAACGCTTCACCTTCGCTTACGCAGTGCAAAAGGCGAACTAGACAAGGTTTCACTTTGGATCGGCGACCCGTACCACTGGGCAGAAGGCGGCCTCGATGGTGGCAATCTAGGTGGCAGTGATGCACACGGTTGGGTGGGTGGCAATGAAGTGACCATGATTCATGAAGGGGAAACCGAGTATCACGACCACTGGTTTGCAGAGTTTACTCCACCGAAACGTCGTAGCCGTTATGGCTTTATTTTGTACGGAAAAGGCGGCGAAAAGATTCTATTTGGAGAAAAACGCTGCGCCGACATTTCAACGACTGAAAACGCAGAAATCGAGCTGAGCAACTTAAGTAATTTCTTCTGTTTTCCTTACATAAACCCTCGTGACGTTTTAAAGACACCGACGTGGATAAAAGACACTATTTGGTACCAAATATTCCCCGAGCGCTTTGCTAATGGTCGCCCTGAAACATCACCTGCCAACGTACAGCCTTGGGGAACCAGACCTGTATCCGACAACTTTATGGGTGGCGATTTATGGGGCGTGATCGATAAACTCGATTACCTGCAAGATCTTGGCGTGAATGGTTTGTATTTGTGCCCTATTTTCACAGCCAACGCCAACCATAAATACGACACTGTCGACTACTACAATGTAGACCCTCACTTTGGCGGCAATGAAGCTTTTAAAGCACTCGTCGATGAAGCCCATAAACGCGGCATGAAAATTATGCTCGACGCGGTGTTCAACCACATTGGGTCTCAATCACCACTATGGCTAGACGTTGTGAATAACGGGGCAAAGTCCAAATACGCCGACTGGTTTTGGATCAATCAGTTCCCTGTATACCCAGATACGCCAAAAGAAGACTGGGATTTCTGGAACTTAAACTACGAAACCTTCGCCAACGTCGTCGAAATGCCAAAGCTGAATACTGAAAATGAAGAGTGTCGCGCATACTTATTAGACGTGGCGCGCCACTGGGTAGAAGAGTTCAACATTGATGGATGGCGTTTAGACGTAGCCAACGAAGTGGACCACGCGTTTTGGCGTGACTTCCGTAAAGTCGTAAAAGATGCCAACCCAGACTGCTACATTCTTGGAGAGATTTGGCACGAAGGTATGCCTTGGCTACGCGGCGACCAATACGATTCGTTGATGAATTACCCGCTGACACAAGCCATTACCGACTACTTTGGTCTTGGCGACGTTGATAAAGAGAGCTTTGTAAATGCAGTGAACGCGTCGTACATGGCATACCCACGCAACGTAAACGAAGCGATGTTTAACTTATTAGATAGCCATGACACCACTCGCATTATCTCTTTATGCCAGGGCGACAAACGTAAAGCTAAATTAGCTTATTTATTTATGTTCACTCAAGTCGGTGCTCCATGCATTTATTATGGTGGCGAAATTGGTATGGATGGCGGCCGCGGCATGGGCAGCGAAGACAACCGAAAATGTATGATATGGGAAGAATCAGAGCAAGACTTAGAATTCAAAAACTTCATTCAAGAAATGATCGCTTTGCGTAAAGCCAATCCCGATTTTAATCAGCCTAGCATTGACTGGTTAAACGTGGAGGATGAAAAAGGGACGGCAGACAAAGAGTGTATCGCTTACCTCCGTGGCAATTTAATGTTTGTTCTAAACAACAGCGATAAAGATAAACAGATCATGCTCGATGGAAAATCACTGACCATTAGCGCTTATGGCTACGTGATTGAGCAAGCGAACTAAATCCAAGTGTGTCATTAATCAAATCATGCTCATTAAAGCAGAACCAAATATAGTGATGGGAATCGCGATTGATTCCCACTCTATTTACTCGGTCGCCAGCACCTCTAACGGACAAGAGGTGTATAGAATGGTGCAGCGCACTCCTGGCGACCTTGCCCACTTGACTCAACATTTGATAAGCCGAATATCAAGCGTCAGCTACCGCTATGGACGTATCGCCGCGATAGGCATAAGTGTATCTGAGTTTTTTTTATCTCATCGCCAATCCGTACATAAAGTTGCAAAATCAAGTCCTACTCACTCGACAGAAATCACCCAATTAACACGAAACCTGAATCAGCATTTCAAGGTCGACTGCTCGCTTGTGATGCATTCACACAGTGCGGCCATTGCGTGCGACGCTATTAGTAACGCCATGAAAAGCGCTGACTCAATTGAACAACCACTCTCGGCAGGTTCAAGTCTAAATAAGAGGGCTAGAGATTTATACAAAGAGGCCATACTCAGCGTATTTTTGGGCGATGGTTGTGGCATAAGTTTTTATCAAAATAACGAGCAAGTGCACCACCCATTAAGCTCACATTGGGCACATTCAAGGTTGCCTAATTTTCAATGGCTCGTTGATGGCTTAACTCCTGTATGTCGCTGTGGAAATGAGGCCTGCATTGAACAGTTTTTATCCGCACCAAGTATTGAGCGGCAATATCATCAAGTCGTGCTAAAAGACCAAACTTTAACGCAAATTTTTTCAGGCGTAGACCTAAGTGAACCGCATGCATCGCGCATATATCGTACTTATATCGACCAATTGGCGCGCAGTTTAGTTAATCCCATTCAGCAATTACAGCCCACACGACTCGTATTATCAGGCGAAGCAACGACCTACCCTACATTAACGGCAGATTTAAAAGTCGCATTGTCTCGCTACATTCACGTTAATGAAATTCCAGTGATTATTCACCCAAAACAAGATGAATTCACCTTTGCTCGCGGAGCGTTTCTCATCGCTGAAAAAAATCACAACAATCATTTACGCTCGTCGTGACAAGAATGGTAACCTTAGAAGGAGAAGATATTGAATAGTTTCAGAGGACAACCCGTGTCAGAGCTAGTCACCAAATTAATGGATTTTGGGTTTACCAAAACCGATGCGCTTGTTTATATTAATTTACTCAAAAATGGCCAATCCAGCGGATATAAAATCGCGAAAGAGATCTCTATCTCCCGCTCTTCTGTTTACTCGTCTATCGATAATCTTTACGCCAATGGCTACATTTTCATGTCTGATGGCGACACTAAAGAGTACGAAGCTAAATCACCAGACTTGATTTTCAGCCAGATAGAAAAAAAGACCGTCACCAATATTAATTTCCTTAAATCAGAATTATCTAAGATGATGCTGAAAGAGGAAAAAGAGTTTGTTTACAACGTATCGGGGTTCGACAACTTACTTCAAAAGGCCAAGGAAATCATTAATCAGGCAAATCTAGAAATTTACCTGAATACCGATTTTAACCTTGAGTTGTTTGGCAAAGAATTATGCGACGCCGTGGAACGTGGAGTACGAGTGATTGGCTTTTCATTCAACAAAATGGCGAGCCCACATGAAAAGATAGAACTACATTCGCGTTCTGAAAATGAAGAAACCGAATACCCTTCACACCGCTTTATGTGCGTAGCCGATATGAAGCTCGCCCTCATGTTCTCACACCGTGAAGAAACCTTAGGTTTGTATGCCAATAATCGCTTAATTGTAAAAATGATAGCAGAGCATATTCACAGCGATATTTACCTAACAGAATACGAGCGCCTGGCTCCTAATCAGCACCAACACGTCAGAGTAAATACGATTCACGAACAGCATAATGCCATGGTACTCGACGAGCTTAAGAAGCACTAACTCAGCAGATCGAATTCAATAATAAGATACGAACAAAGGTCTAGTAATAGGCCTTTCGGGGAAAGAAATTTTGACGGGAATCTATTTAATCCAAAGGGTTTCTTTGGTTATTTGATAAAGAATAGATTTATGAGTGCATAACTATAAGTCATCTAGAGCAGCCAACCTACCGTCACTTTCCTCTAAACAATCAAATACTTTACATTTTTACGACTAAAACAATAAAGCCTCGAAAATTCGAGGCTTTAAAATCTTTCAAAGTCATGCATTCTTTGAAGATGACTTAACAAAACGTTAGCTTATAGCTCTTCGTTTTCTTCTTCCTTCTCTGCACCCTTCTCTTCAAGCACAGCAGGAGTTAGCAGTAACTCACGAAGTTTAGTATCAATTTCTAGAGCAACTTCTGGGTTTTCACGCAGGTATTTACCAGCGTTTGCTTTACCTTGGCCGATCTTGTCGCCTTTGTAGCTGTACCAAGCGCCTGCTTTTTCTACTAGCTTATTCTTAACACCTAAGTCGATAAGCTCACCTTCGCGGTTGAAGCCCTTGCCGTAAAGGATTTGAGTTTCAGCTTGTTTGAATGGTGCAGCAATCTTGTTCTTAACAACCTTGATACGAGTCTCGTTACCAACAACTTCATCACCATCTTTGATTGCACCAGTACGGCGAATATCAAGACGAACAGATGCGTAGAACTTAAGTGCATTACCACCTGTTGTTGTTTCTGGGTTACCGAACATTACACCAATTTTCATACGAATTTGGTTAATGAAAATAGCCATACAGTTTGACTGCTTAAGGTTACCTGTTAGCTTACGCATTGCTTGAGAAAGCATACGAGCTTGCAGACCCATGTGGCTATCGCCCATTTCGCCTTCGATCTCAGCTTTAGGTGTTAGTGCAGCAACCGAGTCAATAACAAGAACATCGATAGCACCTGAACGAGCCAGTGCATCACAGATTTCAAGCGCTTGCTCACCCGTATCTGGTTGAGACACAAGCAAAGCGTCGATATCAACACCCAGCTTTTGAGCGTAGATAGGGTCAAGTGCGTGCTCGGCATCGACGAATGCACACGTTTTACCCACTTTCTGTGCTGCTGCGATAAGCTCAAGCGTTAGCGTTGTTTTACCTGATGATTCCGGACCGTAAACTTCTACGATACGTCCCATAGGTAGGCCACCAGCACCTAGTGCGATATCTAGAGATAGAGAACCTGTAGAAATAGTTTCTACGTCCATTGTGCGGTTATCACCAAGACGCATGATTGAACCTTTACCAAATTGCTTTTCAATCTGACCAAGGGCTGCGGCTAACGCTTTTTGTTTATTCTCGTCCATTACTATCTCCACATAATCGGTTGTCTTAACAAGCGATCTAGAATCTATTTCTAACCCACATAGGGGTGACTAATTGGCTTTTATTATACTGTTGATTCATACAGTGTCTATACCTGTATGAAAATAATTTGTACAAATGTTACTTACCTTCCATTGATAGGTAATCATAAATAACTTGTAGGGCATGGTGCGTGGCTTGTTGGCGTACTTGTGATCTGTCGCCTGTAAATACATGCGTTTCTACTTTATCCCAACCGTTTAGTGCTTTCCAAGCGAAACATACCGTTCCAACAGGCTTATCTTCGGTCGCGCCACCTGGGCCAGCAATACCACTGATCGATACAGAGATAGTCCCATTTGAATGTTGCAATGCCCCGCTCGCCATTTCTATTACGACAGGCTCACTCACCGCACCGAACTCAACTAAGGTTTTAAGCTGTACGCCGATCATCTCTTGCTTCGCTTCATTGCTGTAGGTAACAAAAGCGCGATCAAACCAACCAGAGCTCCCTGCGATATCCGTCACCGCACTAGCAACCCCACCGCCAGTGCAAGATTCAGCCGTCACTAAAACGTGTTTATGTTTAGCAAGTAAGTATCCAAGCTGTTCACTAAGATCTTGAGTCATCTGCATCATCAACTTCCCTTTATCTACTGTCATATCATTCGGATTCGCATCTTTTCGCATGTGTCGCTTTTCGCACGAAACGCTTTCACGTATCCTAAGCCGCAATAGAAATAAACGAAAGAAGTTAACTGTGAAAGCCGATCAAAAACATACTCCCATGATGCAGCAGTACCTAAAGCTAAAAGCAGAAAATCCAGAAATTCTGCTGTTCTACCGCATGGGCGATTTCTACGAGCTTTTCTACGATGATGCTAAAAAAGCCTCTCAACTCCTCGATATTTCGCTAACCAAGCGTGGCTCTTCAAACGGTGAGCCTATTCCTATGGCGGGCGTTCCATACCACGCCGTTGAAGGTTACCTTGCGAAGTTAGTGCAGTTGGGCGAGTCCGTAGCGATTTGTGAGCAGATTGGTAATCCAGCAACTTCAAAGGGCCCGGTTGAGCGTGCTGTCGTACGTATCGTTACACCCGGTACCGTGACCGATGAGGCTTTGCTTTCTGAGCGCATTGATAACCTGATTGCCTCTATTTACCACCACAATGGTAAATTTGGCTACGCGACGCTTGATATTACTTCTGGCCGATTCCAGCTATGTGAGCCGGAAACCGAAGAAGCAATGGCGGCAGAACTGCAGAGAACCTCACCTCGTGAGCTACTGTTCCCTGAAGATTTCGAACCTGTAAATCTAATGGCAAGCCGTAATGGCAATCGCCGCCGCCCGGTATGGGAATTTGAATTAGATACCGCGAAGCAGCAATTGAATAAGCAGTTTGGTACTCGCGATCTGGTTGGCTTTGGCGTAGAAGGCGCGAAACTAGGCTTATGTGCGGCTGGTTGTTTGATCCAATACGTGAAAGATACCCAACGTACTGCCCTTCCACATATCCGTTCACTGACGATGGATAAGCAAGATCACTCGGTGATCCTCGATGCAGCGACTCGCCGTAATTTGGAGATCACGCAAAATCTTGCTGGTGGTACTGATAACACCCTTGCCGAAGTACTTGATCACACCGCGACGGCTATGGGTAGCCGTATGCTTAAGCGCTGGTTACATCAACCAATGCGCAATATCTCTGCACTCGATCAGCGCCTAGATGCTATTGGTGAAATGAAAGATTTGGCTCTCTTTACAGAGCTACAGCCAACCTTGAAACAGATCGGGGATATCGAACGTATTCTTGCTCGACTAGCACTTCGCTCAGCTCGTCCTCGTGATATGGCACGACTTCGCCAAGCGATGGAATATTTGCCAGAACTTGCAGAAACACTGACGCAATTGAAGCACCCATACCTAACTCAACTTGCTCAATATGCCTCGCCTGTGGATGAGGTTTCTGAACTACTTGAGCTAGCGATCAAAGAGAACCCTCCCGTGGTTATCCGTGACGGCGGTGTAATTGCAGAAGGCTACAATTCCGAGTTAGACGAATGGCGCGACCTTGCAGCTGGCGCAACCGAATTTCTTGATAAACTTGAGCAAGAAGAGCGCGAACGTCATGGTATCGATACACTTAAAGTGGGCTACAACAACGTACACGGTTTCTTCATTCAAGTAAGCCGCGGACAAAGCCACCTTGTGCCACCACACTATGTTCGCCGTCAAACGCTGAAAAATGCAGAGCGTTACATCATTCCTGAGCTAAAAGAGCACGAAGACAAAGTGCTTAGCTCTAAATCGAAAGCCCTAGCTATCGAGAAGAAGTTGTGGGATGAGTTGTTTGATTTGTTACTGCCTTATCTAGAGCGACTACAAAACATTGCTTCTTCAGTGTCTCAACTGGATGTTCTACAAAACTTAGCTGAACGTGCAGACACCCTTGATTACTGTCGTCCAACCATGACAGAGTCTGCTGGCGTACAAATTCAGGCCGGTCGTCACCCCGTTGTTGAACAAGTGATGGACGAACCCTTTATTGCTAACCCTATCGACCTCAATGATCAACGTAAGATGCTGATCATCACAGGTCCAAACATGGGTGGTAAGTCGACCTACATGCGTCAGACTGCACTCATTGCGCTGATGGCTCATATTGGTTGTTATGTTCCAGCAGAAAGCGCGACGATTGGTTCTATCGACCGTATCTTTACGCGTATTGGCGCATCCGATGACTTAGCTTCGGGTCGTTCAACCTTCATGGTTGAGATGACAGAGACCGCGAATATCCTGCACAATGCAACACCAAATAGCCTTGTGTTAATGGATGAAATCGGTCGTGGTACCAGTACTTACGATGGTCTGTCTCTGGCTTGGGCAAGTGCGGAATGGCTAGCTAATCAAATCAATGCGATGACACTATTTGCAACGCACTACTTTGAGCTAACTGAGCTGCCTAACCAACTTCCAACACTGGCTAACGTGCACCTAGACGCGGTAGAACACGGCGACAGCATTGCCTTTATGCACGCAGTTCAAGAAGGTGCCGCAAGTAAATCTTACGGCCTTGCGGTTGCAGGATTGGCTGGCGTGCCTAAAGCAGTGATCAAAAACGCACGTGCGAAGCTGACTCAGCTAGAAGCATTGAGTATCGACTCTCCGACATCAAAGCCAAGTGGCGTTGATATCGCGAACCAACTGAGCCTGATACCTGAACCAAGTGAAGTAGAACAAGCACTTGCGAATGTTGATCCTGATGATCTGACACCTCGCCAAGCATTAGAAGAACTCTACCGCTTGAAGAAGCTGCTTTAGTTTCTTATCAAGTAGCTTGTTATTGCCGTCCGTGATTTTGATTAGACGGCATGAAATACCAAAGCCACAAACAAAAAAACGCTGACTTTAAGTCAGCGTTTTTATTTGCCTTCTATTTAGAGAAGCAGCATCATCTGTTCAATTAGTCGTTTTCTACGTTGAACAGGTTTTCCATATTCAGACCTTGCTTGATAAGAATCTCACGTAGACGGCGAAGACCTTCAACTTGGATTTGACGAACACGTTCACGAGTCAGGCTGATTTCACGGCCTACTTCTTCTAATGTTGACGGTTCATAACCTAATAGTCCAAATCGACGTGCAAGCACTTCTTTCTGCTTCGGATTCAGCTCATCAAGCCAGAAGATCAACGAGTTCTTAATATCGCTATCTTGAGTTGAAACCTCAGGGTCTGAGTTGTTGATGTCCGGAATTATATCCAGTAGCGCTTTCTCACCATCACCACCAATAGGCGTATCAACAGAGCTCACTCTTTCGTTTAGACGAAGCATCTTGCTCACATCACCAACAGGTTTGTCTAGCTTAGAAGCAATTTCTTCTGCCGTTGGTTCATGGTCAAGTTTTTGTGAAAGTTCTCTTGCGGTACGTAGGTAGATGTTCAGCTCTTTCACAACATGGATTGGCAAACGGATAGTGCGAGTCTGATTCATTAGCGCACGTTCAATGGTTTGACGAATCCACCATGTTGCGTAAGTTGAGAAACGGAAGCCACGCTCTGGGTCAAACTTCTCTACGGCGCGAATCAAACCTAGGTTGCCTTCTTCAATAAGATCGAGAAGTGCAAGACCACGGTTGCTATAACGACGAGAAATTTTTACGACCAAACGCAGGTTACTTTCGATCATGCGTTTGCGTGCTGCTTCATCACCGCGTAGAGCTCGACGTGCATAAAGCACTTCTTCTTCAGCGGTTAATAGTGGTGAGAAACCGATTTCGCCTAAGTAGAGTTGAGTCGCATCTAAGCTTTTAGACGTAACTTCAGTCTCTTCTTTCGCTTCGGTTTTCTTAGTGACTGTTCGTTTTGCTTTTCCAAGAGCTTCCTGTTCCGTGGTTGCTTGGCTAAGATCGAACTCTTCTTTGGTTACTGCATTGCTTATACTCATAACGCCTCCCCCTGGCGAAATTAGCATGACATTACAACTTCATATGTCGCTAAATGACTATGTCACTCCATACAATACGTAATTTTTACATATTGTATTTAAGGTAAATACCGTTTGGGATTAACTGATTTACCTTGGTAACGAATCTCAAAGTGCAGCCTGACACTGCTGGCTCCAGAGCTTCCCATTGTTGCAATCTTCTGCCCTGGTTTCACACTTTGCCCTTCAGATACTAATAGTCGGTCGTTATGCGCGTATGCACTTAAGTAATTATCATTGTGCTTCACAATCACTAGATTGCCGTAGCCTCGTAATGCATTACCCGAATAAACAACCGTTCCCCCTGCAGTAGATACTATTGGCTGACCTCGCTGTCCTGCTATGTCTATGCCTTTATTTCCTTGTTCGCCTACAGAGAAATTCTTAATTACTCTCCCTTTCGTTGGCCATAACCATTTGGATACTTTGTTACTCGTTGGTTTTGTTGGCGGTGTAACATTCTGTTTACCTTTAGAACCAACATACTCCTTTGATTTGGATTGTACAACCTTCTTTTGTAGATCTTTTTTCGCCACTTTGGTGGTTGTTTGAGCGGGCGCAGGTTTAGATTTTTTACTCTTTTGAGGTGTTGTTTTAGGTTTGCTTGAGGCCAACAAAGTTGTGGATGCGGCAACAGGCGCAGCGACGGCTGCAACCGCTACCGTTGATTTACCATACGCTGGAGCGTTGTAGCTAGGACGCCATAACTTAAGGCTCTGTCCGGGATGGATGGTAT
Source organism: Vibrio sp. 1F279 (assembly GCF_041439815.1). Classification (NCBI taxonomy): domain Bacteria; kingdom Pseudomonadati; phylum Pseudomonadota; class Gammaproteobacteria; order Vibrionales; family Vibrionaceae; genus Vibrio; species Vibrio sp. 1F279. Next base: position 83,295 of record NZ_JBGOOU010000016.1, on the reverse strand, counting down.
AAGGTGCAGACAGATTGTTATAGCGAATCAGCTCTTTAACATCTTTATTTGTTACGTAAGCAATAAAATAAAGGGTATCGCCTTTTTTCACTTCATAGTAACTACCACGATAACTACCACGATAACTACCACGATAACTACCACGATCAATCGATGAGTAATTCTTGTTTAAGCTTGAAACTGGCGCAGGCGAATTCGCAGCACACCCAACAAGTGCACAGCTAAGCAGTAGAGAACTTCCTTTAAAAACCTTCGAACGCATCGACTTTCTATCCACCTACACCATTAATAATTTTATTAAGCTAACTCACCAGGTACAAGAGGTACAAATCGCACCATCTCGATAACACTCGATAAGAACTCATCACCGTGGCGAACAATCTTCAACAGTTGCTGTTCGTCATCTCCGACCGGAATTAATAAGCGGCCTCCATCTTTCAACTGCTGCAAAAGCGCTTGAGGGATCGACTCTGCAGCAGCGGTGACAATAATCGCATCAAAAGGCGCCTTAGAAGACCAACCTTGCCAACCATCACCGTGCTTGGTTGAGATGTTGTAGAAATCGAGTTGCTTCAACCTACGCTTAGCATCCCATTGTAGCGACTTTATTCTTTCAACCGAATACACGTGATCAACCAACTGAGCCAAAACAGCCGTTTGATAACCAGAACCCGTTCCGATCTCCAAAACGCGGCTGTCTTGTTGTAACTCAAGCAGCTCGGTCATTTTAGCAACAATGTAAGGCTGAGAAATTGTCTGCCCCTGCCCGATAGGCAGCGCATTATTATCATAGGCCTGATGATGCATAGCCTGTGATAAAAAGCTCTCTCTCGGTAGTAAGTAAATAGCATCAAGAACCTTTTGATCCTGAATACCATTTTCTATCAGAAAAGTAACTAAGCGCTCAGCTTGTGGATTACTCACTTATTTATCCCCTAACCATGTAGTCATCGCACCCAACGACTCATGTGCCGTCAGATCAACTTGTAGTGGTGTTACCGACACAAAACCATGTTCAATGGCGTAAAAATCAGTACCCTCACCAGCATCTTGCTCCTTACCCGGAGGGCCAAGCCAATAGATATCATGACCACGTGGGTCTTTCTGCTTAATCATATCTTCAGCATGGTGACGAGCACCTAGACGTGTCACCTGAGTACCCGATATTTGGTCTAATGCTAAGTCAGGGACGTTCACGTTTAACAGGCGATTGGTCGGGATTGGGTTTGCTAAATGTTGTTCGACAATACGGCGAGCAACCGCTGCCGCTGTCTTAAAATGTTGTTTTCCAACCAGAGAAAATGCCACCGATTGAACACCTAAAAAGTGGCCTTCCATTGCTGCTGCGACTGTACCTGAATAAAGCACGTCATCACCAAGGTTAGCTCCGTGATTAATACCCGTTAAAACCAGATCAGGCATGTCACTCTTTAGGAGTTCGTTCAATGCGAAATGTACACAGTCGGTCGGTGTTCCTTGTACCGAATAGGTATTTCTAGCAATCTCTTGAACACGCAAAGGCTGTTCCAAAGTTAATGAATTTGAAGCACCAGAGCGATTACGGTCAGGTGCCACAATGATAACTTCAGCAAGATCACGTAATTCATTTGCCAGCTCATGAATACCTTGAGCATGCACACCATCATCGTTGCTGAGTAAAATCTTCATCTTGTATCCTTTCTTTTGTACCAATGCCAAGTCACTTAAATACCGATATAAAGTCACTTAAATATCAATATAAAGTGACTTAGACCCAAGCAGAATCATTATTGCTCGTAGGTTCTTTCTACGTGTACTTCTTCAACTAACTCACGAACGATAGCGGTTGCGAAGCAGCCTGCGTCCAGAGAGAATTTAAGAGTGACATTGTCTTCGTTTACTTTCCACACTAAACCCATCGGCTTCAACGAGGCTTCACGGCGATCATGGCGCATACGGTTGCCACAAATAAGCGCCATTAGATCCGGTTCAGCATCAAGGTGTTTCTGCTCTAGAGCTTGAGACGCATCCGTCGTCGGTAACGCATTATCTCCAGCTAAAGCAACGGTAATAAACGCAGAACCATTGGCGATATCTTGGTTTACAGCTTCGATATTAGCGGCTGTCACAGCAAGTTGAGCATCGTTTTTAACTACAATATCGCCGACCAATGCCGAAGCAAACGCATCGTGCTCAATACGGTCAGAAAGAATTAAGTTGTAGATCCAAGAACGAGCTGCAGAGAGGTACAAGCTGCGCTTATTTTGATTACGCGTACGAACGTTTTCACGCCCCCAACGACGAGCTTCAGATAAGTTGTTACCTTCATTGCCAAACCTCTGAGCACCAAAGTAATTTGGCACGCCCACTTGAGCGACTTTTTCCAAACGTTTGACTACATCATCGCAGTCCGTTACTTCAGACAAAGTTAGCTCGAATTGGTTGCCAACTAAATCGCCTGGACGTAACTTTTTGTTGTGGCGTGCTGTCGCCAAAATCTCAATGCTTGGGTATTGTGCAAGAAAAGCAGAAAAGTCAGGTTCACCTTTTGGTAGATGCACGCTCAACCACTGTTCTGTCACAGCATGACGGTCTTTCAAACCAGCCCAACTCACGTCTTTCGACTTAACACCACACGCTTTAGCCAGCTCGTTTGCTACAAAGCTCGTGTTCTCACCCGTTTTACGAATACGAACCATAAGGTGTTCGCCTTCACCAGTGAACTCAAAACCTAAGTCTTCATTAACGACAAAGTGTTCGGCTTTTGCTTTTAGTTTTGCTTTCGCAGTTGGTTTACCGTTTAGATAAGCCAATGAAGATAAAATATCTGACATGCTGTTCTTTTCGTGTTGGTGCTTACGCACTTTTAGTAATTAGGACCACCGCTTCACATGCGATGCCCTCTTTGCGACCTGTAAAACCTAAACGCTCAGTGGTCGTCGCTTTTACATTCACATTGCTAATGCTGGTTTCTAAATCTTGTGCGATAGCGTGGCACATAGAGTCTATATGAGGCGCCATCTTTGGAGCTTGCGCCATGATAGTAATATCGGCATTACCAATCACGTAGCCTTGTTCTTTTACTCGACGATAAACATCTTTTAGAAGTTCACGGCTATCCGCGCCTTTCCACTCATCATCAGTATCGGGGAAATGACGACCAATATCACCGGCAGCAATCGCACCTAATAAAGCGTCACTCAACGCATGAAGGGCAACATCACCATCTGAGTGTGCGATAAGACCCTGCTCATAAGGGACTCTAACGCCACCTATAATTACCGGACCTTCACCACCAAACTTATGTACATCAAAGCCATGGCCAATACGAATCATCATTATTCCTTATTCTGACTTAAATAGAACTCAGCAAGTGCTAAATCTTCAGGCTGAGTAATCTTAAAATTATCTGAACGCCCTGCCACTAAAGCGGGCGATAAACCTTTCCATTCAAAGGCTGAGGCTTCATCGGTAATCGAAACGCCTTGTTGCAACGCCTCGCTTAATGCATTCCACAGAGGCTTTGCTCTGAACATTTGCGGCGTAAGTGCATGCCATAGATCGGCTCGCTCAACGGTATGTTCGATCTGCCCTTGGGCACCTCGCTTCATCGTGTCACGAACTGGCGCCGCTAAAATAGCCCCTACATCATGGCTCATCGCGCCGGAAATTAGCTTGTCGATATCACTGAGTTGAACACAAGGCCTTGCCGCATCGTGAACCATTACCCAATCGCTAAGCTGCTGCTCAGCGATACAGTTTAGCGCAGAGAGTACCGAATCCGCTCGTTCGCTTCCGCCAGACACTCTGACCACTTTGGGATTCTGGTTGAGTGCTAACTCCGGGTAATAGGGGTCATCATCGCTGATCGCAACGACAATTTGAGAGACTTGTGGATGAGACAGTAATTTCTCAATGGTGTGCTCTAAAATCGTTTTGCCGTTAATCTTAAGATATTGCTTAGGGCGGTCTGCTTTCATTCGGCTACCGACGCCCGCTGCAGGTACAACGGCAATCACACTTTGAAGTTGAGTCGACATTAATGGGATTCCTCACCAATGATGCGGAAAAACGTTTCGCCTTCTTTTACCATTCCAAGCTCATGACGTGCGCGCTCTTCTATCGCGTCTAAGCCTTGGCGTAGATCATCGATTTCCGCAAACATCTCTGCGTTACGAAGATGGAGCTTTTCGTTTACTTGCTGTTGAACTTGGATTTCGTTGTTCACACCGTAGTAATCAGAAATACCATTTTTACCGAGCCACAGTGTGTGTTGTAGCCAGCCAAACACTATGAGCAGTACTAAAGCAAAAATTCGCATAACACCTTTCGCCGGTTGAAAAAGAAGGAACTAGAATAAGGCACATATATACCATAATGAGCTTATTGGTGCGAGATATGTGGTGTTAGGGAATCAATAAGTCGGAGAATTATTGTCGGGATAGATATGGTAACAATGAGATTCCCTACTCCTTCCTTCGTCAGTCTAGGGAATAACGAACTTTAGATGTAACGAGGAGGAGCTTTAGAAATTAGATCTCACTTTCCTACAAGCAAAAAAAACGCCCTACCGAAGTAGAGCGTTTTCAAAAGCTTTAAGCTAATAATTCACGAGGCTTTAAGTCTTGAAGAAAGTGCTGACCTTTAACGTCTTTAAGACCGCTTTCGTTGTAAAAAGGAGGAGTTTTAGAACCTAGAGCTTCTTCCCGTCATTTTCTACAGACAAAAAAATGCCCCGCATAAGCGAGGCATTTAAAAAGCTTAGATTAATAATTCGCTAGGAATTATTGACCTTTAACTTCTTTAAGACCGTTGTAAGGAGCTTTAGAACCTAGAGCTTCTTCGATACGGATAAGTTGGTTGTACTTAGCAACACGGTCAGAACGGCTCATAGAACCAGTTTTGATTTGACCTGCAGCTGTACCTACCGCTAGATCAGCGATAGTTGCATCTTCAGTTTCGCCAGAACGGTGAGAGATTACTGCAGTGTAGCCAGCGTCTTTAGCCATCTTGATAGCAGCTAGAGTCTCTGTTAGAGAACCGATTTGGTTGAACTTGATAAGGATAGAGTTAGCTACGCCTTTCTCGATACCTTCAGCAAGAATCTTCGTGTTTGTAACGAACAGATCGTCACCAACGATTTGAAGCTTGTCGCCTAGAAGTTCAGTTTGGTGCTTGAAGCCATCCCAATCAGACTCGTCAAGACCATCTTCGATAGAAACGATTGGGAAGTTGTTCGCTAGCTCAGCTAGGTAGTGGTTGAACTCTACAGAAGTGAAAGTTTTACCTTCGCCCTTCATGTTGTAGATACCAGCTTCTTTGTCGAAGAACTCAGATGCTGCACAGTCCATAGCAAGAGTAACGTCTTTACCTAGTTCGTAACCAGCAGCTGCAACAGCTTCTGCGATAACTTCTAGAGCTTCAGCGTTAGACTTAAGGTTAGGAGCGAAACCACCTTCATCACCAACTGCAGTGCTGTAGCCTTTAGACTTAAGAACTTTAGCTAGGTTGTGGAATACTTCAGCGCCGATACGTAGACCTTCTTTAAGAGTCTTAGCGCCAACTGGTTGGATCATGAACTCTTGGATGTCAACGTTGTTATCTGCGTGCTCACCACCGTTGATGATGTTCATCATTGGTAGAGGCATAGAGAATTGACCAGCAGTACCGTTTAGCTCAGCAATGTGCTCGTAAAGAGGCATGCCTTTCGCAGCAGCAGCAGCTTTTGCGTTAGCTAGAGATACAGCTAGGATAGCGTTCGCACCGAACTTAGACTTGTTTTCAGTACCGTCTAGGTCAAGCATGATTTGGTCAACGTCAGCTTGTGCTTTAGCGTCAGAACCTACTAGAGCTTCAGCGATTGGGCCGTTTACAGCTTCAATAGCTTTAAGAACACCTTTACCTAGGAAACGTGATTTGTCGCCGTCACGTAGCTCAAGAGCTTCGCGTGAACCAGTAGATGCGCCAGATGGAGCAGCAGCCATACCTACGAAACCGCCTTCTAGGTGTACTTCAGCTTCTACAGTTGGGTTACCACGTGAATCGATGATTTCACGACCTAGAACTTTAACGATCTTAGACATTGAATGTTTCCTTCTCGTTGAATATATAAATGTCAAATTTAAAGGTAGCAGCACAACTTACGCAGCTACCTGTATTCCTTTTTACTTCTCTAATTCGCCGCGCTGGAACTCGCCAGCTGCTTTAACGAAACCTGCAAACAATGGGTGACCATCGCGAGGTGTTGAAGTGAACTCTGGGTGGAATTGAGCAGCAACGAACCATGGATGATTCGGGTTCTCGATAACTTCAACCAGTTTCTTGTCCGCAGATAGACCCGATACTTTTAGGCCCGCTTTTTCAATTTGTGGACGAAGATTGTTGTTCACTTCGTAACGGTGACGATGACGTTCATGGATCGTCGCGCTACCGTATAATTCGTAAGCTTTTGTCCCTTTCGCTAGGTGACAAAGCTGTGAACCAAGACGCATTGTGCCGCCAAGGTCAGATGTTTCTGTACGCTCTTCAACTTTACCTTCGCCATCAGTCCACTCAGTGATAAGACCAACAACTGGGTACTTAGTTTCAGTACAGAATTCAGAAGAGTGTGCCCCTTCCATTTTCGCAACGTTACGAGCGTACTCGATAAGTGCTACTTGCATACCTAGACAGATACCTAAGTAAGGTACTTTGTTTTCACGAGCGTATTGAGCAGCAAGAATCTTACCTTCAACACCACGATCACCAAAGCCACCAGGAACTAGGATTGCATCTAGGCCTTCTAAAACTTCTACGCCACGAGACTCAACGTCTTGTGAATCTACGTATTTAATATTAACGCTTAGGCGATTTTTCAAGCCCGCGTGTTTTAGCGCTTCATTTACTGATTTGTATGCGTCTGGTAGTTCAATGTACTTACCAACCATACCAATCGTCACTTCACCCGTTGGGTTAGCTTCTTCGTAAATTACTTGTTCCCATTCAGACAGGTCTGCTTCTGGAGCTGTGATGCCGAAACGCTTACATACAAGTTCATCAGTGCCTTGAGCTTTAATAAGCTGAGGGATCTTGTAGATAGAGTCAACATCGCGCATAGAAATAACTGCATTTTCTTGCACATTACAGAACAGAGCAATTTTCTTACGCTCGTTCGAAGGAATGTTGCGGTCTGAACGACAAACTAGAATGTCTGGCTGAATACCAATAGACAGCAGCTCTTTTACAGAGTGTTGCGTTGGCTTAGTTTTCACTTCGCCCGCAGCTGCTAGGTATGGCACTAGAGTAAGGTGCATGAACATTGCGCGTTCACGGCCTAGCTCTACTGCTAGCTGACGAATCGCTTCCATGAATGGTAGAGATTCGATATCACCAACCGTACCACCAACTTCAACTAGCGCGATATCGTGGCCAGCTGCGCCAGAAATTACACGTTCTTTGATAGAGTTAGTGATGTGCGGGATAACCTGAATAGTTGCACCTAGGTAATCACCGCGACGCTCTTTAGCGAGTACGTCTGAGTAAACACGACCTGCAGTGAAGTTGTTACGCTTAGTCATCTTGGTGCGAATGAATCGCTCGTAGTGACCAAGGTCAAGGTCAGTTTCAGCGCCATCTTCCGTAACGAACACTTCACCGTGTTGAGTCGGGCTCATTGTGCCTGGATCAACGTTGATGTAAGGGTCAAGCTTCATCATAGTCACTTTAAGACCACGAGCTTCTAAAATAGCCGCAAGAGATGCTGCTGCAATACCTTTACCTAGAGAGGATACAACCCCGCCAGTAACAAAAATGTAATTTGTCGTCATGTTTAACCTGAAATTGGTTGAATGAGGGAAATGGATTACTTCTGGACGGGATGAAAATATACCAGAAGCCCCTTATCGCCACAACGTGAAATCTATCACACTGCTATTTTTTATTTTTTGCTTCAAATCAATTCATGATAAAAGCTTTGATGATCTTTTCTCCGCCACTTTGACTTCATCCCATATGGAATCAAGCTGTTGTAGAGAAAAGTCGGTCAAAATTTTATCTTGCTGACGAACTTTTTGTTCCACACCTTTAAAGCGGCGTGAAAATTTCAGATTGGCTTTATTGAGAGCCGTTTCTGGATTTTTACCCAAATGTCGCACTAAATTGACGGTAGCAAACAACAAATCACCCAGTTCTTCTTCAACTAAATCTTCGTTTGGCGTTACTTGAAGCGCTTCTTCTAGCACCTCATCAACTTCCTCTAAAACCTTGTCGGCGACTGGACCAATAGAATCCCAATCAAAGCCAAATTTCGCGACTTGCTTTTGAATTTTTGTAGCACGCGAAAGTGCAGGTAGAGAGTTTGGTATTGAGTCTAGAATACTTTCTTGAGTTTTGCCTGCCTGTGCTTTCTCTTTGGCTTTTTCAGCTTCCCAGTTGGCATTAATTTCGTCATCACTGGCAAACTCTGTATCAGAAAATACGTGTGGATGACGGCGCGTTAGCTTCTCATTGATACCGTCGACCACATCAGAGAACTCAAACAAGCCCTGCTCTTTTGCTAATTGACTGTAGAAGATCACCTGAAACAACAGGTCACCCAACTCTTCTTGCAGGTTTGGCCAATCTTTGTTGTGAATCGCGTCCACCACCTCGTAGGTCTCTTCGATAGTATGCGGCACAATTGTTTCAAAATTTTGTTTCAAATCCCAAGGACAGCCACCTTCAGGATCGCGCAGCTTAGTCATGATCTGTTCAAGTTGTTCAATCGGGTGATTCATCGTTTTATTCCTATTCACTGTCTTTGATTTTTAAATTTATACCGTCTTCTAAAACTAAAAAAGGTGAGTAGCCAAAACCACTCACCTTTCTATTTTTTCGGTCATCCTCAAGAGCGAAGAATGAGCGAGTTGGGGATCTCAAATCGCTTGGAGAGATTCCCTATCCACGTTCGTCCCTCACTGTAGGGAATGACGACTATCTTTGTTTTACTAAGTAATTGGCTCTTCTAACAAGGCAACAAACTTACGAGACTTCTGAGCATAGCTTGCCTATGTGATGAAGCGAGTATAGTGCAGTTAACACAGTTAGAAGGCCAAGTACGACGTAAAAACTAGCCTAGGCGTTTTACGCTCATAACATCTTTGATCTGTTCTACTCGGCTTGTCACTCGACTCAGAATTTCAATATTGGTCACTTCCAAATCGAAATCCATCACCGACAGCTGACGTTTATAGTCAATACGGCTCTTCATTGTCGTCACACTGACTTTTTCGTTCAAGAACAGGGATGTGATGTCTTTCAACAAGCCGGTACGTTCTAGCGCCTCTACACGCAGTGTTAAGATATACGAGCCTACAAAACCATCTCCCCACACCGTATCGATGATACGTTCAGGGGCATGTAGGTTAAGTTCACTTAACTGCTCACAATCGCTGCGGTGTACTGAGATACCACGCCCTTGAGTAATGTAACCTTTGATCACATCCCCCGGGATAGGCTGACAACAACGAGCCAAGTGGGTCATTAGGTTATCAACACCTTCAACAACGACAGCATCCTTTTTCGGACGGCTCTGATGCGCTGGCTTATTGTCAGACTCAAGCAACTTCTCGAGTGCTTTCTTATCTTCTTCTTCAGCCGTCGGCTTATTGACCAGAGCATTGATGTGATTAACCACTTGGTTAATACGCAAATCGCCGCTACCAATACCTGCATACAATTCATCAGGTGTATTGACGTTGAATCGTTTCAGCGCATATTGCTCAGCATCTTTCAGTGTTGCGCCGACTCTGCCTAGCTCGACTTCTAGGATGTCTCGTCCAGCTTCGAGGTTTTTCTCACGACTCTGAGCGCGGAACCAAGCGTTAATTTTTGCTCGAGCTCGACTTGAATGAACAAAACCTGTGGTCGGATTTAACCAATCACGTGATGGATTCGGTTCTTTTTGAGTAATGATCTCAACTTGATCGCCCATCGCCAACTTATGAGTAAACGGAACGATTCGACCTGCGACTTTGGCACCGATACAACGGTGTCCAACCATCGAGTGAATGTGGTAAGCAAAATCCAACGGCGTTGCACCCATTGGTAAATCGACCACATCACCGCGTGGTGTAAAGGCATAGACTCGGTCATCAAAGACTTGGCTACGTACTTCATCCAGCATTTCGCCAGAATCTGACATCTCTTCTTGCCAGTCGATAAGCTTACGCAACCACGTGATTTTCTCATCGTAGCCACTGCGTACACCGCTAGAAGCACCTTCTTTATACTTCCAGTGCGCAGCCACACCTAACTCAGAGTCTTCGTGCATTTGCTTGGTACGGATCTGAATTTCGATGGTCTTGCCTTCAGGGCCAAGAACCACGGTATGAATCGATTGGTAACCATTGGGCTTAGGATTCGCCACATAGTCATCAAATTCACTTGGAAGATGTTTATATTTTGTGTGAACCACACCTAGACCGGCATAACAATCTTGCAGTTGGTCAGCAATAATACGTACCGCACGCACGTCAAAAAGCTCATCAAACTCTAAGCCCTTTTTCTGCATTTTACGCCAGATGCTGTAGATGTGTTTGGGACGACCGCTGACTTCAGCATTGATGCTTGAACGGTTCATTTCTGATGTTAGGTCATCAACAAAGTCAGTGATGTATTGTTCGCGCACGATACGACGCTCTGACAGCTGTTTGGCAATCTGCTTGTAGGTATCTGGTTGTTGATAGCGGAAAGCGTAATCTTCAATTTCCCACTTTAGCTGACCAATGCCCAAACGGTTTGCAAGAGGCGCATAGATGTTAGCACACTCTTTTGCTGCCGCACGGCGAACAGCATCAGGGGCCTTTTTTACCTCGATGAGGTTGCAAATTCGTTCTGCTAGCTTGATGACGACGCAGCGGAAATCATCGACCATGGCCAGTAACATTCGACGAACGTTATCTACTTGTCCCGAGGCAGCACTGCCTTCAAGGGTAACGTTGAGCTGGCCCAAAGCTGCCATTTCTTCAACGCCATCAATTAACTTTACGGTTTCTTTACCGTAGCTTTCTTCAAACGCTTCACGTCCAAAAACGCCGCTTGAAACAACGGGGAAAAGTTGCGCTGCAATTAAAGTGGCACGGTCCATCGACAACGTAACCAAGATTTCGATCATCTCACGTCCACGCCAAAGCAGGAGCGACGCTTGCTCGTGATCTTTTAATAGCTCTTCACAGTGACGATAAACTTTGGTCAGTTTATTCGAGGTTTTTACGTCTTGATTCAGTGACGCAATCCAACTTTCTAGCTCAAACTGTTCGCTTGGGTTTAAATGTGCGCTTCGTACCGCAACCATCATGCCTTCCTAGTTATTATGTTTTATACCCAATTCAATATGACTAACTGATTCCAAGTTAGTTCGACTCATATTGATATCAGCGCAGGCTTCCCTGCGCCTTTGTGATTCATTTTTAAGCCTTATTTAAGGGCTTCTAAGCCTTGATAAAGAGAGCCATCGATTCTAAATGACTGGTATGGGGAAACATATCCAACATACCAAGTTTGGCTAATTGATAGCCTTGTTTTTCTAAACTCTCAGAATCTCTCGCTAGAGTAGCAGGATTACACGAAACATAAACCACACGCTTCGCTCCTAACGCTGAAATTTGATCAACGATCCCACTCGCTCCAGCACGTGCAGGGTCAAGTAATACTTTATCGAATTTCTCTTTTGCCCAAAGCTGTGAAGATAAATCTTCTTCGAGGTTCGCTTGATAAAACTCCGTATTGCTTAACTGGTTTAACGCCGCATTAGCCGTTGCCTGTTGAACCATTTCATCAACGCCTTCCACACCAACGACAAACGCCGATTGTTGTGCGATAGGCAGACTGAAGTTGCCTAAACCACAAAACAGGTCAAGCACACGCTCATCCGCTTGAGGCTCTAACCACTCAATCGCTTGAGCAACCATCTGTTGGTTCACTTTCTGGTTAACTTGTATAAAGTGGTTTGGCTCAAAAGGTAAGGTTACACCGGTTTCACTATAGCTTGGCGAATCACCCACCAAACGAACCAACTTATCGGTTTCTGGCATCGAGTACAGCGTTACACCTTCTTCTTTCGCGAGCGTCATCAACGCTTGCTCATCTTTTTCAACCAAAGGTTTAAGGTGACGCAGCACCATAACAGGGCCAGTATCACCCAACACCAATTCAACATGTCCTAAAGACGTAAGGCTACTGAAAGTGTTCAGTAAACTTTTCAGTTTTGGCAGCAATACATTAAGGCGAGGGTCAAGCACCGCGCAGTCGGTGATGTTTTCAATCTGTTTACTTTGTTTCTTACGGAAACCAAACTGAAGCAGCTGTGTCTTCTTATCAACAAACAGACTGATACGCGCGCGACGACGATAACCGGTTTCATCACCGACAATCGGCTGGGCGACTTCGGTGTTAGCCGTTTGGTATTTGCTCATCAGGTGCGTCAAAGATTGTGATTTATGCTCAACCTGAGATGAGTAATCGAGATGTTGAAGATGACAGCCACCACACTGATTAAAGTGCTTACAGAATGGCTTTAAACGCAGCTCACTCGGTTGAAGTAATTTGATGAGTTTTGCTCGAGAAAACTTACTTTTGCTCTCAGTAAGTTGAATAACCACCTGCTCACCGGGCAATGCGCCATCAATGAAAACGGGTTTGTTCTTCTGATAAGCGATGCCAGCGCCATTGTGATCCATTCGTTCAACCAAAACCGATTGATGCTTGGTCTCGAGTTGAGTTTTCTTTTTTGGTTGGAAAAAACGTGCCATTGCTTGTGCCTAATGTATCTTTTAATAAGTAATTGGTATCCAGGACTCACTATTCTGTCTTGGAATCATTGTCGAACGTCACGGCTTTGATTAAGCTTACCGTTCACTTAACCGCCATTGTGTGCGTTATTTTCCCATATCCAGACCTCGATGTAATTAAAGAACATGACCAGATATGGCTTAAGAGCCCGTGTAATTACCTTAACTCTAGCTCCAACCCTGATTATTGGGCTGCTATTGAGTGCATTTTTCTCATTTAACCGCTATCAAGACCTTGAGGGTCAAGTGGTTAACACTGGTACTAGCATCATTGAACCACTAGCGATTGCGAGTGAGTCTGGCATGAAGCTCGAAAGTCGAGAGTCTGTTCGTCAGCTGATTAGCTATGCACATCGAAAAAATTCTAAGTTAGTGCGCAGTATTGCGGTGTTTGATGAACGCCATGAGTTGTTTGTAACGTCAAACTTCCATCCTGATTTTGAAAGCCTGACCTATCCGAAAGATAAACCGATTCCGCATTTAAGCTCATCGAACCTGCTCGATAACACGCTGATTCTTAGGACACCCATCATCGCTGAGGGACAATACATCAACTCAGCTAATGGCCAGTCTCAAGCGAACCAAGCGATCGGTTATATTGCGATAGAGTTAGACTTGTCGTCACTTCGATTGCAGCAATATCAAGAAGTGTTCTCTGCCTTCTTGGTGCTGATCCTCGGTCTTGGGCTTTCTGGGGTATTTGCCTTCCGCTTGATGCACGATGTAACCCAACCGATCACACACATGAAAAACATGGTCGACCGAATTCGTCGTGGCCACTTAGATGTGCGTATCGAAGGCAAAATGCATGGCGAGCTTGATTCACTGAAAAACGGTATCAACGCGATGGCGGTCTCGCTATCAGAATATCACGTCGAGATGCAACACAGCATCGACCAAGCAACATCTGATCTGCGTGAAACCCTAGAGCAATTAGAGATTCAAAACGTTGAGTTAGACATTGCGAAAAAACGCGCTCAAGAAGCGGCACGTGTTAAATCTGAGTTCTTGGCTAACATGTCTCACGAATTGAGAACACCGCTTAACGGTGTGATTGGCTTTACTCGTCAGATGCTCAAGACACACCTATCGAACAGCCAAACCGATTACCTGCAGACCATTGAACGTTCAGCAAATAATCTACTCAGCATCATCAACGATATTCTTGATTTCTCGAAACTGGAAGCCGGTAAATTAGCGCTCGAGAACATCCCATTTGAGTTCCAAGCGAGCCTAGAAGAGGTGGTTAACCTTCAAGCCACTAATGCTCATGAAAAAGGTCTTGAGCTTACGCTTAACATCGACCCGAAAGTACCACCAGGCGTTGTTGGTGATCCACTGCGTATCCAACAGATCCTGACTAACCTCGTGGGTAACTCGATCAAGTTTACCGAGCGTGGCAACATTGACATCAGCGTTGAACTTCGTTCACAAAGCGAAGACAGCATTGAGCTGCAGTTTATGGTTCGAGATACGGGCATTGGTATCTCAGAGCGCCAACAAGCACAACTTTTCCAAGCCTTCAGCCAAGCCGATGCGAGCATCTCTCGTCGTTATGGTGGTACAGGCTTAGGTCTGGTAATCACCCAAAAACTGGTCAGCCAAATGGGCGGAGAGATCAGCCTAACCAGTCGTCTTCACCAAGGCTCCACCTTCTGGTTCACCCTGAGACTATCGACTACCGATATGCCGATGACAGAATTAATTGAGACTCAGTGCCTGCAAGACAAGCAACTGCTGCTTATCGAGCCAAACATGCAAGCGGCATCAATTACTCAGCAGATCCTAACCCAAGAAGGCTTGGTGGTAACGTACCGTTCGGTTATGCCTGACGAATCTACCTCGTATGACTACGTTCTACTTAACTTAGCCGCGAACCAAGAGTATCAATTTGATACCGTGAGTGGTTGGGCGATTGGCGCGAAGAAGATCGCTCAGAACGTGATTATTGGTACACCAAGTACCGAGCTAGCGTTGGGTGAGCAATTGATGAAAGAGGTCGATGTTCAATGCATTACTAAGCCTCTCTCTCGCAAGAAGTTGCTGCAAACTTTGGTATCAAATCAAGCGCCAACCTTAATTGCACCCGCTATTGAAACACATTCAGAAGAGAAACTACCGCTTACGGTTTTGGCGGTCGACGACAACCCAGCCAACCTTAAACTGATTACTGCGCTGCTAAAAGAGCGCGTAGAGACAGTGATCAGTTGTACTAGTGGTCAGAAAGCTCTCGACAAAGCGACAGAGACTCCATTTGATGTCATTTTCATGGATATTCAAATGCCGCAGATGGACGGCGTGACCGCTTGCCAAAAAATTAAGGCGTTGGCGAACAATGCAAACACGCCTGTGATTGCTGTTACTGCGCATGCAATGATGGGAGAGCGTGACCGACTACTTGAAGCAGGTATGGATGACTACCTAACCAAGCCTATCGAAGAGCATGTGTTACAACAGGTTCTTATTCATTGGAGCCCTACCTCTGAGATTGAGCACATTGATAAAATAGACCCAGATCACCCGGCGGTCTCTGCTGAAATCGACCACAACTCTGTTTCAGAAGTTGAAGCCAGCGAGCACAAGAACATCATCATTGATTGGCAAGCTGCTTTGAAACAAGCCGCCAATAAAGAAGACCTCGCACGCGATATGCTGCAAATGCTCGTAGATTTTATTCCTGAAGTTTATGAAGCCGCGGAAAAAGCGATCGAAGACAGTGACTACCCCGTTGAAGCGCTGACACACATCATCCACAAGATGCATGGCAGCAGCTCATACAGTGGGGTACCAAGGCTTAAGTCGGTATGTGCAACGATAGAGAAAGAACTTCGTTCAGGCACTTCTGTTGAAGACATTGAACCGGAGCTTTTTGAACTTCAGGATGAATTAGATAAGGTTCAAGCAACCGCGATTCATTATTTGAAACCAGCCAAGACCTAGCGAATATTTCTTACTCACAAATATTCATTAAACGATTTACCAGCCAATAAAAAAGCAGAGCTCATGAGCTCTGCTTTTTTCTGTCTAGAACCTAGGGTGCTAGATATAATACCAATCACAGTAAGTAAGTGATCAAAAATAGCGTAGGAAAAAAGCTTGAGAACAAGGCAGGATTTTTCGATAAGTAGTTATTCTACAATCAAAAATTCTAACGAAGTTATCGAGTTTTTTAACAAGCTAGGGTGAACAGTTATTTACTACGATTGGTATAAAGTAGCGGTAATCTATTTACGACTCGAGTAGTACCGTCGCCACCGCATAATGGCGCTCATCAGAGATAGTCAGGTGAATCGACTTTGTACCACTCGCATCTGCGATTTCACGCGCTTTTTTATGCAGGCTTAGAACTGGCTTGCCATGCTCATCGTTTGAAATCTCGAAATCGTGGAAGGTCACACCAAGAGCGATGCCTGTGCCTAATGCCTTAGACGCCGCCTCTTTTGCAGCAAAACGCTTTGCAAGGTAACGCCCTTTTTGCTTAAGTTGCTGGAATACTTCAAATTCAGAATCGGTCAAAATACGCTGAGCGAAAGCCTCACCACTTCGCGATAATGCCTTTTCAACACGTTCAATTTCTGCGATATCTGTACCTAATCCAACAACAGCCATGTTTACCCTACTACCAACTTCTATCTATTAACTTTTCGATTCTACTGATTAACCGCTTAACGCTTACAACTAAACGAATGCCGAGTTAAAGAACTAAGCGTTGTTGCGCGCTGTTTCCATCACGGCTTTCATGTCTGCAACGGCTTTATTCAAACCATCAAAGACTGCGCGGCCCATGATCGAGTGACCGATGTTCAACTCGTAAATCTCAGGAAGTGCCGCAATTGGCGCTACGTTATGGTAAGTCAGACCGTGACCCGCATTCACTGTAATACCAAGGTCGTCTGCGTAGCTTGCACCTGCAGCAATCTTTTTAAGCTCGTCTTGTTGGTCTTCTTCAGTTTTAGCATCAGCATAGTGGCCAGTGTGCAGTTCAATGAACGGTGCGCCACACGCTTTCGCAGCATCGATTTGCTCACGATCGGCATCGATAAACAGAGATACTTTGATACCAGCAGCCGACAATTTTTCGGTCGCCGCTTTGATCTTTTCAAGTTGACCAACTACATCCAAGCCACCTTCAGTCGTTAGCTCTTCGCGTTTTTCTGGAACTAAGCAAACGAACTCAGGATTAGTATCGAGTGCAATTTGAACCATCTCGTCCGTTACGGCCATCTCTAAGTTCATGCGAGTCTGGATTGTCTCAGCAAGAATACGTACATCGCGATCAACAATATGACGGCGATCTTCACGCAAGTGAATCGTAATGCCGTCAGCACCCGCACGTTCAGCAATTTCAGCTGCGTGTACTGGGTCTGGATATTTAGTACCACGTGCATTACGTAGAGTTGCAATATGGTCGATATTAACGCCTAAAAGGATTGAGCTCATTTTCCAATACTCCGTGCTCTAGAGAGGGCTATTGTTGGCATAAATAGCTCTCTACTTTTTAATGGTTTGCCGCCAAGATACGGCTTTAAGGCTATGCGTGTAAAGCGTTTTGCCGCTTTTAACTGCTCTTTAGTGATAAACCTACGCTCACTGATTGCGATAAGTTCATCGCCCATAAAAGTCAGGTTATCTCGACGCACCGAAGCGATGAAGCCTTTCTGCTCTCGATAGCGATAAGTCATGCTCGGATCAATCGCTTCGCCAGTGCCCGCGCAGTGTAAAAAGTCGACGCCATACCCCATAGCGGAAAGTAGAGCCAATTCAAAACGACGCAGTGCTGGCTCAGGGTTCTCATTATGAGCGAGTTCTGTTAAGGCATGAAGATAGTCATGAAAAAATGCGGGCATGGCCACTTCGGCCATCAACACTCGCCCAACTAATTCATTAACGTACATTGCTGAATACAGATTAATGCCAGCAAGAGGAAGCCCCAAGCTGATCGGTTCAGCTTGGCGCAACGTTTTCATTGAACCATTGCCAGACCACTTAAGCAGTAGCGGCGTAAAAGGTTGCAATGCACCTTTCAAATTAGAACGCTTACTCCGCGCACCTTTAGACATCAACGTCACCCGACCGTACTCTTCGCTGAAGACGTCCAGAATCAGGCTCGACTCACTGTATGGTCGACGGTGCAACACAAAGCATCGCTGTAACCCTTCGCTCAATCACTTACCCTTCTTACAGATACAAAAAGAGAGAGTTCGCACTCTCTCTTGTATTTATATTCAATTCAACTTTCTTAATATCAGAAAGTGACGTTCAATATATTATAGATCGTCGATGTAGCCTAACGAGCGAAGTGCACGCTCATCGTCAGCCCAACCAGACTTAACTTTAACCCAAGTCTCTAGGTAAACCTTACGACCGAACAGTTCTTCCATGTCGATACGAGCTTCACGACCAATCGTTTTGATCTTCTCGCCCGCTTTACCAATTACCATCTTCTTCTGACCAGTACGTTCAACAAGAATCAAAGCATTGATGTGGAAACCATCGTTATCTGGGTTGTAATCAAAACGCTCGATCTCAACCGTTACTGAGTAAGGTAGCTCTTCGCCTGTGAATCGCATCAGTTTTTCACGGATGATTTCAGAGGCCATAAAGCGCTGTGAGCGATCCGTTACGTACTCTTCAGGGAAGTGGTGCGTCGCTTTTGGTAAAGAATTACGAACGTGCTTACGCAGTACATCGATATTCTTACCTTGCTTCGCTGAGATTGGCACAACATCAAGGAAGTCCATCTTCTTAGACACTTCCATCATATGTTGCATCACGTCTGTACGGTCTTGAACGTTGTCGACTTTGTTAATACAAAGGACGACTGGGAAATCTGTTTTTCTCAGCTTGTTCAGTACCATTTCATCGTCGTCAGTCCAGTGAGTACCGTCAACAAGGAAGAATACTAGGTTCACATCACTCAGTGAGCTGTTCGCCGCACGGTTCATCAAACGGTTGATTGCACGCTTTTCTTCGATATGAAGTCCAGGAGTATCAACGTAGATCGCTTGGTAATCACCTTCAGTTTCTACGCCCATAATACGGTGGCGTGTCGTCTGAGGTTTACGTGATGTGATCGAGATTTTCTGGCCCAAAATATGGTTCAGAAGCGTCGATTTACCTACGTTTGGTCGACCCACGATAGCGATGAAGCCACAGTGTTGGTTTTCCGGTAGGCCCGTTTTTTTGCTATCAGATGAAAAGAATGCATCGATATCGAAATCTTGATTGTTATCAGACATTGCTTAGTTGCTCTAATGCTGTTTCAGCAGCCGCTTGTTCTGCCTTGCGGCGGCTAGTGCCTTTACCGATAACAGGTTTATCCACACCTGCCACTTCACACTCAACCGTAAACTCTTGGTTGTGTGCTTCACCTTTAATATTAGTCACTGTGTAGACAGGTAGGGGATTTCTTCGACCTTGTAAAAACTCTTGTAAGCGAGTTTTTGGATCTTTTTGAGATACACCAGGCTGAATAGACTCTAGGCGAGATTGGTACCAGCTTAAAATAATACGGCGAACAACCTCGGTATCACTATCTAAATAGACAGCGCCGATGATCGCTTCAACCGCATCCGCTAGAATAGAATCACGACGGAAACCGCCACTCTTCAACTCACCTGGACCTAATTTTAAGTAATCTCCTAGTTCGAATTCACGACCTAGTTCTGCCAATGTATGACCACGTACTAATGTTGCGCGCATGCGGCTCATATCACCTTCGTTTACCTTAGGGAAACGGTGGTAAAGATCATCAGCGATAACAAAACTTAAAATTGAATCGCCCAGAAACTCAAGACGTTCGTTGTGTTTACCTGCGGCACTGCGGTGAGTCAGCGCCAAATGGATAAGATCGGCATCATTAAACTGATAGCCAATCTTTCTCTCTAGTTTATCAATTGGAGAATTCATGCTCTCTCGATGTGTTATGTGATCGATTAGTGAATCCCACCGATGCGATTAAAACGCACACCAGTAGGAATCCATGTTGGAAGTACACTGTCTGAACCGCGTTCGAATTCGAAGCTGATCCAAATAGCAACGGCCTTACCAACAAGGTTTGCTTCAGGGACAAAGCCCCAGTAACGGCTGTCAGCACTGTTGTCACGGTTATCACCCATAACAAAGTATTGGCCTTCTGGAACGATCCACTCGTTAACACCATTGCGAGGTTGATATGCTTGCACACGATCACGGCGTAATGGGTTAACTAAGATTTGGTGCTCCACGTCACCCAGTTGTTCATTCAACTGAATTAGAGGCACACCATCTTGAATAAATTGGCTTTCTTCAACGTTACTCAACTTCACTGGTTTACAGCTACTGCCACCCTTCGCTTGAATACAGATTTCTTTATTGCTGCTGTAGCGAATGGTATCACCCGGCATACCAATAACACGCTTGATGTAGTCGATATTCGGCTGAGGTGGGTATTTGAATACGATTGAATCACCACGTTCTGGTTTGCCTGTTTCTACCAATTGAGTGCGCCATACAGGATCTTTTAGACCATAAGCGTACTTTTCTACCAAGATGAAATCACCAACCAATAGTGTTGGCATCATCGAGCCAGATGGAATTTGAAACGGTTCATAAATAAATGAACGCAAAACCAAAACAAATGCAATTACAGGGAAAATGGACACACTGTTCTCAACCCACCAAGGCTGAGCCGTAACTTTTGCGCTGGTTGCAGCGTCTAGGCCATTCGACTGTGCTTCAACGTCAGCCAGTTTTTGTTGGCGCTTCTTCGCCCACACAAACTTTTCCAACGCCCATACAATGCCAGTCACTAGAGTTACGATCACTAAGATAAGCGAAAATGTATTAGCCATTGATATCCCTTAAATTTCATTTCTTTAAAAATAACGAAAGTGAAAGAGCATAACTCTTTCACTCTGCTTAATATTTCTAATTTGTATCAATCATGCTGACTAAATGCTGGGAAGATTACGCAGGAAAAATCGTTTAGTTCGAGGCGCAAAGTGCAGTGACTAGTGGGCCTAATTGCAATCTTTGCAACAAAGAAATAAACGATTTTAACCAGTAATGTTCAGCAGATAGTTAGTGCGATTGATACCTAGTCTTTGCCAACATGAAGGATTGCTAAGAATGCCTCTTGAGGCAGTTCAACGTTACCGATCTGCTTCATACGCTTCTTACCTTCTTTTTGTTTCTTAAGAAGTTTCTTCTTACGACTGATATCACCACCGTAACATTTTGCGATTACGTTCTTACGCAGTTGTTTCACTGTAGAACGAGCAATAATGTGGTTACCAATCGCGGCTTGAATCGCGATATCAAACATCTGGCGAGGGATGAATTCTTTCATCTTCTCAACCAGTAGACGACCACGAGACTGGGCAATATCTTTGTGTGTAATGATCGCCAGTGCATCAACCGTTTCACCATTCAACAATACATCTACACGTACCATGTTTGATGCTTCGTAACGTTGGAAGTTGTAATCCAATGATGCGTACCCGCGAGACGTTGACTTCAGACGGTCGAAGAAGTCTAGAACCACCTCAGCCATTGGAAGATCGTACGTCACAGCAACTTGGTTACCGTGATAAACCATGTCGACTTGCACGCCACGCTTCTCAACACACAGTGTGATCACGTTGCCTAGGTAATCCGAAGGTACCAGAATATTACAGCGAGCAATCGGTTCACGAATTTCTTCTAAGTCATTAATAGCAGGCAGTTTAGCCGGGCTATCAACATAGAGAATTGTGCCATCCGTTTTTACAACTTCGTACACTACGGTTGGTGCCGTTGTGATTAGGTCTAGGTCGTATTCACGCTCTAAACGCTCTTGGATGATCTCCATGTGAAGCATTCCTAAGAAGCCACAACGGAAACCAAAGCCAAGTGCTGCTGAACTTTCTGGTTCGTAAAATAGTGATGCATCGTTCAGGCTTAGTTTGCCTAGTGCGTCACGGAAGTTTTCGTAGTCATCAGACGATACTGGGAATAGACCTGCGTATACCTGAGGCTTCACTTTTTGGAAACCAGGTAGACGTTCTGTGCTGCCGCCTTTTGCAAGCGTCAACGTATCACCAACAGGTGCGCCAAGGATGTCTTTAATACCACAAACAACCCAGCCAACTTCGCCAGTATTTAGCTCAGTTGTGTCGATTTGCTTAGGTGTGAAGATACCTAGACGGTCAACACCCCAAACTTGGTCTGTCGACATTACTTTAATCTTGTCGTTCTTCTTCAGCTTACCGTTCTTGATACGAACCAAAGAAACAACGCCTAGGTAGTTATCGAACCAAGAGTCAATGATCAGAGCCTGTAGTGGCGCTTCTGGATCACCTTCCGGTGGCGGGATAGCCGTTACGATGTTTTCAAGAACGTCATCAACACCGATACCGGTTTTTGCAGAACAACGCGTCGCTTCCATCGCATCGATACCAACGATCTCTTCGATTTCTTCAGCAACTCGTTCAGGTTCAGCAGCAGGTAAGTCAATCTTGTTCAAGATTGGCACTACTTCCAGTTCCATTTCGATCGCGGTGTAACAGTTTGCTAGAGTTTGAGCTTCAACACCTTGGCCGGCATCCACTACAAGAAGCGCGCCTTCACAAGCGGCTAGAGAGCGAGATACTTCATAAGAGAAGTCTACGTGTCCAGGGGTATCGATAAAGTTAAGTTGGTAAGTTTCACCATCTTTAGCTTTGTAATCTAAAGTCACACTCTGCGCTTTAATTGTAATACCACGCTCGCGTTCTATATCCATAGAATCGAGGACTTGAGCTGCCATCTCACGTTCACTTAACCCTCCACAAACTTGGATTAAGCGGTCAGAAAGGGTCGACTTACCGTGGTCGATGTGGGCGATAATCGAAAAATTACGAATGTGCTTCATAGGCTTGGTGTGACTAAACTCTTTGAATAGGGATAATAAGAAAGCCGCAACGCGTCCAATCTACAGTCAGCATTGGTGGCGGCATTTCAATCAAGTTGGCAGATTCTACCCAATTTAAGGGCAATAAGCATCATAAATTAGATGAGAGACTTGCCTAGGATTCTAATCAAGACAACTTCTTGCTTGGATTTGTCTTCCATTGGTTTAGCTAAGCGCTTCGCCAAACCAATACCACCAGCAGTAAACAGCGCTGCAGTTAAGATAACAATGCCCTCGCCCCCTTGGAGTAAGGGTTGTAACAAGAGTTGTCCAAAACCAGCACCAACCATCAACATGAAAAGCGGGATAAGATAAACAATAGCCGCAGACTGAAGTAGGCTTTTTTCTGGAAAGCCAATTTCTACGATCTGGCCTGCTTTAACTAAGCTTTGGGTTTTAAGCTGCCAAAACAAGGATTTATTGCCAACAGCCTTGGTCACAATACCCGTTCCGCAGCTTTTTTGAGATGAGCAGCTACTGCAACTGGTTTGTTGTTCGCAGCTCAGTTGAACAAAATATTGCTTACCTTTTTGTTCGACTGAGCTAACGGTTGCCAACGCAGTCATCATTGCGCTGGTGCCGGTTTATTGAACGTGACGGATTGAGCGATACGCTTGGCCGTTGCTGGCGGAATATCACCAACCACAGAGATTTCTTTGTCGCCAATCACTAAGCTGTGCAAGGTTCTTCGCCCTTGGCGTACCAGCTGTCCTTTCAATGAATGTTCGTCTTTATCGGCGATATAAACCGAAAAGCTAAATAATCCATCACTGAAAAGCTGGCTTTCAACCATTTTCTCGGTCGCAGCCATTTGGTAACGGCTGAGTTCTTTCGATTTAAATCCTTCTGGCACCCACGAGGCTTGCCAGTCGGTCTCACTCACCAAGCCTTCTGGCAATGACAAAACCTTCGGCAATTTAGCTTGATTCAAGCCGCCCATTGCTTCTGCAATTTTATCGTTCACGACATAAGAGATAGTGCGGTACTGCTCCAGCACTTCGCCATCACGATCCAAAAGATCGGCACGCAAAGGAAGGTTGGTTTTCTCGTCGACCCAAACCACATAAGAGTATCGAAGGCCGTCTTTCGGCACGACGCGTAATACTTGCGTGGTACTGCCCGCCTCACGAGAACGCCCAACTTTTACAAAATCGTAGTATTGGTTGAGAGAATCGATATCTCGATTAATCATCGGAATGACAGGTGCAACCATGCTGCCAGACTGAATAGTAAATGGCTCTGTACCCGGTTCGATGTAGCTAACTTCATTGCCACGTCGAATAACCTCACGAACAGGGCCGCTTAGATAAACAAGGTGTGCAAGTTGTTGGTCGTCGTTAACTGCATGACGATAAAGCAGAGGTTCAATACTGCTCTTCTTTATCAATATGTAGGAGAGTTCGTAATTTAGATGCTGACTGGCCTCGTTCATTTGATGTAACAAGGCCTTTGCAGTGGTTTCCTCTGCAAAGGCTGTTGGAGACATCAAGCTGAACAGTGTCAGTGCACTGACCAGGATTTTCTTCATTCAATATCCGATTCTAGGTGTGCATCTTCCATTGGCGATGCATCACTGTTTAATCTTAGTTGTAGCTCATAATCTTCTAACAATGCATGAACGCGTTTGCGTTGCTCTTGCATGTTAGCTTCAGATGCAGGTCTCTCAACAGAGTCACGCGTTAAGCTTACTGGTTCCGCAGAACCTGCAAATGGAATCGTCTGGAGTACAGGCAACTGCTCTGGAGCTGCGGGATCGCTGCCGCCGTATTGCTGAACACCTAATACAACTGCTAATGAAACACACGCTGCCACGGCAACTTGTCCAAACTGTTGTAACCACGCAGGAAGCTGACGCTTCGCTTGCTGAGGTTTAGGCTGCTCTTCTATCGGAGCAACAATAGGTTCAACATTCACTTGGTGCAGGTTCGACATTGAACCATGTGCAGGCTCATCATCAAGCGCTGCCGCTACACTGTTAGCAATGTTCCACTCTGGAGTTTCTGGCGCATCCCCACGCATAACATCACCAATTAAATGGTAACTCTGCCAGGTATCCATGCTTTCTTGATCAGATTCGAGATCTACTATGAGAGCTTTATCGATCGTTTCACCATCCATGAGTGCCGAAAGCTTTTCTTTATCAGCCATTATTTTCACCATAATTATTACAAGTTCTAGCGTTGTAAAAGAGGTTTAATTTTCTTTTCTACCGCTTCACGAGCTCGGAAAATACGCGAACGTACGGTTCCTACAGGGCAATCCATTACTTCTGCAATCTCTTCGTAGCTCAAACCTTCGAGCTCACGCAACGTCATTGCAGTTTTTAAGTCTTCGGGTAGCGCTTCAATCGCTCCAAAAACAACTTGTTTCAATTCGTTTGACAGCGTTAAGTTCTCAGGGTTCGATATTTCTTTTAACGCGCTGCCTGTTTCGTAATATTCTGCATCTTCTGCATCTACATCTGTTGCTGGCGGCCTGCGGCTCTGGGCAACAATATGATTTTTAGCGGTGTTCACGGCAATTCGGTACAACCATGTATAGAAAGCACTCTCACCACGAAAGTTAGGTATCGCGCGGTAAGCTTTAATAAAAGCTTCTTGTGCTACATCAGGTACATCACCGGAATTATTCACGTATCGAGAGATAAGATTACAAACTTTGTTTTGATACTTAACCACTAATAAGTTAAATGCCTGCTTATCTCCACTCTGAACTCGCTCAATCAACACTTGATCGGTTAGCTGCTCGTTCATTCGAGCGGGTACTCCTATTGTTATAACCCTTACCTTCACAGATATGGGTACTAATTATGCGAAATGTAGTATTGACACCACCGTCTACAAGAGCACTATTGTGACTAAGCCAAATACCGAAAGTTCCAACTTTCCTAAAATTATTTGCCATTATTGTTTCACAATGTGATGTAATAAAAATAGTTATCCCTATCAATTTGGGGAAACTTGAGCAAAAGCAATGGTATTGAGCAATTAAATATTTCTAGATAGCTGTCTATATATTGATTTTGTGTCGTGTTTTAGGATGACTAGGGAAAGATTATAACAGTCTTACCCAAACTCCTAAAACAAGACGAAGTCAATTGAGCATGGACAACTCGACTATAGCCCGGGATTTAATAAGTTTTATGAACGCAAACCGTGAACATCAGTGTGATGTATTAGTGGTAGGAAGTGGTGCGGCAGGCTTGTCATTAGCCTTACGCGTAGCAGAACATGCAAAAGTAATTGTATTAAGCAAAGGACCACGCAGCGAAGGATCGACGTATTACGCACAAGGTGGTATTGCGGCGGTGTTCGATGAATCGGACAGTATTGAGTCTCATGTAGAAGATACTCAAATTGCTGGGGCTGGGTTATGCGAAGAAGATACAGTTCAATTCATTGCTGAAAATGCTAAAGAGTGTGTGCAATGGCTGATTGATGGTGGTGTTCCATTTGATAAAGATGAGAACAGCACAGAAGGCCAACCAAAATATCACCTCACTCGTGAGGGCGGCCACAGTCACCGCAGAATTCTGCACGCTGCCGATGCAACTGGCATGGCGATGCAAACCTCACTGCAAGATAACGTCAAGAATCACCCAAACATCGAGATCTTCGAGCGTCATAATGCGCTGGATTTAATCACCGAAGATAAGATAGGTGGTTCGAAAGACAAGGTTATCGGTGCCTATATTTGGAACCGTAACCAAGAACACGTTGAAACCGTGCGCGCTAAATTTGTTGTATTAGCAACAGGCGGCGCTTCAAAGGTTTACCAATACACCTCTAACCCAGATGTCTCTTCAGGTGATGGTATTGCTATCGCTTGGCGTGCGGGTTGTCGTGTGGCAAACCTTGAGTTCAATCAGTTCCACCCGACTTGCTTATTCCACCCAGAAGCGCGTAACTTCCTACTAACGGAAGCATTGCGTGGTGAAGGTGCCTACCTGCGTCGTCCAGACGGTTCTCGCTTTATGAAGGACTTCGATGAGCGCGGTGAACTGGCTCCGCGTGATGTGGTTGCTCGTGCGATTGACTTTGAAATGAAGCGCTTAGGTGCTGACTGCATGTATGTTGATATCAGCCACAAGCCTGAAGAATTCATCACGACGCATTTCCCAATGATCCATACTCGCTTGATGGATTTGGGGATTGATATGACCAAAGAACCGATTCCAATCGTACCGGCTGCTCACTACACTTGTGGTGGTGTGATGGTGAATAAGCAAGGTCAAACTGACCTCACTAACCTATATGCGATTGGCGAAGTGAGTTATACCGGCTTGCACGGTGCAAACCGTATGGCTTCAAACTCACTGCTTGAGTGTGTGGTATACGCGTGGGCAGCCGCAAAAGATATCGTTGAAAACATCGATCAATCTCAACTGTGCGCTGAACTTCCGGCATGGGATGAAAGCCAAGTCACCAACAGTGATGAAGAAGTGATCATTCAACACAACTGGCACGAGCTAAGACTGTTCATGTGGGATTACATGGGTATTGTTCGAACGGACAAACGCCTTGAACGTGCAATGCGCCGCATTCAGATGTTGCAGCAGGAAACTCATGAGTACTACAGCTACTTTAAGGTTTCAAATAACCTATTAGAACTGCGTAACTTACTACAAGTGGCTGAGTTGATGGTTCGCTGTGCAATGCAACGTAAAGAGAGCCGCGGCCTACACTACACGCTGGATTACCCAGAACTTGCTGAAGACAGCGGCCCAACCATTCTGACACCAGAGAAAAGCCAGTCTTAATTTTTGGTCATGGAAAAAGACGACAGGGAGCCTAGAGCTCCCTTTCTTTTATCTTTGGTTCTTGTTTATCCAATGCTTTCGTTTATCAAACGGATTCGTTGTAAATGTGCCAAGAAGTGTCGATATTCACGTTCATTGCAACTATCTCGCCACAACAAGACTGAATATCCGCACTCAAACTGCAATTTAACGAAGAACTGCGCCCAGATCTTATCAACGGACTTAAGTGTGTAGGCTTGCTCATTGAGTCGGAACTCGCCATCTTCTTTATAGTCAAAGCACCCATGTGCTGTATTCAAGATTACATGATTGGCTTTAAACAAACTGAACACTAAAGCTAAACAATAGAGGGCAACAGCGAGTGAAATAGAAGAGAAAACGATGAAAAACAAAAGGCACCCAAAAACAGTGCCTTTTGCAAATAATGCGGAATACGAAGGGTTAAGCTGAAGCTTAACGAACCTTGCTGAGGTTATGCGCGACAATTTTATCAACCATTGAAGCATGGCCTAGGTTTTCACTGCGTCCGTGTCCCATTACCCAAGTAAACAGGTCTGGGTCATCACACTCTAATAGAGAAACAAACTCACGCTGCTCCTGCTCTTGCAATGAATCAAAACACTCTTCGAAAAATGGCATGATAACTACGTCAAGTTCCAACATGCCACGACGGCAACCCCATTTAATTCGTGCTTTCTGCTCTGCAGTGTACATTGGCTATCCTCACCTATAATTTTTCTTTCTCGGAGTGTAACAAGTCATACGCTCTGCAACTACTATGTGAGTCACAGTCCCTATCTAAGCTCACAAAAAAACCTAAGCTGACAAAGAAACAGAACCGGATTAACATAGAGCCAAATAAAATTCTTAGGAAAGATAAAATGGATTGGAAAAACACATTTCAGCCGCTCGCTCATACGCAAAATGAATCGCTTCCAGAACTGATGATGACACACGTGTCAGATTGGAGCGCAATTACCATGATAGGCGATGACAAAAAGTCGTACCTACAAGGTCAAGTTACGTGCGATGTCGTCACTCTTCCTAATGATGAATCTACATTAGGTGCGCATTGTGATGCGAAAGGAAAGGTATGGAGTATCTTTCGCTTGTTCCACCACAACGGTGGCTACGCACTCATGCAGCCTAAGTCTGCGATTGAAGTCGAATTAGTTGAAATCAAGAAATACGCTGTATTCTCTAAGGTTGATATCGAGCAAACGTCTGACGTTGTTATCGGTGTCATGGGCGCGTCCGCTGATCAATACATTGACTCGATTTCAGAAAGCCAAGGTAAAGTGCGTGTAATCTCTGGTGGCACCGCTGTTCAAGTCTCTGACAACCGCTGGGCTCTACTTGTTACGCAAGAAGCAGCAGAAGCCTTGGTATCAAGCAGCACTGCAGAAAAAGTATCAGAAGCGCTTTGGCAGTATCATGAAATTCTTGATGCTCAGCCGAACCTATCGAAAGCAGAGCAAAACGAACACATCCCTCAAGCACTCAACCTGCAAGCGATTGGCGGTATCAGCTTTTCAAAAGGCTGTTACACAGGTCAAGAAACAGTTGCTCGTGCTAAATACCGTGGCATGAACAAGCGTGAAATGCGCATTGTTTCAGGAACGAGTTCAGATGTATTGTCTCTAGAGAATACGATTGAACTAGAGCGCAGCGTAGGTGAGAACTGGCGCGGTGCAGGCCGACTATTAAACGTCTATCAATTTGCTGATAATCAGGCGATTGGTTTGATGGTGTTGCCAAACAACCTTGATGACGATGTTCAGCTTCGATTGACTGCGCAACCTGAGCAAATATGGAACATTCTGCCACTGCCTTACAGCCTTGACGAAGAGTAGCCACGTGGAAACACTGATTACACAATGGTTAGATCAACAGCAGGTGGACTATCGCCTGTTGGTGCAAAGCAAGCCAACCACCAGCATCGAAGAGACAGCGCAAGAACGAGGTATTAATGCCTCTCAAATGGTCAAGTGCATCCTGCTTAAGGATATGGGAAACCAGTATGCGTTGGCCTGTACTCCTGGCGATCGCTCTATCGATCCAAAGAAAGTACGCTCGGTACTGAATTGCCGTCGAATGACCTGCGTATCACTCGCTGATGTTGAAGCCATCACCGGCTTTAAAGCTGGATGTGTTGGGCCTATTGCTCTAAAGAGATACATGCCGATCATTTTTGATCCTTCCATTCAGAGCAACTCGACCGTTACCATTAGCTCGGGTGATCGAATGGCTGGCGTTGCGTTGGATCCCAATGATCTCATAGCACTATGTGCACCGATCGTCGCTGACATCAGTCGATGAACGTTTCGAACAGATCATGCTTCGCAAACTTCATTTTAATATTTCATTGAGTACATTTTTAGTGTGAACTTCGTCATAAGAAAAACACACCCACCTTAAATAGTTACTCAAAATAAAAGCATAAGTAGTCACAAGGTTGAATTTGCGTTATTGTGATTTTACTGACTAGCCTTTAAGCAAATCAGTACAAGTGAATCCACTGAGTAACATCAGTATCCACTTTTGTGTAATGCATCTGTGACTATTCGCCCGTTTTAGACGGGCTTTTTTTTGTTCAAAATTTACAATTTGATTACACAAACAAAAAAATTCCGCCTATTCTTATACTTGTAACATTAGCACTGCTTAATACCGGACAGGAAAGTTCGTAGCAGTTCACTACTCAGTACTATTTTGGGGAGGAGCTCACGTAAAAATAGATATTTACTGAAGAAAGTGCTTAGAACAGCACAAATATCTAATTAACGTCAACTCTACTGCATATTACTCCATGCTTATCACAATAATTATCTCGGAGTTTTTCTATAATATGCAGGCTAGGTAAATATAAGGATAATTAAAAATGAGACTGTTTAAGCGCTATACACCGAGTATGATTGCTAAACATGTAAGTCGACTTTTCAAAGGACGAATCTACATTTACGGCGTAGGTAAATTTGAGTTTGATAACGGTAAACTCGTACTACCAGACCGAGCAGAGAAGCGTCACTTCCAAACCGTAAAAGAAATAAATAGTGAAATCATGAAACTGCGCTGCGCGTACGCATGATCTGATAGTCTAAAGAATTAAAAACAAAAAGGGTTGGCATTATGCCAACCCTTTTTTCGTGTTCGTGATGTCGTTAATTGCTATCAACTTTAGCTACTGACCATCAACAGCAATCCATCTCACGCGACTATCGGTGTACTACGGGGCGCTTAGCTAAATCCGGAAGGTTGCCCGACAACCCCAGCGCTCGCTTCATTATCTCATCTTTCGCACCCGGTAATTGACCAGCAAGCTTCATACCGATACCACGAATTAGCTTCTTAGCCGGATTATCGCCTTCAAACAGATCTTTAAAGCCCTGCATTGAAGCAATCATTTTCGCCGCCTCAGCTTTTCTCCAGCGCTCATAGCCACGAAGGTTGCGCTTGGTACCAATATCCTCACCAGAAGCCCATAGCGTTAACAGCTCTTGCGCTAAGCTTGCTGCGTCTAATAGACCAAGGTTCACACCTTGCCCTGCTAATGGGTGAATAGTATGAGCAGCATCACCCACCAAAGCGACACGCTCTACAGCAAAGTCACGTGCATAACGCATGCGCAGTGGGAAGGCAAAACGGTCACCAACCACTTCGCATAATCCAAGCTTTGAGTCGAACTCTGCCGTTAGCTGCTTATTAAAATCAGCATCCGACATTGATACAAGCTTCTCGGCACGATTAGGCTCCGTAGACCAAACTATCGAGCTCATTTTGCTTGGCTGCATTGGCAGGAACGCCAACGGCCCTTGCGGTGTGAATATTTGACGAGCAACGCTATGGTGCGGCTCTGAGGTTTTGATGTTCGCGACAATCGCACTGTGGCCGTAATCCCAATGAGTTAATGGGATATCTTGTTGCTTGCGAACCCAAGAGTTTGCACCGTCAGCTCCAACAACTAACTTTGCTGTCAGCGCTTGGCCGTTGTCTAACGTTAGCCATGCTTCGCTCTCACCAATCGCCATCGTTTTACACGTTGCAGGCATGTATAGGCTGACATTATCTTGCTTCTTAACCTGATCAAGCAGCGCTAATTGGATTACGCGGTTTTCTACAATATGGCCTAGGTTAGGCTGTGCTAAGCGTGTTGAGTCAAACTCAATGCGAGCAAAGCTGTCTTGTTCCCACACTTCCATCGCTTGGTAGGGCGCAGCACGTCTTTGTTCGATACCTTGCCATGCGCCTAGATTGCGAAGAATCACTTCACTCGAGCGGCTCAATGCCGACACACGCACATCAGGCAATTCGCTAAGCCCTTCGCTAGGCGCTCTGCCTTCAATGACCGCAATTCTTAGATCGCTGTCTTTCAGTGCAGCCGCAAGCGCTAGGCCAACCATGCCACCGCCAACAATCGCGATATCAACACTTTGCATCATTATTTATTACCTTATCTTTCTACTAGGCCAAGCGTATGACGCAAAAGTGGACCTTTAAGTGGTGGAAGGTTATCAATTACGGCTAACCCAAGGTTTCGCCCAATACGAGCGGTCAAAAAATCGTTTGAGAACAGATGAACTAGGCTTGAAGTCAACGTAATCGTCGTGTCTCTGTCTTGTTCTCTACGCTTTCTAAAGTTAACAAGACCAGTGTAACGCCCAACATCATCCAGTTGGTTACATAACTCTTCAGCCAAAGAAGCCACATCACGAATGCCAAGATTAAAACCTTGCCCCGCAATAGGGTGAAGTGTTTGAGCAGCATTGCCAACAATGGCAAATCGATGAGAGATATTTTGCTGTCGGTGGCGAAGAATCAGTGGGTAGCTCGCACGCTTGCCGACTTTCTCTAGTCGGCCAAGTCGCCAACCGAAGTCATTCTGTAACTGCTCAAGAAATTCGTTGTCGTTTAAGGCCACCACTTTTTGTGCTTGTTCCGGTGACAAACACCAAACTAGCGATAAACGGTTGTCGCTCATCGGTAACAGAGCAACTGGCCCATGATGAGTAAAACGCTCAAAGGCTCGACCTTGATGGGGCTCACTAGCAACGATATTGGCAATCACAGCGACTTGTTCAAAGTCATGCTCACTCAATGAGATATTGAGTTGCTGACAACAGGTTGAGATTGCACCGTCAGCAGCAACCAATAACTTAGTCGTGACGGTTTGCCCACTTGTCAGCTCAATCGTCGTTAACGATTCATCACGTTCAACGGTTCTAACAGACTCAGGGCAAAGCATCGTAATTGCAGCTTCTGATTCTAATTTCTGCTGATAGATCCGCCCAACATCCGCTAACTCCACCACGTAGCCGAGCGCATCAACAGCAAGATCTTCACTGTAGATGTCTGTCATCCCAGCATGACCTCGATCTGATACATGGATATCTTTAATTGGGGTCGCTACCGGAGCGATAGATTGCCAAAGGCGCAAAGAATCGAGGATCTGCACCGTGCCATAAGACAGAGCGATCGAACGAGAATCAAAGCCTGGGTGAGCTTGATGATCAACCTGATAAGGCTCTACTACCGCAATCGATAGAGAACCTTGACTGAGGTGATTCAGAGCAAGGGCTAAGGTCGCCCCCGCCATTGCGCCACCAGCAATTACAACATCATACTGAGCCATTATAACCTCAAACCGACAAGCGGATTAATGAATGGTTGGAGCCGCATCTTCAGATGGGCGAGCACCGAATTCAGCATGAATCGTTAGTGCACACGCTTTTACGTGTTCAATAACGTGCTCTAGAAGCTGCGCTTGCTCTTCCATATCATCGTCTTCGTCAATGCCTAGCTTTGCCATCTCTTCAAGATCAGCTAATGCTTCTTTGGTACCGTCAGACGCTTTATTCAATTGAGCGCCAACCAAGCCTAAACCAGAAATAAAGTGGTTGATCCAATCTGACACACCATCAGCCAAATCAAACAAGCTTGCGCTTGCGTCTTCATCAGGCAGCAACATAGACAGTTCCATGCCTGAACCTGTGATTTCGCTGGTCGTCACCTTTAATGTAGCTTCCGCTAACGTTAATGCGCGATCTGGCCACCCCATGCTTTCATTGGTGTAATCAAAGATAAGTGGTTGCCAGCTTTTATCTGCTAGGTTTAAGCCTCCGCTCAACATACCCGTTAATAAACCATGCATCTCAGCAGGGTTTACGGCTAGGCTTGCCGATTGAAGTTCAGTCGCAACCGTTAGGTAGTCAGGTAAAGTAGTTTCGCTCATCAGATAGCTCGCTCAGTTATTCTTTATATCGATAGTATAATCGTACCACTTCACCCCAATTCTGGTAAGCGTCGATCCTGAGCAATTGAAGGACGACTGACTACCAATTGTTCAATTTGCTGAATTACTGTGTGCTCAAGCTCTCATTTACAAACAGTCACTCTGAAAAGCTTGAATCTTAATAGCGGTTTACCTATAGTTTCTCCCTCAGAGGAGATTGCTTCCTCATCGGTACTTGCACTTTTTCTTTCTCAAAAAATGATAAAGAGCAACAGCCTTAAATAGTGCGTTAAAGAGTTCATCCATCATGAGTAATCAAGCGGTAGACGTTGAAATATTAGGAAAACTGACTCGAGTGAATTGTCCCCCAGGGCAAGAAGAGTCATTGATTGCAGCGGCGGCCGATCTTGATAATCGATTGAAAGAGATGGCTGAACGTACTAAGGTAACCAATGAAGTGAAGCTGCTAACAATCGCAGCTCTGAACATTTGCTATGAATTACAAACCAAGAAGTTTGAAGCAAATGATGAACAAAACGCACTGACCGAGCGAATGGAACAGCTCACGACATCACTTTCAGATGTCCTCAGTAAAGTTAAGCACGGACAGCAATAGCGTACACAAAATTTACCCTGGAGTGTTTGTCAGAGGATTCACGTCCCCGAGCCGATAAGCAATCCCTAAGGGTTAGTACTTGATTGCTATTGAGCATGCTCGGTCCGCCGAGAAGCCTACGGTAATCATTGCTGATCCGCCTTGAACTCGCTGGTTCAAGGGCCATCTATTCTCAACGGCACTTTGGGGTATCCCTTCTTATGAAGACGCTCACACGCAGCGAATTTCGCAAACAGATCCGTATCAAGCGCAATGCCTTATCTGGCGACCAACAAACTCAATCCGGTTTAGATTTAGTCCAGCAGTGTGCTCAGCTTGATGAAGTTCAATCTGCTCAGCATATTGCACTCTATATATCCATCGATGGCGAACTCGATACCCAGCCTTTAATTGAATGGCTATGGGCGCAAGGTAAGCAAACTTATTTACCAGTATTGCACCCCTTCTCTGCCGGACATCTGCTGTTTCTGCACTACTCGCCAAGCACACCGACGGCTTTGAATAAGTACGGAATCGTTGAACCTCAGCTCAATCAATTGCTCGTCAAACCATGCCAACAACTCGACCTTATTCTCACACCATTGGTGGGCTTTGACTCTCAGGGGCATCGCTTAGGCATGGGCGGTGGATATTACGATCGCACCTTGACTCGATGGTTCGAGACGGGCAATGGCGCAACACCTATTGGCCTTGCTCACGATTGCCAACATGTCGATCGTTTACCAATTGAAGGTTGGGACATTCCGTTACCTAAAATCGTGACTCCGAGTAAAACTTGGCAATGGGAAAACAACCATTAAAGCGCTATAATCGCGCCGCAAACGTTAACCTCGACATCCAAAAGTTACCTCAATATCTAAACGTTAACTTCATCATTACGCAAACGATTAATTCAAAGCGCAAGACCTTATTCAGGAGAATGGCATGACTCAAGATGAAATGAAAAAAGCAGCGGGCTGGGCAGCACTTCAATATGTTGAAGAAGGCAGCATTGTAGGTGTAGGTACTGGCTCAACAGTAAATCACTTCATCGACGCACTTGGCACAATGAAAGACAAAATCAAGGGTGCGGTTTCAAGCTCTGTAGCCTCTACTGAAAAACTAGAAGCGCTAGAAATCAAAGTATTCGAATGCAACGACGTATTCAAGCTAGACATCTATGTTGATGGCGCTGACGAGATTAACGGTTCTCGCGATATGATCAAAGGCGGCGGCGCTGCTTTGACTCGTGAAAAAATCGTAGCAGCTATCTCTGATAAGTTTATTTGTATCGTTGATGGTACCAAAGCAGTTGATGTGTTGGGTAAATTCCCACTGCCTGTTGAAGTTATCCCAATGGCACGCTCATACGTTGCTCGTGAATTAGTGAAACTTGGTGGTGACCCAGTTTACCGCGAAGGCTGCACAACCGATAACGGCAACGTGATCCTAGATGTGTACGGCATGGCGATCGAAAACCCAAAACAGCTAGAAGATATCATCAATGGTATCGCAGGTGTGGTAACGGTTGGTCTGTTCGCTCACCGTGGTGCTGATGTAGTTATCACTGGCACGCCTGAAGGTGCAAAAATCGAAGAATAAATAATAGAAGATTGAGTTTTTCTGTTACTTCATTACAGACGGTGCCCTAGGGCGCCGTTTTTTTTGCTTTATTGCTGTAAAATTATGTCTTATTCCGTAATTTTCTTACCCAAAACATTTTTTTTTTGTTACTTTATTGTTCAGAAGACGCACAGGGAAAACGTTTGTCTCCTAACAAAGTGGTGAATTTGTTCCCCTTTCAGCCATTTTGTAGCACGTGCGCCGCATTTGCCCAACCTTTCCATTTTAAGGACGAGAACAATGGCCAAAGTTTCACTGGAAAAAGAAAAAATAAAAATTCTACTTCTAGAAGGTCTTCACCCTTCTTCTGTAGAAGTACTGCAAGCCGCTGGTTACACAAACATTGAGTACCACAAAGGCTCACTACCTGAAGATGAACTTCTTGAAGCAGTTAAAGATGCTCACTTCATTGGTATCCGTTCTCGCACCAACATCTCCCAAGAAGTTATTGATGCGGCTGAAAAGCTGGTTGCTGTCGGTTGTTTCTGTATTGGTACTAACCAAGTCAACCTTCAAGCAGCAGCAAAACGCGGTATCCCTGTTTTCAATGCACCGTTCTCAAACACTCGAAGTGTTGCCGAACTCGTTCTAGGTCAGGTTCTATTACTGCTTCGCGGTATCCCAGAGAAGAATGCTCTTGCTCACCGTGGTATCTGGAAAAAGAGTGCAGACAACTCTTACGAAGCTCGTGGTAAGCGTTTAGGTATTATTGGCTACGGTCACATCGGCACTCAGCTGGGTATTATTGCTGAAAACCTTGGTATGCGTGTTTACTTTTACGATATCGAAAACAAGCTGTCTCTAGGTAATGCCACTCAAGTTCATACTATGACCGAGTTGCTGAACAAGTGTGACGTGATCTCTTTACACGTACCTGAAACCAATGAAACTAAAGACATGATGGGTAAAGAAGAGTTCGAGCGTATGAAGCCTGGCTCTATCTTTATCAATGCAGCTCGTGGCACGGTAGTTGACATCCCTGCTCTGTGTGGCGCTCTGGATTCTGGTCACCTTTCTGGTGCGGCTATTGATGTTTTCCCAACAGAACCAAAAACCAATGCAGACCCGTTTGAGTCTCCATTAATGCAGTTCGATAACGTGATTCTTACCCCTCACGTGGGTGGTTCAACACAGGAAGCACAAGAGAACATCGGTGTAGAAGTTGCTGGTAAGCTTGCTAAGTACTCTGATAATGGCTCTACGCTATCAAGTGTTAACTTCCCTGAGGTTTCACTGCCATTGCATACAGGTACTTCTCGTTTGCTACACATCCATGAGAACCGTCCAGGTATTCTTACTCAGATCAACACCATCTTCGCAGAAGAAGGGATCAACATCGCGGGTCAGTACCTACAGACTGCAGCAGATATGGGTTATGTTGTGATCGATGTAGAAGCCGATCGCTCTGAAGAAGCACTGCTTAAACTGAAAGAGATCGAAGGCACAATCCGTGCTCGTCTTCTTCACTAATCATCGCATTCAAAATGCACAAAAAAGGCTCTCATCATGAGAGCCTTTCTAGTATTTGGCCTATCGTAGGTAAAAAGATCATGATGATCCAAAACCTTCTTAAGGTGCGTTCACTACTCTTCTAATTGGTAGATCACATTGACACGATCACGAATGGTGATCGTTGAGTCTTCATAAGAGTTCGATTCTGTTCTTGCATCCATCGCCATTGAACGCATTAGCACTGGCTGAGAAGATTGTGCGTTGTAATCAACACGCCAAACATCACCTAGCTCACGCTCAAAACCACTCGCTAATGATTTAGCTTTTGATGTCGCATCTTTGATCGCTTCTAAGCGTGCTTGCTCTTGATACTTAGCTTGGTCACGAACTTGCAGCTGGATATTATCGATTTGGTTAATACCCTGTCCTATTGCAATATCCATGTACTCATTGAGATTAGCGAGCTCATTCACTTGAACGCTCACATTGCGTGAAGCGCGGTAGCCAACCAATTCTGGTTTGCCATCTTTTGGATAATGGTACTGAGGAGATAGGTACAGATTAGAGCTGTGTACGCTCGCCTCATCTACGCCGGCTTGGTGCAGCTTATTTAGAAAGCCCGTTACCACTTTATCAACAGTACTTTTAGCCTGTTCAGCCGTCATCGTTGACTCTACCACTCTCACTGAGAATGTCGCCATATCTGGTGTCGCGATGACTTCACCATAACCTGTTGTTGAAATATGCGGAAAGGATGGAGAGTCAGCCAGTGATGGAAAGCTCACAGCACTCAACGCAGCAGTAAGAGTAAGAGACGTTGCTAACATCTTTGGTACAAACTTCATTAGGTAGACCTATGCTAAACAAATGTCCTTCCATCATAGAGTAATTTGTCGTTTAGCCAATCCTGATTGTGCACATCTAACAGAACTTTGACGCTGAAAAAACCGACAACTTACTGAGGTAAATGATTGTGAGCAAAACTTAATATCGCTTGGGATACCTCTTTTAGCACCCCGCTCTCAAGCTGCCAATGGTGCCAATAGATGCGATAAGACAGCAGAAAGCCAGGGGTAATATCAATCAGAGCACCAGACTCTAGTTCCTCGATAATCTGCAATCGAGGAATCAAGCAATAGGCAACACCCGATAATGCCAAGCGCACAAATGCTTCTGAACTGCCGACCGTATGATTGATCACACTGTCTCTGGGTACATTGAAATGATCATGCAGAAACTTCTTATGCAGATCATCGTATTGATCATAAGAAACCGCAGGCGCTTTGCTTAATGTGGCGTAGTTTACGCCCTCTGAAAAGTAACGCTGATGAAAATCAGGACTCGCCACACACACATAGTCCATACGACCGAGGTAGTCAGCACTGCATCCAGGAATCGCTTGGGGCTCTAAACTGATCGCACCGGCAACCTCACCGCTTTTTATTTTTTCAATGGTTCTAGACTCACCATGAATCGCGAGGTTCAACTCGACTTGACGAGACTTCATCACATCCGACAGTGCAGGTAACAACCATGTCGCCAAACTATCAGCGTTGGTGGCTAGGGATATCGATAGTGGTTGAGTACCCTCTTCATTCATTAACTCAGGCACAAGCTCGTGCTCTAACAAGCGAACACGACGATACAAACCCAACAGCTTTTTTCCTGCTGGTGTAGGTCTTGGTGGGTTTTCTCTCACCAGCGCAGGCTGGGCTAACCACTTTTCTAGCTGTTTGATACGTTGGGACACCGCTGATTGGGAGATGTATAACTGCTCAGCGGCTCTCTCAAAGCTACGTTGTTTCACAACGGCATCCAGTGCTTCAATCCATTTATAATCCAATCCACGCATCAATTTGCTTCCTTTTTAAGCTAACCCAACACCACATTAGCAACTCTAATAATGGATTAAAATCATTAATTATACTTATTTAAAGGGTCGGAGTATCTTCGCCACATAGCACGTAAATATCGTTAATTAAGTGGAGGTTAAAATGAGTTTTTGGGTTTTATTACAAGGTTTTGGTCTAGGGGCAAGTATGATAATCCCGATAGGCGCACAAAATGCGTACGTCCTAAATCAAGGCATAAAACGCAATCATCATTTAACGACTGCAACGATTTGTAGCCTGCTCGATACCCTGTTTATCTCATTGGGTATTTTTGGTGGCGGAGCAATTCTGTCTCAAAATGAATTGCTGCTTACCTCTGTGACATTGGGCGGTATCGCTTTTCTAACGGTATATGGTTTGCTATCACTGCGCAGTGCATTCAAAACGCGCACCA
This sequence comes from Vibrio sp. 1F279, assembly GCF_041439815.1. NCBI lineage: Bacteria > Pseudomonadati > Pseudomonadota > Gammaproteobacteria > Vibrionales > Vibrionaceae > Vibrio > Vibrio sp. 1F279. The sequence goes on along the minus strand of NZ_JBGOOU010000016.1, from coordinate 43,656 downwards.
GTGATGAATCAAAAGGTGAGGTATTGGCTCGTGGCAAGCGCACCGTTATTTTGGGTGCATTAGCTGTAACAGTATTAAACCCACACCTCTATTTGGATAGCGTGGTGATTCTTGGATCTATTGGTGGGCAATTTGAAGGCAACGACAGAGTTGCGTTTGCGATGGGGACTATCTTAGCTTCATTCGTGTGGTTTTATTCCTTATCATTGGGCGCAGCAAAGCTAGGTCCAACGCTATCGAAACCTAAAGTTAAGAAAGGCATCGATATCGCGGTTGCAACCATGATGTTCGCTATTGCACTTGTGCTCGCCAATGGACTCATTGAGCAATACGGGTAAACCTATTCTTCTTTAGTCATCAAACAAACTTTACTCATCCAACAAAAAAGGCGAATAACCTAAGTTATCCGCCTTTCCTTATAAAAGCTTATAGCTATAAAAACTAACTAGAAATTAAGCTTCAACTTTATTCATGTGTACATCCATTTGCGGGAATGGGATTTCGATACCTTCGTTATCCAAGCCTTCTTTGATAGCTTGCATAAGGTCGAAATAAACATTCCAGTAGTCAGCAGTACTAACCCATGGACGAACAACAAAATTAACTGAAGAATCAGCTAGCGTGTGAACACCTACTTGAACACCTGGATCTTTCAATACGCGCTCATCAGATTCACAGATCTTAGTCAGTAGCGCTTTTGTCTTCTGAAGATCAGCGTTGTAAGAAACACCAATCATTAGGTCAATACGGCGCGTCGCATGACGAGAATAGTTAGTGATTGGGCTACCGATAACGCTTCCGTTAGGTACTACAACCATTTTGTTGTCTGGTGTTGTTAAAACAGTTTGGAAGATCTGAATTGAATCAACTGAACCCGCTACACCACCAATTTCCACGTAGTCACCAGACTTGAATGGACGGAATGCAACGATAAGTACACCCGCTGCAAAGTTAGATAGTGAGCCTTGCAGCGCAAGACCAACGGCTAAACCAGCCGCACCAATAACAGCAACTACAGATGCAGTTTGAACGCCTAAACGACCAAGTGCAGCGATAAGAACAATAACAAACAATAAGTAACGAACTAAACCGTGGATAAATTCCACAACAGCTCGGTCCATCTTCTTCTTCTCAAGAACCTTAGATACGCTATTCGCGACTGCTTTAACAATCAAGTTACCAATAAATAGAATTATCAGTGCAGAGATAATGTTTACACCGTATTGGATAAATAGATCTGAATTATTTGTTAACCACTGCTCGGCCTGAGATAAACCATCCACAATTGGAGTCTCAAGCGCTGTCGAACTATCAGCCATAATGTGCATCCTCTATATAATATGCTATGAGCTAAACTGTCTTAAGCCAAACTTACTTTTACAATAATAAACAGTTTAACTCCTGTTAAGTCACTGTGTTAAAAGTAAATTAAAGCCAAGTCCTTTTTATAAACTGAACCAGGTCCAGTTTTTCGGCACGATATCCTATCTTTGACCGATTGCAAAGTCATATTTATGTAAGCTTTTGAATTAATAAAACTTACCAATAAACGCAAATACCGATAACTAAAAGACTACGAAATTTATTCACCGTAGGCTAGGTTTTTCACATATTTAATACAAGTTTTTATCAGACATAAAAAAACCCGCTCAATGAACGGGTTTTTAAAACTTAAAGAGTACTTAATTCAAAGAATTATAGTACGTCTACAGCGTTAAGGTCAGCGAATGCTTTCTCAAGACGAGTAACCATCGAAGACTGAGCAGCACGTAGCCATACGCGTGGATCGTAGTACTTCTTGTTTGGCGCAGCTTCGCCAGTTGGGTTACCGATTTGACCTTGTAGGAAATCGAAGTTATCAGCAGAGTACTGACGGATACCATCCCAAGTTGCCCACTGTGTATCAGTATCGATGTTCATTTTGATAACACCGTAGCCGATAGACTCTTGGATTTCTGCTTCAGAAGAACCAGAACCACCGTGGAATACGAAGTTTAGAGCGTTAGGTGCAATACCGAACTTCTCTGCACAGTATGCTTGAGAGTCACGTAGGATAGTTGGAGTAAGTACAACGTTACCAGCTTGGTAAACACCGTGTACGTTACCGAAAGATGCAGCGATAGTGAAACGTGGGCTAACAGCCATTAGCTTCTCGTATGCGTATGCTACGTCTTCTGGAGAAGTGTACAGCTCAGATGCGTCCATATCAGAGTTATCAACGCCGTCTTCTTCACCACCAGTACAACCAAGTTCGATCTCGATTGTCATGTCCATTTTAGCCATGCGAGCTAGGTAAGTAGCACATGTTTCGATGTTCTCTTCTAGAGACTCTTCAGAAAGGTCTAGCATGTGAGAAGAGAATAGAGGCTTACCAGTTTGTGCGAAGAACTCTTCACCAGCGTCTAGTAGACCGTCGATCCATGGTAGAAGTTTCTTAGCAGCGTGGTCAGTATGCAGGATAACTGGAACACCGTAAGACTCAGCGACAGCGTGTACGTATTTTGCACCAGCTACAGCACCAAGAACTTGTGCGCCTTGACCTTCAAGTTTAACGCCTTTACCTGCGAAGAATGCAGCGCCGCCGTTAGAGAACTGAACAACAACTGGAGACTTAACTTTAGCAGCCGCTTCTAGTACTGCGTTAATAGAGTCAGTACCAACAACGTTTACTGCAGGAAGAGCAAATTTGTTTTCTTTTGCTACTTCAAATACTTTCTGTACGTCATCGCCAGAAATTACACCAGGTTTTACAAAATCGAAGATCTTAGACATGGAAATAGTCCTATTTATTCTATTCGTTTTAAGATAAAAAACTTAAGTTTAAAAATTTGCAATCGTTTGCTCACAACTTCCGCTATTCTAGCAAATAAGTATGATATGCAGCAAACGTTAAAAGGCGAGATTCGTATCTCGCCTTTCTAAATCAATTACGCTTTAGCACGCTCTTCAAGCATAGCTACTGCAGGAAGTACTTTACCTTCAACAAACTCAAGGAAAGCGCCGCCACCAGTAGAGATGTAAGAAACATCTGCTTTGATACCGAACTTGTCGATAGCCGCTAGCGTGTCACCACCGCCTGCTACTGAGAAACCTTCAGAGTCAGCGATTGCTTTAGAGATACCAGCTGTACCCGCTTCGAAGTTCTTGAATTCGAAGACGCCTACAGGGCCGTTCCAAAGAATCGTTTTCGCGTTGCCGATGATTTCAGCTAGAGCAGCAGTTGAATCTGGACCAAGGTCGAAGATCATGTCGTCGTCTTGAACTTCAGAAACGTGCTTGATTTCAGCTTCTGCGTTTTCGTCGAATGCTTTAGCACATGCAACGTCAGTCGCTACAGGGATAGCACACTCTTTCATTAGTTTCTGAGCCGTTTCAACTAGGTCAGCTTCGTATAGAGACTTACCTACGTTGTGGCCTTCAGCAGCGATGAACGTGTTCGCGATACCACCGCCAACAACAAGTTGGTCAGCGATTTTAGAAAGAGATTCTAGAACGGTAAGTTTAGTAGAAACTTTAGAACCACCAACGATAGCCACTAGCGGGCGAGCTGGGTTGTCCATTGCTTTGCCAAGCGCTTCAAGCTCAGCAGCTAGAAGAGGACCAGCACATGCTACAGGAGCGTAAGTACCCACACCGTGTGTAGACGCTTGAGCACGGTGAGCTGTACCGAATGCATCCATTACGAAGATGTCACATAGTGCAGCGTATTGCTTAGAAAGAGCTTCTTCGTTCTTCTTCTCGCCTTTGTTAAAGCGAACGTTTTCAAGAACAGTTAGTTCACCAGCGTTTAGCTCAAGACCATTTACGTAATCTTTCGCTAGTTTAACGTCACAGTCTAGTGCGTCGTTTAGGTAGTTAACTACAGGAGCTAGAGAGAACTCTTCGTTGTACTCGCCTTCAGTAGGACGACCAAGGTGAGAAGTAACCATAACTTTTGCGCCAGCTTCTAGGCAAAGTTTGATAGTTGGTAGAGATGCAAGGATACGAGCATCTGAAGTTACTTTACCGTCTTTTACTGGTACGTTTAGGTCAGCACGGATGAATACGCGTTTACCTGCAAGTTCCAGGTCAGTCATCTTGATCACAGACATGATTTGTCCTCTCAAATTTAAATAAAAATAAAGTTTTGGAAACTCAGCAACCCTGCTAAGCCTATAAATTATTCAACTGGTAATGCTTTAACTGCTAATAATATGTGGACACTTAGTATTTATTTCAAGCTAAAAAATAAATAATCCACACATTTGCTTCTAGGTCTTACTTCTTGCCTTCTGAAGCTTGCATTGCAAGAACCGTATCCAGCATTCGGTTCGCAAAGCCCCATTCATTGTCACACCACACCAGCATTTTCACTAAGGTGCCATTGCTCACTCGAGTTTGTGAACCATCAACGATTGCGCTATGGGGATCGTGATTAAAGTCGATGGAAACGAGCGGCGCTTCAGTATAGTCAACTATATTGTGTAATGTACACTGGGAAGCATTAACAATGGTTTGATTTACGTCATTAACTTTCACATTTGTATTAATTGTGACACTTAAATCCATCGCAGTGACGTTTACCGTCGGCACACGCACAGATATCGCTTCGAACTTGTTAGAAAATTTCGGGAAGATTCTTTCAATGCCTTTATGCAATTTGGTGTCGACAGGAATGATAGATTGGCTTGCCGCTCGAGTACGACGCAAGTCGCTATGGTATGCATCAATAACTTGCTGATCATTCATCGAAGAGTGAATGGTCGTAATGGTACCTGACTCAATACCAAAGGCATCATCAAGTACTTTAATGATAGGGACAATACAGTTAGTGGTGCATGAACCATTGGAAACGATTCGGTGGTCAGCTTCGATAGTATCGTGATTTACACCATAGATAATGGTGTTATCAAGGTCGTTAGCTCCAGGGTGTGAAAACAGTACCTTTTTAGCTCCAGCAGCGATGTGCGCTAGGCCATCATCTCGGCAACCGTAAACACCGGTACAATCGAGAACAATATCGACTTCAAGATCACGCCAAGGCAATAGTTCAATATCAGCCAGGTGTAAGATACGAATGGTATCAAACTCGCCTTTATCTTCAGCACCAATGCCATGATGAACATAAATGTGCTCTTGATCATTAGAGATTTTCTTGCCGAAGCGGCCGTGACTGGTGTCGTACTGCAATAGGTGAGCCATAGCGTCAGGCTGAGCAAGCTCATTGACAGCTACTACTTTGATTTGTTGGCTTTTGCCACTTTCATAGACAGCGCGCAATACATTACGCCCTATTCGTCCAAATCCGTTTATCGCGACTTTTAGCATAGTTCCGTACATCTAACCAAAATTTCGTGCAACAGATGATAACTGAATCCTATGGAAATCGCATCAACTCTATCCATCACTCTAGTAAAAATCACCCTAGCCTTGAATAAATTACAGATAGGGCTAGCTCCTTTTTAGTGTCCAACCTTTATCCCCTTGTAAAATTTGATTCGTCAGTAAGATAATATAAAAAACAGTAACTAAAGGAGTAGCATACAAACCATATAGAGCGGCATACATACCAACTATAGGAATCAACCAAACAGCGATAATTACACTCACATCAATTTGGGTCATGGTCGTAATGTCATACTTTGTTAACAGTAAAAGCACACTTGCCGTTAAAGCTGCCATATCATAGTTATGTAGATAAGGACTTACGAGATAAGTCGCCGTGATTAGGATAAACATCTTAATATAATAATCGACTGTCGTTCGAAAAGCATATACAACAACTCCAACAGCCATCAACATCGTTCCAACTTGAATATACCAAGCTGCTGCTACACTCCCGAAACTCTCCTTTATTGCGATGAAAGGGGAAACTTGCATTAGAATACCCATTCCCTCTCCCTCTTCAATAAAGTGCTTAGCATATTCAAGAGCTCCCTCCCTCCACCATGATTCCCATGCTGAAATTCCGAATAATACAACTGAAAAACCAACAAATATTATGGTTGTAAGTGAAGCACTTAAGATCGCTTTCCAATGCCCTCCAGCGACTAAGGCGATGGGAATAAGTAGACCTAAATGGGGTTTAATAGTTAGAAGACCAAACATTACACCTGACAACACGGGAAACTTTGGTAAAAAGCGACATCCACCAACAAAGAGGGCTGCAACCAACAAGCCATTCTGTCCAGAGGTAATATTGATGATTGTTGTAGGAGCTAAAAGGGCAATGAATACAACGACGTCCAATCGACTTTTACTACCGATAAGAACCGTTGGGAGAAAGACCAGAACGCATAATAAGCACCAGATAATATAAGCCGATACGTAATCAAAATAACTAAATGGTGCAAGAACGACGAGCATTTGAGGTGAGTATGCAAAATTAAAAGCAACTCCGCTTTCTTTTACAGCGATAGGCGCGTGATTAAGAAAAGCATTAACATTATATATTTCTGAAAAATCGCCACTCATCGCTAATTTGGCTGCTGTCCATGAGTGTAAAAAGTCTCGCCCTATCATTTGTCCTCTAGATAGCTCCCCTTTTAGAAGGTCTATCGTGTCGATATAAGAAAAATAAAGAGAGAACATGCTCCCAATAGCAAACCAAAAAATTAAGCGCCTACCCTGAACTGATGAGAATTCCATTTCGTCCTCACAAAAAAAAAGCCTCTATCTAGGATAGAGGCTTTTTACGCTAACTATACAGTTCTGTTTAAACTAATAACTCTTTAGCTGTCTTTACTACGTTTTCAGTAGTGAAACCGAACATCTTGAATAGCTCGCCTGCTGGTGCAGATTCGCCGAACGTTGTCATGCCGATGATCTTGCCACCGAAACCAACGTATTTGTACCAGAAGTCAGCGATACCAGCTTCTACTGCGATACGCGCTGTAACGTCAGATGGCAGTACAGACTCACGGTACTCAGCGTCTTGCTTATCGAACGCGTCAGTTGCAGGCATAGATACTACGCGTACTTTCTTGCCTTCAGCTGTTAGTTCAGCAGCAGCGCTAACCGCTAGCTCAACTTCAGAACCTGTAGCGATGATGATTAGCTCTGGCTTACCAGCACAATCTTTCAGGATGTAACCACCCTTGGCGATGTTAGCTACTTGCTCAGCGTCACGGTCTTGCTGTGCAAGGTTCTGACGAGAGAAGATAAGTGCAGAAGGACCATCTTTGCGTTCGATTGCCAGTTTCCAAGCAACAGCAGACTCAACTTGGTCACATGGGCGCCATGTGCTCATGTTTGGAGTCAGACGTAGAGAAGCGATCTGCTCAACCGGTTGGTGAGTAGGCCCATCTTCGCCAAGACCGATAGAGTCATGCGTGTAAACTTGAATGTTCTGAACTTTCATCAGAGCAGCCATACGCATCGCGTTACGAGCGTATTCCATGAACATTAGGAATGTTGCGCCGTATGGTACGAAACCACCGTGCAGAGCGATACCGTTCATGATAGCCGTCATACCGAATTCACGTACACCGTAGTGGATGTAGTTACCTGAGAAGTCGTTCGCTTCAAGCGACTTAGAACCAGACCACATAGTCAGGTTAGAAGGCGCAAGGTCAGCAGAGCCGCCCATGAATTCAGGTAGCATAGCACCAAACGCTTCTAGTGCGTTTTGAGATGCTTTACGTGATGCGATGTTTGCTGGGTTAGCTTGAAGATCAGCAATGATTGCGTTTGCTTTCTCTTCCCACTCAGCTGGAAGATCGCCGTTAGTACGACGTTTGAATTCAGCTGCTAGCTCAGGGTGAGCCGCTGCGTATGCGTCAAACTTAGCATTCCACGCTGCTTCTTTCGCTGCGCCTGCTTCTTTCGCATTCCACTCAGCTGCGATATCAGCTGGAATTTCGAAAGGACCGTGTTCCCAACCCAGTGCCGCTTTAGTTGCTGTGATTTCATCAGCGCCTAGTGGAGCACCGTGACAGTCGTGCGTACCCGCTTTATTTGGTGAACCAAAACCGATAATAGTCTTAGTACAGATAAGTGTTGGACGAGGGTCCGCTTTAGCCGCTTCGATAGCCGCATTGATTGCGTCAGCATCGTGACCATCAACTGCTGGGATTACGTGCCAGCCGTATGCTTCAAAACGCTTAGGTGTATCGTCAGAGAACCAACCTTCAACTTCGCCATCGATAGAGATGCCGTTGTCATCCCAGAAAGCAACCAGCTTACCAAGACCTAGCGTACCTGCTAGAGAACATGCTTCGTGAGAAATACCTTCCATCAGACAACCATCCCCCATGAACGCATAAGTGAAGTGATCGACGATGTCGTGGCCTTCTTTGTTGAACTGTGCAGCCAATGATTTTTCAGCCATCGCCATACCAACAGCGTTGGTGATGCCTTGACCCAGAGGACCAGTCGTTGTCTCGATACCAGGAGCGTAACCGTACTCTGGGTGACCTGGAGTCTTAGAGTGCAGTTGACGGAAGTTTTTTAGGTCTTCAATTGAAAGCTCGTAACCTGCTAAGTGAAGCAGAGAGTAAATCAGCATAGAACCATGACCGTTAGACAGGATAAAACGGTCACGGTCAGCCCACTCTGGGTTTGCTGGGTTATGGTTCAAGTGGCCACGCCAAAGAACTTCAGCGATGTCAGCCATACCCATAGGTGCGCCTGGGTGGCCTGAGTTTGCTTGTTGAACACCGTCCATGCTAAGTGCGCGGATTGCATTGGCTAGATCTTTACGAGAAGGCATGTCTGCTCCTGGATACATAAGCGATTTAAAAAAGAGATAGATGCTAAAGTTTTCATTTTTATTAGCGCGGGTATTCTCTCAAACGACTATAGCGACTGCAAACGTTTTACTGGTACTTTAACGGTCATTTCCCGCAATTTTCGATCATTTACACCACTTAACAATGGCTTCCCCCTATCAACACGCAAACGTTTAGTTATGACATATCCTAAAAAAGAGCTTGTAATTCGACCGTTGGAATTTAAAATAGCCGTCTAGATGTAGAAACACCTACAAAATATACTGTATTGAATGGCGGCGCTTCCTCGATTGCGACGGCATAAATTATTTGCATTTAACTATTTGCAACTAAAAACTAAACTAAAAGTGGAGCTCTCATGGCTAAGCACCTATTCACTTCTGAATCTGTTTCAGAAGGCCATCCAGATAAAATTGCAGACCAAATCTCAGATGCTGTTCTTGATGCCATCATTGAACAAGATCCAAAAGCACGTGTTGCTTGTGAGACTTACGTAAAGACCGGCATGGTTATGGTTGGCGGTGAAGTAACAACGTCTGCATGGGTTGATATCGAAGAAATCACTCGTGAAACAGTTCGTGACATTGGTTACGTTCATTCTGATATGGGCTTTGACGCTGACTCTTGTGCAGTACTAAACACAATCGGTAAGCAGTCTCCAGACATCAACCAAGGTGTTGATAAAGCCGATCCTAAAGATCAAGGCGCAGGTGACCAAGGTATCATGTTTGGTTACGCGACTAACGAAACGCCAATCCTAATGCCAGCTCCAATTACTTACTCTCACCTTCTTGTTAAGAAGCAAGCTGAAGTACGTAAGAGCGGCAAGCTTGACTTCCTTCGCCCAGATGCGAAATCTCAAGTTACGTTCCAATACGACCAAGGTAAGATCGTTGGTATCGACGCAGTTGTTCTTTCAACTCAACACTGTGATTCAGTAACAACACCTGACCTACGTGAAGCGGTAATGGAAGAGATCATCAAGCCAGTACTTCCTGCTGAGTGGATCAACAAAGACACTAACTTCTTCATCAACCCAACAGGCCGTTTCGTAATCGGTGGCCCAATGGGTGACTGTGGTCTAACAGGTCGTAAGATCATCGTTGATACCTACGGCGGCGCAGCTCGTCACGGTGGCGGTGCATTCTCTGGTAAAGATCCATCAAAAGTTGACCGTTCTGCAGCTTACGCAGCGCGTTACGTTGCGAAAAACATCGTTGCTGCTGGTATGGCTGACCGTTGTGAGATTCAACTGTCTTACGCTATCGGCGTTGCAGATCCAACATCTATCATGGTTGAAACGTTTGGTACTGAGAAAGTAGCGCACGAAATCATCATTGAAGCAGTTCGTCAAAACTTCGACCTACGTCCATACGGTCTTCAAGAGATGCTGAACCTTCTTCAACCTATCTACAAGCAGACTGCTGCATACGGCCACTTCGGTCGCGAAGAGTTCCCTTGGGAAGCAACTGACAAAGCCGCTATCCTTGCGGACTTCGCAGGCCTGTAAGCATTACGCAACACGCTTAGCTGAAACGTAATTTTAAAAGCCTCTGTTCTCAGAGGCTTTTTTCTTTCTATTCTTCTATTCTTCTATTCTTCTATTCTTCTATTCTTCTATTCTTTCACTAATAAATCCTAACCCTTTCACGTAGCACAAGCGTTAACTTATAGATTATTTTGATAATAGTGGGGATTTTACGTGCTGAGATCAATGTTACGCAAACGTTTAAATTTTAATGTAATAGCACTTGTTAAAAACAAACCATTCTCAGTAACTCATGCTTCTTTGCCACAAACTTTCAGTTCAACAACAAAACACTCAACGACTGCACCCACTCGATCTGAAAATTACTCAAGGTGAGCGCTGGGTTGTCATTGGACGCAATGGTTCCGGAAAAACCACGTTATTGAAGGCACTGGTTAATTTGCTTCCCTTCAAAGGCGAAGTCGTCATAAACCAATTGCCGCTACGTAAGTTAACTTGCCAGCAAAGAGCAAAACAAATCAGTTACCTTCCACAACACAGTCAAGTGGATGGTCGTTTAACACTCAGAGAGTACATTCAACTAACTGCTTCCAATCAAGCCACTTCTAGCTTTTCACTTGACCAAATAAGTAAAGCACTAAAGATCGATACTTTCCTCGAACGAAGAATGGGACAGCTCTCAGGTGGCCAGAGGCAGCGAGCGCATATTGCACGATCTTTATGTCAGAACGCCGAGTTTCTGGTGTTGGATGAGCCTCTAAACCATCTAGATCCATGTGCTCAAGGGGAAGTTTTATCACTATTGAAAGAGCAAGAAAAAACACTGATTTGCTCACTGCATGATATTTCCCTTGCGGCCAAGTTCGCGACGCACATTGCGATTTTGGAACACGGCCAGGTAGTCGCGAAAGGAAAGGTAGAAGAACGACTAACTCACAATCAACTTAAGCCGATCTTTGAAGTCGATTTAATCAGCACGACCAATAAGCGCACACAGAAAACAAGTAAATTTTTCGACATTGAACTCGACCAAGGACAGGAGCTTTCATGAAAAAACTATCAGCATTAACTTTATTACTTACCGTGTCCGCACAAGCCCAAATTACGGTAGAAAACTGCGACTCTACACTTACCTTAGATAAAGCGCCGAAAACCTTAATCACTCACGATATCAATATGTCTGAGATGGCATTTTCTCTCGGGCTTGAAGAGAATATGATCGGAGTGACCGGTATTAGCGGGTACTACAAAACGACCCCTGAATTTAATCGCCTCCAGGGCAGCATTCCCGAGCTCGCACCGAAATATCCTTCTTTAGAGGTGTTAGTTAGTGCCAACCCTGATGTTTTCTTTGCAGGATGGAATTACGGTATGCGGTTGGGCGGCTCAGTCACGCCTGATTCTCTGAGAGAGTTTGGCATCAATACTCTGATTCTTAATGAGAGTTGCAGCCATATCCGTAAAGATAAGCAGCCAGCTAACATGGAACAGATGTTTGATGACGTGACACGCCTTGCGACTTTATTCGGTCAACAAGACAGAGCTCAAACTCTTATCTCCACTTGGAGAGAGCAATTAATATTGATTCAACAGCAAACCCAAAATCAAACCCCGCTTAAAGTCTTTCTGTATGATTCAGGGGAAGAGAAACCATTCACAGCAGGAAAGTACGCGACAGTGAGCGCCATGATAGAAGCAGCGGGTGGCGCCAATGTAATGAAAGATCTGGATATCAGCTGGGGAACCACATCATGGGAGTCAGTTGCGATGCATAACCCTGATGTCATTATTCTTCTCGATTATCAAAATGGGACAGGCGCTAAAGGCATGCAAGCCTTTTTGGAACAGCACCCAGCGATGAAGCTGACCACAGCGGTAAAGACCATCCAATACCTTCCTCTGCGTTATGAGGAAATTACTCCCGGGCCAGCAAACATAGCTGCAATTGAAAAATTGGCACAACGCATCCAAGAAATCCATGACAAGTCTTAGTACTAACCTGAACCGCACTGAACACCTGCGTATTCAGTTCTGTTTTTGCCCTCTTAGCGATGTTTTCTCTGAGTTTAGGCAGCGTTCAGCTATCTTTTGCACAAGTCGCTACGATTTTTTCAGCGGCGATGAGTCAACAGATCGACTCACCGATAGATCAAGTGGTACTGCACCTGCGCTTACCTAGAACAATCATCGCTATTATTTGCGGTGCTGGGTTAGGTATTGTTGGGGCGTTATTACAAACCGTGACAAAAAACGATCTTGCCGACCCTTTCATTTTTGGATTGTCATCCGGTGCCGCAACGGGAGCAGTCTTTGTGATTACAGTCATCGGCAGCGCTATCGGCATTTGGACACTTCCACTCGCCGCTTTTATCGGTGGAATAATCTCGGCTTCGGCAGTGCTATTTCTAGTCAGAAAAGTAGATGGACAAGCGTCTTCTCAAATTGTTTTAGCCGGGTTGGCTATTTCATTTTTATTTACAGCCTTGACTAACTTCTTGGTCTTCCATGGTGATCAACGAGCTGCCCATTCGATTCTATTTTGGTCGCTAGGAGGCCTAGGAAACGCACGCTGGGACAATGTGCTAATTGTGCTTGCTGGACTTATCGCCTTGATAGCCCTAGGTATATTAAAACATCGCCAGTTAGATTGTTTACTTGCAGGAGACGACGTAGCACAAACCATGGGCGTAGACACAAAACGCCTGCAAAGCGGTGTCTTTATTGTCTGCGCTTTTGCAACGGCATGTTTTGTTTCTATCATCGGAGTTGTCGGATTTATTGGCTTGATGGTTCCTCATATCGCGAAGAAAATCATCGGCCCATTACACAAAAAATTACTCATCACTTCAGGGCTGATTGGGGCTTTGCTTATGCTATTAAGTGATATTTTGGCGAGAACCTTAGTTGCTCCTCAAGAACTGCCTCTTGGTGTTGTCACCACCGCGTTTGGCGCACTATTCATTGTTTCCATTTTGATGGAGAAAAGTAATGAAAGCTGAACGCTTCACCATCATTGCGATTCGTCATGGCGAAACCGAATGGAATCGAATAGGCAAAGCACAGAATCAACTGGATAGCCCTCTGACAATGAAAGGCAAACAACAGATGCATAACGTCGGTCGTTATCTTGCAACTCAAAAATCATTGACCCTCAATGCTATTTACACCAGTCAATTAGGCCGTGCGATTTCCAGTGCTAAAACCATCGCACGCTACCTGAAAGTGCCCGTCATTTCTCAAATGGAGCTCAGTGAGTTCGATTCAGAACAGCAACGAAGAACAATGGCGATTCAGTGGATCCAACGAGTTTCTCGTCACCACAACAATGAGAACCCTATTTTGCTGCTCGGACATGGCGACTGGATAAAAACATTAGCCAGTTTAGGGACACCAAAGCAAATAATAGAAACACCAAACAACGGAGAAATCCTCAGGATAGATATCGAAGTATAACGTCACATCAGGGAATCAGGTGTAACTCCTGAACTGTACCCGCAGCTGTAAGCGATGAGCCCTTTACAAGCCACTGAGTCACACGACTTGGGAAGGAGTAAAGCGCAATGAGAACCTCAACATCGTAAGTCAGAATACCTGGACACACATGAATATCGAGCGGGAAAACTCAACACCATCCATACCTTGTCTAACAAGGGAACGCTCTGTATTCGTCAATACCTAAAACGTAGATGAAGAATACTGTGGTCACAAAAGTTAAACGATCCAAAAATAAGTCCGATCTCCGCAGTGGGTTTACCACCGGAGCGTGCGCAGCTGCAGCAAGCAGAGCGGCAGTTCAAACACTATTAACCGGACAAAAGCCTGACTATATCTCCATCACTCTACCTAATGGTGAGCCCGCTACGTTTAAGGTCGCGTTTATCCAAACATCCAACGATGCGGTGACCGCCAGCATTGTTAAAGATGCAGGGGACGATCCTGATTGTACCCACGAAGCCCATATTCAGAGTCTTGCCCGCTGGCATTCAGAGCCCGGTTTTCACATCGATGGGGGTGTTGGCGTAGCTCGTGTGACTCTACCCGGATTAGAACTTCCCGTCGGTCAGGCGGCGATTAATCCCGTTCCTCGAAAAAACATTCTCGATATGGTGACTTTGGAATGGAACCAAGCTACCAGTCAACAGAAAAAACACGTCGGTATATTACTGGAAATTTGCGTCCCTGATGGAGAAGAGCGAGCCAAGGAAACCATTGGGCCAAGACTCGGTTTAATCGGTGGTATTTCCATTCTCGGGACACGCGGAACGGTAAAACCCTACTCCACTTCAGCGTTTTCAGCATCTGTGCGTCAATCGGTACAAATAGCGAAACAAAATGGCCAAAACCACTTGGTTCTCACGACAGGATCTCGAACCGAAAAATCAGCGATGGCCATGCTACCAAGTTATGACTCGATGTGTTTTATCCAAGCGGGTGATTTTGTTGGGGTCGGACTGCGCGCAGCAAAACGTTATCAAGTAAGCAAAATCACCGTCGTCGCCATGATAGGCAAACTCGGCAAGATGGTCGCTGGGCACATGATGACTCACGTATCCGGTAAAGCTATCGACTTTTCATTGCTGGCCGACCTCGCCATTCAATCGGGTGCATCGAGTGAGTTTACCGAAGCTGTTAGCCAAGCCAACACAGGCCGCCACGTACTCGACACATGGAAAGAAGCCCAATCGGGCCAAGAGATTCCCAATTACGACTTTCTTACCTTGCTCTGCAAACAAGCTGCAGAGCACGCTGCTGTGTATGTCAAACATCACGTCAGCATTGAATTCAAATTGATCGATTTTAACGGCGATCTATTAGCAGAACATCTCTGCTCAAAAGGAAGTGATACCAACACTCACTTTCATGATGAATAAGCATGAACAAGGAAAACTCCATGACTAACGATATGCGTCAAATGACCAAGCAAGGCCGTCAAATTGAAAATGACTCTTTCTCTATCATCGATGAAGAAATAGAAACTCTCCATGGGGGACATAACTTCAATCAAGGTGAATGGAATGTGGTTCGTCGTGCCATTCATACAACGGGTGATTTTGAATACGCTAAATTATATCAATTCAGCGACAACGCGATTGAGTCTGCCATTACCGCTTTAAAAAACGGTGCCAACATCATTACCGATGTCAGCATGATCGTGACAGGTTTAAATCAAACTCGCCTCAACGCTTACGGCAATAAAGCACAGTGCTTCATTAGTCATCCAGACGTCATTAGCACGGCCAAAGAGACAGGAGAAACACGTGCTATTCACTCAATGCGTTATGCCCGCGATAACGGCCTACTCGACGGCTCTATCATAGGTGTAGGCAATGCGCCTACCGCATTACTTGAGCTATTGCGCATGATAGAAGCAGGCGAAGCAAAACCTGCATTGATCATTGGCATTCCTGTTGGTTTCGTAAAAGCAGATGAATCTAAGCAAGCATTAACCGAACAAAACACCGTGCCTTACATTGCCAGCCTAGGCCGTAAAGGTGGCAGCCCGTTAGTGGTATCGACTATTCACGCCCTACTTGCTGAGTCAGTAAAATGAATAATGTAAGTACTCACTCTCAGCTTATCGATTGCTATCAATCGGCTATCACGGTAGTCGGAGTACCCGAAGATGGGTGTTTAAGCCTAACCAGTCGAGCTGTTAATGCAGTTGAATCTGCACGCGTTGTTGCAGGTAACGACCGACTATTGGATTGGTTCCCCCAATTCAAAGGTCAACGCTTATCGATGCAAGAAGGCTATCAATCTTGGTTCGCTAAGTTACTTGATGAATGCGAGGAAGGCGGCGTCGTCGTATTAGCTTCTGGCGACCCATTGTTCTTTGGCATCGGCGAATCGTTGTTAAAAAAACTGCCTAATGATGAAGTGCGCTTTATTCCCTCCCCTTGTTCAATGCAACTCGCTTGCAGCCGAGTCGGCATTGCATGGCAAGAAACCAAAGCAATTTCACTACATGGAAGAAAGCAGCATTACGATGGCATTAAAGGTATCGCAAGCCAAATGCAATGGGGAACTAGCTACTGCTTGCTAACCGATGTTCAAAACAACCCAGCTCGTATTGCGAAACACTTAGTCGAATTTAATCAACAAGGTTGGACGGCTTGGGTATGTGAGAACTTAGGTGGCACCGACGAAAAGATAAGCCAGTGGACTCTCGAAGACCTCGCACTAAAAAGTTCCGACGACTTCTCTACGCTCAATGTAATGGTACTGCACCGACCGCTACCTCATGCGTGGGGTGAATTGGGCCAATACGCCAACGATGATGACTTCATGAAGCGCATGCCTAAACGCGGCTTAATTACCAAACAGCCCGTTCGTCACTTAGCGTTAGCAAGTATGCGTATTCAACCAAGATCTGTGGTGTGGGACATAGGCACAGGCTCAGGTTCTATTGCGATAGAAGCCGCTAAACAGTGCCATCAAGGACAAGTCTTCACCATTGAATCAAACCAAGAATGTTATGAGTCGGCCGAGGCTAACTTTAGAGCGCACGGTACCGACAACGTACAACTGATTCGAGATAAAGCCCCAATGCAACTCGACACCTTGCCTCAGCCAGACAGTATTTTTATTGGTGGAAGCCGCGGCAACATGCACACCATTTTAGATTTCTGTTGGTCAGCAATAAAACCGGGAGGCGTCGTGATCGGTTCTGCAGTGACTGTCGATTCAGTTTGCGAACTTCATCAATGGAGTAAAGACAGCGATGCTCCGACACAGGTTCAACTGATCTCTATATCAACAGGCGTACCACTCGCTCACTACACCCGTTATCAATCAGAAAATCCGATTCACTTATTTATTTTTACCAAGCCGTTTATTCAGAAATAAGCGCTTAATTTTTTAATTAAGCGCCACTCAACATATTAAATAAAAACATAATTAGAGAAAGCACAGATGAAATTAGGAACTATGTACGCAATTGGTGTCGGCACTGGAGACCCAGAATTATTAACACTTAAAGCTCACCGACTACTCAGCACCGTCGACATTGTCGCGTTTCCAGAAAAAGACGCGGGCAGTAACCACTCTTTTGCTCAACAAATTGCAGCGGGTTCTGTTAGCCCTGAAAGCATGAAAGGCGAATACCTATTTTTGCATTTCCCAATGACGCGTGACCCAAGCATCAACGTTCCTGCATGGCGTAAAGCAGCCGTCACAATTGTTGAACTATTAAAGCAAGGTAAAGACGTGGCATTTGCAACCGAAGGTGATCCATCGGTTTACAGCACATGGGCATACATCCAAGAAGAACTGACAGAGCTACTTCCTGAGCTTGATCCGGTGATCATTCCGGGTATCACTTCAGTTACCGCTATTCCATCACAAACAAAAATTCCACTTGCTGACGGTCAGGAGCGTTTTTGTGTTGTACCTGCGACATGGGGTATCGAGTGTTTAGAAAAGCTAGTCGAAGATTTTGACACCATCATGCTAATCAAAGCAGGTCGCGTTATCCCTAAGCTGATCACTCAACTTGAGTCGATGAATATGTTGGATTGTGCAACCTACGTGTCGCATGCCACCACAGAGAAACAAGAGCTTTACTCTGACCTACGTGATGTACCGAATGAAAACCGTTATTTCTCTATGGTTCAGCTTTCTGTTCGCGCTCGTCGTGGCGTACTACGTGGTACTAATGAATCAAAGAAATGTGCCGTTCTTGATGATGGTAAAGCTGATAGTGGTAAAGATGGCATCGATAAAACTATTGGCGGTAAAGCGTAATGAAAATCGCCATTTATGCCATCACGCTACACGGAGCAAGGCAAGCCAAACGCTTAGCTAAAACGTTTCCGTTTGCTGATGTCTTTATTGCACCAGTTGGACAAGAAGAATACCCAGAAGCCGATGAGTTAACCCTGCCGCTTTCTGGTTTTCTTCCTCCTCAATTTAAGCAATATGATCACCATATCTGCTTTTTTGCTGCGGGTATTGTCAGCCGAATGATCGGCCCTTTGCTAGAAGACAAACGCACCGACCCCGGCGTGATCTGCATTGACGATCACGGCCAATTCGTGATCCCTATGCTATCTGGTCATCGCGGTGGCGCAAATGGGATCGCGTTACAAGTCTCACAAGCACTCAACGCGACTCCTGTGATCACCACCGCTTCTGACGCTGCCGGCAGTTTGTCGGTTGATATGCTCGGATCGCCATTTGGTTGGACACTTGATCCACAATGCGAACCCGCGATCACCGCCACCAGCGCAGCAGTTGTAAATGAAAAACGCATTCTAATAGTGCAGCACGCTGGCGAACAGAACTGGTGGCAGAACAAACGTTCCATGCCAAGACACATCATTACCCACCCTGCACTAAGCGATACAGACCTTTCTCAAATCAGTACTGATGATTGGGATGGTTTAGTTCTGATTTCAGATGAAGCACAACCAAAAAGTTACGCCGACTTTAAAAATAAAACCGTACTGTGGCGACCAAAATCGCTTGTGCTTGGAATAGGCTGTGACCGCAATACTCCTTTGCATGTATTGAAAGCAGGTATCGATGTTTTCCTGACTGAATATAACCTAGCAAAAGCCAGTGTTTCAGCTTTCGCCAGTATCGCTTTAAAAGCGGATGAAAAAGGTATTTTAGAACTCTCGTCTGAAAGCCAAATTCCTTTCCACACTTATTCAGCCGAGCAACTCGACGGCGTTGAAGGGATTGAAAACCCATCAGAATACGTAAAAAAAATTACGGGCGTATCATCGGTTTCTGAAGCAGCCGCGCTAAAGCACGCTAAGCGAGATCAACTATTGGTACCTAAGTGGAAGTTCAAACAAGACGGTTTCAACATGACTTTATCTTGTACTCGCATCGAATACGATGAACCCCTCGCCAAGAAGAAGTGGAAAAACTGGCTAGATGAAAACGTCAAAATCAACCTTCACGGTAATGAAGTGGTAGATGGTTTTCAGTGTAAGCCTAAGCATGTCGATTTAAACCGCCCGATGCTGTACCACCGCCATCACGTATTGCTATGTGAAGGTGGCCGCTGCGCGAAAGAAGGCAGTAAAAACCTTGCACACGATCTTAGACAGGTACTTAAAGCGCTCAATTTTTCCGACGGTGAACAGCGCATCAAGATAAGCCGTACACACTGTGCGGGCACCTGCAGAAACCGCGCTGCAATGGTGATTTACGAACGTTTACTAGAACATGAAACACCTGTTAACAACGGGCTTTGGATTCGAGGTATCGAAGAATTTACCGAGCAAGACTGGAAAGATTTGTTCACAAATCTAGTCGATCGGAAATCATTAAAAGCTTATTTAGATCCTAAGTTTATCGCACCAATTGAAAATGCAGACGGCACCACTGAGCTTTAGGTATCACTGAGTTTTAGGAACACAGTAGGCCAAATACTTTGCAAGCTATGAACATGATATTTCAAAGCTCACTTCAACCTCATTACCAACATGAGATAACCCGTTTATCTTGTGATATAGATTTGATAAGGACAGCGACAATTATGAAACGACTTCGTCATTATAACCAAGGCACAGCCATTGTACTGAGCTGCTTTGGTAGCGTTGTAGAACAACAACGTTATGAAACTCTCGCAGAGCGCGTACGTCAAAGTTACCCAGATGTGGCAGTGCGTATCGCCACCAGCTCAAAGATGGTGATCAAGAAGCTGGCTCGTAAAGACACACCATGTTTCAGCCTACCTCAGGTACTCGCCGATCTAGACACACAAGGTTACGAACGTATTTTGATTGTTTCAGTATACCTATTCCCTACCGATGAACATCGCTACATGACATCGATTGTCGATGGCTTCAAGCTGTTCTCATTTGCACGTATCGAACAAACACCAGCGATAATGCATCACAGTCAATTGACGACCAACTTGCTTTCAGCCCTCCATGATCGTTTTGCTCCGCAAGGTCATTTCAACGTATTCGTTCACCACGGTGCGCCTATGTTAGATAACCCGGGCCACCAATCGGTCCATTACTGTGATGATCTACTAGGCAAATTATCGCAACGCAACTTCACTTGCTCGCTCGAAGGCGCATGGCCATTTAAGTTAGTGAAAGATGAAATGGTTCGCCGCATTCAAGAGCAACATACAGGCCAAGGCCGACCGCTTCTTAATCTAGTTCCACTACTGCTTGTATCGGGTAACCACTTCATCAACGATCTTAAAGAAATTAAAGAGATGCTGGCAGAAGACGCTGACGTTCAAGTGGCAGAGCCAATCCAAGGTGACAAGTTCTGCATGCTCGATATGCCAGAACTGTTACAGATTATCGATAAGCAAATTAAAGAAGGCTTAATTCGTTTAGGTGCACCAGAGGAAGAGAAATAATCATGGCAAAACTAACACTGGTAGGCTTAGGGCCTGGCGCTATTGATCTAGTAACCCCCGCAGCGCAACAAGCCGTAAAGAATGCAGATGTCGTTGCAGGCTACAAGCCGTATGTAGAATCAATCAGCACACTAATCGACACTCAAGAAGTCATTCAAAGTGGTATGACTCGCGAATGGGACCGCGCTCAAGCCGCAGTAGAAGAAGCAGCAAAAGGTCGAGAAGTCGTATTGGTATGTTCTGGGGATTCTGGCATGTACGCGATGGCGCCTTTAGTGCTTGAATTATTGGAGCAAAACGCAGAATTAAACGCACAAGTTGAACTGGATATTATTCCGGGCATCACCGCGGCTAACGCCTGTGCTTCTTTAGTTGGTGCACCTCTTGGCCACGATAGTTGTACCATTTCTCTGTCTGACTTATTAACGCCTTGGGAAGTGATTACCAAGCGGATTGAAGCCGCGGCAATGGCTGATTTTGCGATTACCTTCTACAACCCTCGCTCTAAAAAGCGAATTCAGCACATTGAAACTGCACGTGAAATCCTTTTGGAACATCGTGACCCAAATACTCCCGTTGCTATCGTGAATGCTGCGTATCGTGATGAGCAAAAAGTCACACTGACAACACTGGCTGAATTTACCAAAGTGGAATTTGGTATGAACGCCGCGGTCGTGATAGGTAACAGCAACAGCTACCGATTTGGTGATTGGATCGTAACACCGCGTGGCTACACCAATAAATATCAACTGAAAGACGGCAAGGTACTAGAAGGTCAAAAACGTGGCCATTCATTAAAAGTTGAACCTAAACCAGAATCAGTGACGGAAGAGGCAAACTAGTATGACGGTATTTTTTATCGGCGCAGGGCCGGGTGACCCAGATTTAATAACAGTGAAAGGCGCACGCTTAGTTGAAGAGTGCCCTGTGATTGTTTACGCAGGCAGTTTAGTGCCAAAAGCCGTCATCGATCGCGCTCACCCTGATGCACTGGTCTATAACTCCGCTGACATGGATCTTGATGATCTAACCAATGTGTACCTAACCGCACACGAAAAAGGTCAAAACGTTGCACGCGTTCAAACTGGCGATCTTTCAATTTACTCGTCGCTTGCAGAACAAACACGTCGCTTGAACGAACTTGGCATTGATTGGAAAGTGGTTCCGGGCGTCTCCTCTTTCCAAGCGAGTGCCGCAGCTCTTGGCCAAGAACTGACGCTACCTGAAAAGTGCCAGACCATTATTCTTAGCCGAGCATCAGGTCGAACGCCTGTTCCTGAAAAAGAGAATCTACGCGCCCTTGCCTCTCACGAAGCAACACTGTGTTTATTTCTTAGCGCAACATTAATTCGTAAAGTGGTTCGTGAATTATCAGATGTTTACCCGCAAGATTGGCCAGTGGCTGTCGTTGAAAAAGCCAGTCACCCTGAACAGCGAATATTCCGTGCTACATTGGGTACGATCGCCCAAGTTATGCATGATGAAGGGATTCGCTCCACCGCGATGATCATCGTCAGTAAAGTGCTAGGCGACAATGATTTTGTTGACTCTAAACTCTACGATCCGACCTTCTCACACGCTTGCCGAAAAGCACGTGTCGTTGAAGAGGGTGTAGCTGAAAGTGGAACATTGGAAGACGATAAGAACGCAGACTAACCTCGCTCATTAGCTGTTGATTGGTTTATGCGTTTATTCATTTTCACTATCCAGTCAGCAGCATTATTTGGCAGATATGATGATCTTTTTTGATTTAAATTTTGGTTATTCAAGTTTAGCGATCGCGCTAATGATGATCGCAGCTTTGATGCTTGATCACTTACTAGGTGAGCCTAAACGATTTCACCCTTTGATCGGTTTTGGCTATGCGGTTGAGAAAATCGAGAAGCTGTTAAACCGAGCCACTAAATTCTCAGGTTTGATCGCATGGATAGCTGCGACTGTTCCATTGTGCTTACTCAGCTTTTGGCTACAACATACGCTACTAAGCATGGGGAACACATTAGGCTTTTGGCTATTTAATATCGTGGTTCTGTATATCGCGATAGGTCAACGTAGCCTGCTTGAGCACGCCCAGTGGATCCACCAGCCACTGAGCCAAGGTGATCTTGATTTAGCGCGAGAGAAAGTTGGTTGGATCGTTAGCCGTAATACTGAAACCATGGATCAACGCCAGATCACGTCATCGACGATTGAGTCGGTATTAGAGAATGGTAACGATGCGATCTTCGGCACTCTATTTTGGTTTGCACTGCTTGGGGCTCCAGGGGCATTACTGTTCCGATTAGTGAACACACTTGATGCGATGTGGGGCTACAAAAATGAACGCTGGCTAGAATTTGGCTATGTGGCAGCAAAAGTCGATGATGTGATGGGCTGGGCACCTGCGCGCTTAACCGCACTTAGCTACAGCCTTTTAGGCAACACTAAGTTGGCTCTGAAATGCTGGAAAGAACAGGCTAAACATTGCTCGAGTCCAAACGGTGGCCCCGTAATGACATCAGGTGCCGGCGCACTACAAATCATTATAGGTGGCGATACTTATTACCACGGAAAACTTGTGAAAAAGCGTCCGATGGGAAAAGGTAATATTGCGACTTTAGAAGATATTCCACGAGCCATATCTTTGGTTCAAAAAACCAGTGTGCTTTGGGTCATCGTAATGCTATTACTTTCTATTTTAACTCTTTGTTTGTTTTGATTTCATGTCTATTTTAACTCTTTACTTTAAGTACGCTAATGACGATTAAACAACACTCAACCTCAAACGAACTTCCGCATCACGGTGGTAAGTTAATCGAGTTTTCATTGCGCTATCAAAGG
Organism: Vibrio sp. 1F279; assembly: GCF_041439815.1. Taxonomy (NCBI): domain Bacteria; kingdom Pseudomonadati; phylum Pseudomonadota; class Gammaproteobacteria; order Vibrionales; family Vibrionaceae; genus Vibrio; species Vibrio sp. 1F279. The sequence goes on along the minus strand of NZ_JBGOOU010000016.1, from coordinate 20,306 downwards.
CCAATCGAACAATGGGTCGACCTTTCAACTGGAGTGAGCCCGCATCACTACCCTATACCTGAAATCCCTGCATCGGTATGGAATCGGCTACCAGAAGACGATGATGGCTTAATCACAGCAGCGCAAACCTACTATCAAAGTGATGCCTTGTTACCCGTAGCTGGCAGTCAGGCAGCCATTCAATCGCTACCTCATATGATTGCAAAGACACAGCCAACATTGATGCACATCCTATTACCTCATACGGGTTACAAAGAACATCAACATGCGTGGCAGCAGTACGCAGAACAAAGCATACAAGCCCTCATATTCGACTTTTACCTACATAAACCGACAATCGAACAGCTCAAAACGGCAGACGTGGTCGTAGTGATTAATCCCAATAATCCAACCGCGCTGAATGTGCCACCAAGTGAAGTACTGACTTGGCTAGATCATATCCAAGATCATTCAACGCTCGTGATTGATGAAGCGTTTGTAGACTGTACTCCTGAGCTTTCAGTGTTACCGAGTTTCCCAACAGGAGTTCCAGATAACCTGATTGTATTGCGATCAGTGGGTAAATTTTTTGGACTAGCAGGGATTCGCGCAGGCTTTTGTTTTGCCTCGCCATTGCGTTTAAATATTCTTAAACAACACCTTGGACCTTGGACACTCAGTGGCCCAACTCGCTATGTCACCACACATGCCTTACTCAACTCCAATTGGCAAAAGAAAAACCGCCAACGCCTACATGAAGAGGCTCAGCGTATGAACCAACTCTTACAACTACATTTTGGCCAAATGGCGGGCTCGGTAAAAATAACATCACAGATACTCTTTCACCGAGTTGAAATTTCGGATTCGGCATCACGGCACCATCAACTTGCCAAGTTAGGGGTTTTTACTCGTCATTGTGATGAAAACGATGCACTTCGTTTCGGGTTACCCGCCAACGAATCACAATGGCAAGCGCTCACTCGCGCACTCGAACAACTCAAGGAATAATTATGTCTACAGCTTACTGTTCTGCCCTAGTGGTAGGCGCACCTTCTTCTGGAAGCGGAAAAACAACCGTGGTCGCCGCTCTAGCAAGAGCTTTGGTTCAACAAGGAAAGAAAGTTCGAGTATTCAAAACTGGGCCTGATTTTATTGATCCACAATTTCTATCTATTGCATCAGATACACCCACTTACCAATTGGATTTGTGGATGTGTGGTGAAGCGGAATGCCAACACTTAATTTACCAAGCAGCCCTAGAAGCGGATGTGATTCTAATTGAAGGCGTAATGGGTATGTTTGATGGCAAATGCTCAAGTGCTGATATTGCGGCTAAATTTAACCTTCCGATGTTGGCCGTGGTAGATGCTGGCGCAATGGCACAAACCTTTGGAGCCATTGTAAATGGCTTATCGACATTCCGTGATGACGTGGATGTATTTGGTGTAGTTGCAAACCGCGTAGGTTCTGAACGTCACGCTGAAATGCTAAAAGAAAGCCTAAAACCTGAAACCGAGTTTTGTGGTTGGTTACCAAAAGACATGGATTTGTCGCTGCCAGAACGCCACTTAGGTTTAGTACAAGCACAAGAGTTAGATGACATAGAGGAGCGACTTAATCACGCAGCCAAGCTACTACTAGAACATGGTGATATCCCATTACCAACAGCACAAGCATTTGAAAAACCAAAGCAAGCACTACCAGCCAGACATGAATCATTGACTGGTCATACAATTGCAGTAGCTCGTGATAATAGCTTTGCTTTCTTGTATCAAGCCAACCTTGATTTGTTGATCGAATTGGGGGCAAAACTGTCATTTTTCTCACCGCTTGCACATGATGATTTACCAGTGTGTGACGCTTTGTATTTACCAGGAGGTTATCCTGAATTACATATGGATAAGCTAGCGCTCAATCATGCGTTAAAACAGCAAATCATCACACACATTGAACAAGGAAAACCTTGCCTAGCCGAATGTGGTGGCATGCTATACCTCAACAAAGCATTGACTGATACAGAAAGCCAAACAGAAAACATGGTTGGAGCGTTAAATGCCAAAGCGACTATGCAGAAGAAGCTAGCCGCGCTAGGGATCCTAGAAGCTAATTTCGATGGTCAAATGCTGCGTGGTCATACTTTCCATTATTCAAAAACAGACAGTAAAGAAACCGTGCTAACTCAGCCTGAATCTCAATATGGTAGGCCAACCGATCCTGTTTGGATAAAACAAAGCACCATCGCTTCTTATGCACATTGGTACTTCCCGTATAACCCTGATTTGGTAGCGAAAATATTCAAAGGAGCGCTTTATTAAGTATGGGTGAAAAAATGCGCCTTGAACGCTTTCAATAGGGCGAGTTGATCTTTCGAGCTGATTTTTGCAGCGAGTTGCTGGGTATTTATACAAGGCAGAGACTTTGATGTGTAGCTAGCCTACATGAGAAGCCGATAACGTAGTAGAAATGACCAGCAAACGCTGCCCGAAGGGTTCGGCTAAAAGCGTTTTACTCTTTGTTGAGGGAGATTTGCTTAGAATGACTAGGCTACTTCCCCCCTCGCCGCGATTAAAACGCTTTTATCTCGAACGAAATTTAACCACAAAAGGTCAACGCGCCCTAATAACAGCCTGTCAAAAGTTGATATTTGCCGCTTCACGGTCAATAGTTAAAATAATGTTAACGAACAAATCAAGATCAGACTTTGTTTCGTGAACTATTTAGCTGATGCGCGCTTACATCAAAGACGTCGCCAAGTCGGGCATCGAGTTTCGTTCGCTGCAATTTAACTGCAGCGCAGGTAGAAAACCGATCAAGGAGGATCTATGCCTCGTACATTGAATACACAAGACTTCGACGATAAACAAAAAGAAATCAAAGACTCAGAATACGCTCGTACAATACCATGTAATCAGGTGAGCATTTCAGCGCCCTTTCATTGGTTGTCGCTTGCTCTGCACGACTTAGTGAGAATGCCATTAATCAGCGCATTTTACGGTTTGTGCTTTATGGGTGCGGCCATCGCCATTGTTCAACTTGTCCAATGGCAAGGAACACATTTAGTCGTTATGCCAAGCTTGATTGTGTACATGCTAATAGGGCCGTTTCTTGCCCTAGGCTTATATGACGCAGCCTGGGAAAGAGAAAAGGGGCACAACGCTAGCCTACTGCACTCGATGAAAGCCATCACACGCAACTCAACCCACCAATGGGCATTTGCGATTGTATTAATGGTTGCGATGATATTCTGGATGCGTATCGCTGCATTATTGCACGCACTTTACCCTTCAGTACAAGGGGCACCATTGACCGAATTTGCTCCCTTCTTAATTACAGGGTCTGTAATTGGTTTTGTTATCGCTAGCCTGATATTTAGTATCTCAGCATTTTCAATTCCACTAATGATGGAGAGACGTGTAGATGTAATGAGTGCGATTTTTACTAGCTTCAACGCTGTTAAATCAAACATCCCTGCGATGGTCGTTTGGGCTGGTATCATTGGTACTGGTATCTTAGTCGGCTTCGCGACCTACGGTGTGGGGATGATTGTAACGATGCCATTACTTGGTTACGGAACATGGCATGCTTACCACGAAGTCATCAAAAAGAAACATCACGTTTAAATCGTTTCACGATCGATGAGCAATGTTATGATGAGGCCTTAGCTTAAACGCTGAGGCTTTTTTTGGAGTTAACAACGCTTGTCTTACACCCCGCAACAACATCGAGTAAATAAGAAGCTGGGCGAATGCCTAGCTATCGCTAATCAACATTTTTCTCGTGAATTTCCATACCCAACCGTCACTTACAAGTTAAGAGGAAAGGCAGCGGGAAAAGCCTACCTTCAGTTAAACGAGATAAAACTCAACCAAGTGCTATTCAGCGAAAATGAAGACGCCTTTATTAACGAAGTCGTGCCTCATGAACTCGCACACCTGATCACACATCAGGTATTCGGACGAGTTAGGCCTCACGGGAATGAGTGGAAATACGTGATGGAAAAGGTATTCAATGTACCGGCCAAAACGACCCACAGCTTGGAGATAACCTCAGTGCAGGGCAAAACCTTTGAGTACCGCTGTGATTGCACTACTTATCCCCTTTCGATAAGACGACACAACAAAGTCATCCGCAACCAATCAACTTATCGTTGCCAACAATGCCAGCAAACCTTAGCTTTTACCGGCCTTCAATTGAGCTAAGTCTTAAGCTCACAAGGTAACGAGAATAAATGTAATAGAGAGAACTAACATTTGAGTGCTAGACTGTTGTTTATCATACTTTCATCAGTCCTCTTCTATGCAAAAAACCACTTCAAAAGTATTTGGCCTATCGGTGTCTTTTTACCTATCAATAGTATTTGGCCTACTGGTAACCCAAAGCGTTTTCGCCGCTCCACCAAGCTCCTTCTCCAAAGCAAAAAAAGAAGCAGTGAAGATTTATCTCGATCACCCGACTTCATTTTATTGTGGTTGTGACATCACTTGGAAAGACAAAAAGAAAGGTATCCCCGACCTCGATGGCTGTGGTTATCAAGTGAGAAAACAGCAAAAACGCGCTTCCCGTATTGAGTGGGAACACGTAGTTCCAGCTTGGCAATTTGGCCACCAGCGTCAGTGCTGGCAAGATGGCGGACGTAAGAACTGCACTCGCAATGACAAAATATTCAAATCGATGGAAGCCGATCTTCACAACCTAACTCCGGCAATTGGCGAGGTTAACGGTGATCGCTCCAATTACAATTTCAGTCAGTGGAATGGAATGGATGGCGTGAGCTACGGTCAGTGTGAAATGCAGGTCAACTTCAAACAGCGTAAAGTGATGCCGCCAGACAGAGCAAAAGGTTCTATCGCGCGTACTTATCTTTACATGAGCCAAGAGTATGGTTTCAAGCTCTCTAAGCAGCAGACTAACCTGATGATGGCGTGGAACAAGCAATTCCCTGTCGATAAGTGGGAATGTACTCGTGATGAGCGAATCCATGCGATCCAAGGTAATCACAACCCATTTGTTTTCCCTGCTTGTAAATAACACGACTTAGGCAACCAACATCTCCAATTGCCTCCATCTCAAACAAGAGTTTCAGAATTGCCTCTGAAACTCTTGCTCTACCCTTGTTTTTTCAACTAAAAGCATCCATGTTAGGCAGAGACAAAATACCCAAATGACACTATTTATAGGTTTACCAGCATGAGAATCCCTCGTATCCATCACCCAGAACGCATTCATCAGTTAGGTTCACTCGCTTTAGGCGAAGATGCCGCGGGTCATGTTGGTCGAGTCCTTCGTATGAAAGAAGGTCAAGATGTTCTTCTATTTGATGGCAGTGGCGCTGAATTCCCTGCGACAATTGCTGAAGTATCAAAAAAGAACGTCACAGTTAATGTTACTGAACGTATCGAGCGTAGCAGCGAATCTCCGTTAGACTTACATTTAGGCCAAGTGATTTCACGTGGCGACAAAATGGAATTCACGATTCAGAAATCGGTTGAGCTTGGTGTGAATACCATTACCCCGCTGATTTCAGAGCGCTGTGGCGTTAAGCTTGATACTAAACGCTTCGAGAAAAAGCTCGCGCAGTGGCAAAAGATTGCTATCGCAGCATGTGAACAGTCTGGCCGTAATACGGTTCCAGTTATTCGCCCAATCATGCAACTTGAAGAGTGGTGCAGCGAACCGAGTGAAGCGTTAAAGCTAAACCTGCATCCTCGTGCAAAATACTCAATTAACACCCTTCCAGAACCCATCAGTAAGGTGCGCCTATTGATCGGTCCTGAAGGCGGACTGTCAGCTGAAGAAATCGGTATGACAGAACAATACAAATTTGAAGAGACGCTACTCGGCCCACGTGTACTTCGTACCGAGACAGCAGCTCTAACCGCAATTACTGCCTTACAAGTTCGTTTTGGCGATCTAGGCTAGGAGAAAGAAATGATCAAACTTGGCATCGTAATGGATCCAATTTCATCCATTAACATCAAAAAAGACTCTAGCTTTGCCATGATGCTTGAAGCTCAGCGTCGTGGTTACGAAATCCATTACATGGAAATGGATGATCTACATTTAGATCAAGGCGTAGCCATTGCTGACACTAAGGTTGTTGAACTAAAAGAAGATCCAAACGGTTGGTACGAGTTCAAATCAGAACAGACTATCGCGCTATCCGATTTAGATGCGGTACTGATGCGTAAAGATCCTCCGTTTGATACTGAGTACATCTACGCGACTTACATTCTTGAACGAGCTGAAGAGAACGGCGCACTTATCGTCAACAAGCCACAAAGCCTACGTGACTGTAACGAGAAGTTGTTCACGGCATGGTTCCCTGAACTGACACCAACCACCATCGTGACTCGTAAAGCTGAAAAAATTAAAGCGTTCCGCGAGAAGCACGGTGACGTGATTCTAAAACCACTTGATGGCATGGGTGGTGCGTCAATCTTCCGAGTGAAGGAAGGCGATCCTAACGTATCGGTAATCATTGAAACACTGACCAACCACGGTCAAAACTACGCAATGGCACAAACCTTTGTTCCAGACATCAGCAATGGTGATAAGCGTATTCTTGTGGTTGACGGTGAACCAATGCCTTACTGCCTAGCGCGTATTCCTGCGAAAGGGGAAACTCGAGGTAACCTTGCTGCTGGCGGTACAGGTGAAGCTCGCCCGCTGAGTGAAACAGACTGGGCTATCGCAAGAGCAGTTGCACCGGCATTAAAAGAGAAAGGTTTAATCTTTGTAGGACTTGATGTTATCGGTGACAAGCTAACTGAGATTAACGTAACGAGCCCAACTTGTATCCGTGAAATTGAAGCTGCTTTTGATATTTCTGTTACGGGTAAATTAATGGATGCAATCGAGCGTCGCGTTAACGCTAAATAGCCTAAACTTAAGAAAGTCTTAGCTATTCGCAAACATTTAGACACAGAATCAATGAGCGGCTTTACGCCGCTCTTTTTCCTTTACTGGGAACACACTGGCAGGAGGCTCTATGAATTTAACGAACCACTTTCTGGTCGCTATGCCCGGAATGAAAGACCCATACTTTCAAAACTCGGTGATCTACCTTTGTGAGCATAATGACGAAGGCGCAATGGGTCTGATGATCAACGCTCCTATTGATGTCACTGTCGGCAGCATGCTCAAACAAGTTGAGGTTGATTCTGAACAACCAAAATCCAACCAAGCAAGCCTTGATAAGCCAGTTTTAAATGGTGGACCTGTAGCAGAAGACCGCGGGTTTATTTTGCACAAGCCCAAAGGCAGCTATCAATCCAGCATCAACATGACGGATCAAATCTCAGTAACAACCTCGAAAGATATTCTGATGGTCTTAGGGACTGAAGATGAACCGATCAATTATCTGGTTGCACTTGGTTATTCTGGGTGGGAGCCTGGCCAGTTGGAGATAGAACTGACCGAAAACTCATGGCTAACCGTTGAAGCCGATCCAAAGGTCATCTTTGACACACCGATCTCGGACCGCTGGAAAGTTGCCGTGCAAATGTTAGGTATTAACGCGGCTCAGCTTTCAGCAGACGCAGGACACGCCTAGCTCAAATTAGCTCCATAAAATAAATAAACACTCTCAAACACAGATAAATTTGGAACCCCCATGTCACGAACAATTATGGCATTTGACTACGGTACAAAAAGTATCGGCAGTGCGATAGGACAAGAAATCACGGGCACTGCAAGCCCTCTAAAAGCTTTTAAAGCCAAAGATGGCATCCCTAACTGGGACGATATCGAGAAGCAAATTAAGGAATGGCAGCCAAATCTTATCGTGGTTGGCCTTCCGACCGACCTTCATGGTAAAGATCTAGCAGCTATTACACCCAGAGCAAAGAAATTCGCTAACCGTCTTAAAGGACGCTTTGGTGTGGATGTTGAACTACATGATGAAAGACTTTCTACGACAGAAGCAAGGGCCGACCTTTTTGAAATGGGCGGCTATAAAGCGCTAAGTAAAGGTAACGTCGATAATCAATCAGCCGTTGTAATTCTAGAGAGCTGGTTTGAAGCACAATATAGCTAAGTTATTTATTTAGCAAACTCGAGCAAGCTTATGATCCCTTGCCATTTTAACTGCGTAATGAAGGAGCGATAAAGGAAAAGAACTTGGGAGTTCATATGAAAATTTTTCTAGCAATATTCATAGCGTTATCTATAACGGCATGCAGCTCAATGGGAAGCGGTTCCGCGGGTTACGACGGTCAACAGTACCCGTCAAAAATCAAATTAGAAAAGGAGCGCGGTTACTCATATGATAACCATCGCTCCAACATGCACTCATCTAACATGCATTAAGCTATAAACGAATAAAACCCGCCACAGAAGCGGGTTTTGTGTTTATCAACAAAGCCGTGACTTAGCCCATATCAATCTTAACGCCAGCCAACGCACCAGTTCCGTAGTCATCATCGCCACGTTTGGTCTTAAGCATTAAACGCAAGTCATTGGCAGAATCTGCACTATGGAATGCATCATCCTCGCTAATTTTGTCCGCAACTACTAAATCATACAAAGCTTGGTCAAAAGTCTGCATACCAATCTCTTTCGATTTGGCCATGGTCGCTTTTAACTCATGCAACTCACCACGACGAATCAAGTCAGATATACGAGGGCTATTTAGCAGAATTTCGAAGACACCATGACGACCATTGCCATTTTTATCGCGTATTAACTGCTGAGCGACCACACCACGCAGATTCATCGACAGATCAAACAAGAACTGCTCTTTCTGCTCTTTCGGCACCAAGTGAAGAATACGCTCTAGCGCTTGGTTAGCGTTATTGGCATGCAGGGTTGCCATACACAAGTGACCCGTTTCAGCAAAGGTCATCGCGTATTCCATGGTTTCACGACTACGGATTTCGCCAATCAAAATCATATCAGGGGCTTGGCGTAACGAGTTTTTAAGCGCGACTTCATAGCTTTCGGTGTCGAGTCCAACCTCTCGTTGAGTCACGATGCACTTTTTATGTTCGTGTACGAATTCAATCGGGTCTTCAACCGTCAAGATATGACCTGAACGATTGGTATTGCGATAGCCTGTCATCGCAGCCATCGAGGTCGATTTACCAGAGCCAGTCGCACCAACCACCAGCACAAGCCCGCGCTTAGCGATTGAAAGGTCTTGTAGTACGTCAGGAAGCTTTAATCGCTCAAAGGTTGGGATGTTAGTCTCGATGCGACGAATTACCGCTCCAGGTAGCTCTCGCTGAAAGAATGCACTGACACGAAAACGACCAAAATCACGCACGATGGCAAAATTAGCCTCACGCGTTTGCTTGTATTCATCGCGTCGATCTTGATCCATCATTGCATCAAGTAATTGAGCAACCTGAGCCGCATTCAGCTTCTCTCCTTGGGGGCGTAATTCACCATCCACACGAAAAAGGATTGGCGCATCGACAGTGATATAAAGATCCGACGCCTTTTGAGAGAGCATCCCTTCAAGAATTTGATTCAATTCCATTTTGTTCACCTTGATTAAAACATTGAGGTTTCAATTTCGATCTTTTTCTCGACCTCTTCTGAATCAACCAGACCTTGAGCCATCAACTGCTTCGCATTTTGCTCCATGGTCTGCATACCGTGTGCCGCCCCCGTTTGAATAATCGAATACATCTGCGCGACCTTATCTTCACGGATCAAGTTTCTGATCGCAGGTGTCGCCATCATGATTTCATGACAAGCCACACGACCGCCACCAACACGCTTTAACAGCTTCTGGGCAATCACCGAACGTAACGATTCAGACAACATTGAACGCACCATGTCTTTGTCGCTACCCGGGAATACATCGATAATACGGTCTATGGTTTTTGCCGCAGAGCTAGTATGCAAGGTACCAAAAACTAAGTGACCCGTTTCTGCTGCGGTTAGCGCTAAGCTGATCGTCTCTTGGTCACGAAGTTCGCCGACAAGGATTACGTCTGGATCTTCACGCAACGCACTACGCAATGCCGCTTTGAAGCTGTGAGTATCGCGATGCACTTCTCGTTGGTTGATTAGGCATTTGTTGTTGGTATGAACAAATTCGATCGGGTCTTCAATCGTCAATATATGCTTATTATGGTTACGGTTAACGTAATCCACCATCGCTGCCAAAGTTGTCGACTTACCTGAACCCGTCGGCCCAGTGACCAATACTAGCCCTTTTTCGTAATTAGATATTCTTTCAAAGATCTCAGGAGCCCCTAGCTGTTCAAGGGTGGGAATCTCTACTGGAATGGTACGGAACACAGCAGAGCAGCCACGAGATTGGTTAAAAGCATTAACACGGAAACGACCAACGTTGGGTAATTCAAAAGAGAAGTCGACTTCCAGTTTTTCTTCAAATTCACCGCGTTGTGAATCACTCATGATCTCAAAAACCAAACGATGCACATCAGCATGACTCAAAGCTGGTATTCCAAGCTTCCTTACTTCACCATCTATACGTACCATTGGAGATACACCCGCAGAAAGATGTAGATCTGACGCGTTATGCTTTACACTAAAATCTAGTAACTCAGTGATATCCATTTATTTTCCCTTAAGTAAAGTCAGCTATGAGTAGTATTCAACAAAATATCGAACAAATCACCTCACAGATACGTAGTGCTGAGCAAAAGTGCGGACGAGCTCCAGAGTCCGTGCAACTTTTAGCCGTCAGCAAAACTAAACCTATTGATGCGATTCTAGAAGCCGCACTCGGAGGCCAAGTTGCCTTTGGTGAAAACTATGTTCAAGAAGGTGTTGATAAAGTAAAACACTTTTCAGAACAACATTCTAACCTAAATTTAGAGTGGCATTTTATTGGCCCAATTCAATCCAATAAAACCCGCCCAATCGCAGAAAGCTTCCAATGGGTACATTCTGTTGAACGCGATAAGATCGCGCAAAGACTTAGTGATCAACGACCAAGCGAACTTCCACCTTTGCAAGTTTTGATTCAGGTAAACACCAGTGGTGAAGAATCCAAGTCTGGAACGTCAGAAGAAACAGTTTTTGCACTCGCGGAGTTGATTTCGTCGCTCCCTAACCTCACTTTAAGAGGATTGATGTCGATTCCTGCAAACGTATCTGACTATCAATCTCAGCTTAATGCATTTTCTCAACTGGCGGAGCTTAAAGACAAGCTAGCCGCAAAGTATCCAAACATAGATACCCTTTCGATGGGTATGAGTGGTGATATGGATGCAGCAGTTGAGGCTGGTAGCACAATGGTTCGTATTGGAACGGCCATCTTTGGTGCTCGTGATTACGCGAATAACCGTAGTAAGTAACCAAGTACAAGTATTGATACAGCTTCGCTTGAACCGCGCAGCGACACGCTCAGGATTTTATATATGGAACATAAGAACATCGCCTTTATTGGGGCGGGAAACATGGTTCGCTCAATTGTAGCGGGCTTAGTCGCGAGTGGTTACCCAGCGCAAAAGATTACTGCTACAGCACCTTCAGACACCAGAAGGCTGCCGCTAGAGCAAGAGTACAGCATCAATACCACCAGCGATAATATTGCCGCAGCAGAGCAAGCAGACGTTATTGTGCTATCGGTGAAGCCACAAATGATGGCTGATGTATGTAAACCCTTACAAGGTATCGATTTCAGCAACAAACTGGTTATCTCAATTGCAGCGGGTATTAATGCGAATCGACTCAATGAGATGTTAAACTGCCAGCTGAACCTTGTTCGTGTGATGCCAAACACGCCATCGCTGCTTGGTAAAGGGATGAGCGGTCTTTATGCCGATTCAACGGTCAGCCAAAATGATAAAGACTTTGCTTCTCAGCTGATGCAAGCTGTAGGTGAAGTTAGCTGGGTTGAGCAAGAATCTGGGATTAATAACATCATTGCGGCGGCGGGCAGTGCTCCGGCTTACTTCTTCCTATTTATGGAAGCGATGCAAGCCGAAGCAATCAACCAAGGCTTCGACCAGGAAACCGCTCGTAAATTAGTGCAGCAGTCGGCATTAGGTGCGGCAGAGATGGTGGTTGCAAATCCAGACACAGAATTATCTACACTGCGTGAACAAGTGACTTCAAAAGGCGGCACAACCGCAGAAGCACTGCGCACGTTTAACGACCATCAACTTTCAGATATCGTAGCAAAAGCCATGCAAGCGGCGGTTGCTCGAGCTGAAGAGATGGAAAAACTGTTTTAATACTAATTACAGTAAAAAAGCATTGTGTCGTTCAGGCTATACCTAAACGGCAAGTAAATCCGAAAAAGGAAACAATATGAACTCGATGAGCTTTCTGATCTCGACCGTTTTTGATCTTTACATCATGGTTGTGATCTTGCGTATCTGGCTACAAGCATCACGTGCAGATTTCTACAACCCATTCTCACAATTTATCGTAAAAGCGACACAACCGGTTGTTGCACCACTACGCCGAGTAATTCCATCAATCGGCAGCCTTGATCTTGCGACGGTTGTTTTCGCTTATGTGCTATGTGTACTTAAGTTCGTCGCTCTAAACCTGATTATCTCTGGCGGTGCGGCTGTATTTGACATCAGCTTCCTGATCTTTGGCGCGCTATCTCTGCTTAAAGCGGCTGGTGGTTTGATCTTCTGGGTTCTGCTAATCCGTGCAATCCTGAGCTGGGTTAGCCAAGGCCGTAGCCCAATTGAATACGTGTTCCATCAACTGACTGAACCAATGCTGGCTCCAATTCGTCGTATTCTTCCTGCAATGGGCGGTTTTGATTTAAGCGTACTGGTACTGTTTATTGTTCTGCAATTCGCGAACTTCTTAATGGGTGACCTAATTGGCCCTATTTGGTATCAGCTATAATTTAAGTACGAACCTCAGGTACTTTGACGATGCCAAAAGCAGTTTGGGCCGAAGAAGACGATATTCTTCTTCGACTCTATATCCAACCCAAGGCAAGCCGCGATAAAATCGTTGGCTTACACGGAGAGGAACTGAAAATTGCCATTACTGCACCACCGGTTGATGGCAAAGCCAATGCTCACTTAGCGAAATACCTTGCGAAACAATTTAAGGTCGCGAAAGGGCAAATTAAGATAGAAAAGGGAGAGCTCGGTCGGCATAAGCAAGTTCGAATATGCTCACCAAGCCAGCTCCCAACTGAAGTCAAAGCCATCCTATGATGGCTTTTTGCTATTTATTGGAGTCATTATGCGTCTATGGATAACAGCACTACTCACCGCTCTGATTGCCCTACCAAGCTCGGCAGGACAGTTTAAAAGTATCAAGGATGTCGAGGTTCATTACTCGGCTTTCAATTCCACGTTTTTAACTGCGCAGGTCGCTAAGCAATATAAGCTGAAACGAAACGGATACTCAGCGATTCTAAACATCAGCGTGCTAGACAACGCTTCTCTAGGCAAGCCTGCGACAACGGCTAAAATTACGGGAACAGCGAAGAACCTCGTTGGAAACACCCGTACTTTGAAGTTTCGCGAAATCAAAGAAGGCGATGCGATTTATTACCTTGCTGAGTTTCCCGTAACTCACGAAGAAAACATCACCTTCGACATCGATGTGAACGCAGGCCTAAAAGGCACTGGTCCACTGCGTTTCACACAAAAATTCTATATAGAAGAGTAGCTTCAAAGCTCACATTTCTAGTCATTAACTTATTAGAGCCACATCCCCATGAGTAAGATTGTTTTAGCAACAGGCAACCAAGGCAAAGTTCGCGAGATGGCAGATATTCTGTCTGAGTTTGGTTTCGACGTTGTCGCGCAAAGTGAATTTAACGTTTCAGAAGTCGCAGAAACAGGGACGACTTTCATTGAAAATGCCATCATCAAAGCTCGCCACGCTGCGAAAGAGACGGGGCTACCAGCCATTGCTGACGATTCTGGCTTAGAAGTTGATTACCTTAATGGTGCACCCGGTATCTACTCAGCGCGTTACTCAGGTGAAGGGGCGACTGATAAGCAAAACATCGAAAAGCTGTTAGATGCTATGCAAGGTGTCGATGTTGAAAAGCGTACCGCTCGTTTTCACTGTGTATTGGTGTTAATGCGTCACGAAAACGATCCAACTCCATTAGTATGTCACGGTAAATGGGAAGGTCGCATTCTGACTGAAGAACACGGTGGGAATGGCTTTGGCTACGATCCTGTATTCTTTGTACCAGAAGATAACTGCGCCTCAGCAGAACTTGAATCGTCACGTAAGAAGCAACTGTCACACCGTGGTAAAGCCCTCGCGTCATTATTCAAGACTCTCAAGGAGCAAGCTCTGTAATGCACAATGCAGCGCTAATACCACCCGCACTCAGCCTCTATGTCCACATTCCATGGTGTGTACAAAAGTGTCCGTATTGTGATTTTAACTCTCACGCTCTCAAAGCTGAGATTCCTGAAAAAGAGTACATCGATGCTCTGCTTGAGGATCTCGATACCGATATCGAAAAATACCAACTCAATGGCGCACCTCGCCCATTGCATTCGATCTTTATTGGTGGCGGCACGCCGAGTCTATTTTCTCCAGAAGGAATAGGTCGATTGCTGCAAGGCATTGAACAACGCATCCCGTTCAAACCTGAAATAGAAATCACCATGGAAGCTAATCCGGGAACTATCGAAGCTGAGCGTTTTGCTGGTTACCAAAAAGCAGGCATAACTCGAATCTCGGTGGGTGTGCAAAGTTTTGAACAAGAGAAACTGGAAAGGCTTGGGCGTATTCACGGTCAAGACGAAGCTGTCAACGCAGCTCATTTAGCACATAAAATCGGACTAAATAGCTTCAACCTAGATCTAATGCACGGCTTACCCGATCAAAGCATTGATCAGGCCTTGGCTGATTTGGACAGAGCGATCGAGCTTAATCCTCCGCATTTATCTTGGTATCAGCTAACAATAGAACCTAACACCATGTTCTATTACAAAACGCCAAAGCTGCCTGACGATGATGACCTTTGGGATATTTTCGACTTAGGCCATAAGAAGCTCGCAGACGCAGGTTATGTACAGTACGAAATTTCAGGCTACAGCAAGCCGGGATATCAGTGTCAGCATAATCTCAACTACTGGTGCTTTGGTGACTACCTAGGTATTGGCTGTGGCTCTCATGGCAAGCTGAGCTTTGCAGATGGACGTATTGTTCGCACCACTAAGGTTAAACACCCTAGAGGCTACCTAGCCGCGTATCAGAATCTGGTGAAGCCCTATCTGTCGGATGAACTTGAAGTACCTAATGAGGACCGCCCTTTCGAGTTCTTTATGAATCGATTCAGGCTAATGGAAGCATGTCCAAAGCAGGATTTCATTGATACAACTGGGTTAGAATTTGATTCGATTCAACCAACAATAGAGTGGGCCAAAGATCTCGGTTATCTTAATGAAACCGACAGCCATTGGCAGATCACTGAAAAAGGAAAACTCTTCTTAAACGATTTGCTTGAAGCCTTTATGGCAGAAGAAGACGAATAGTTCGAACGCTAGAATGCAAAAAGCCTCTCATCACGAGAGGCTTTTTTTGTCGAACTTAGAACTTAGAAAATAGAGCGACCAATACGCTCTGAGAGTAATTCTAAAGCCTGAGTTCCCGCCAGTGAATTACCCGATGCATCCAACTCTGGAGACCACACCGCGATCGTCATTTCGCCAGGAACAATCGCAATAATCCCACCGCCAACACCCGATTTACCCGGCATACCAACACGATAGGCAAACTCTCCCGCCCCATCGTACAAACCACATGTCGCAAGCAAAGCATTCAGCTGTTTGGTTTGAACTGGCGTGATGATCTCTTTCTTAGTCTGAACAGACACACCTTTGTTTGCCAAATAGCTAAAGGTCTTCGCCAAGTCAACACAGGTCATTTTAAGCGCACAAGCATGAAAGTAATTGTTGAGTACGGGGATAACATCGTTCTCAAAATTACCAAATGAACGCATCAAATAAGCGATAGCAGCATTACGATCGCTGTGCATCATCTCAGAAGCTGCCACAACCTTGTCATACACGATATGTGTATCACCTGATAGCTGACGGACAAATTCTAATAAACGGTGTCTTGGTGCTGATAGACGGCTTTGTAATAAGTCAGCAACGACAATCGCGCCAGCATTAATAAACGGGTTACGAGGGATGCCGTGTTCCATCTCAAGCTGAATCATCGAGTTAAAGGCTTGTCCTGAAGGCTCCTTTCCAACGCGTTGCCAAATTTCTTCCGGCTTATACAACACCATCGCCAACGTCAGGCTTAAAGCTTTAGAGATTGATTGCACGGAAAAGGCTTCATCAGCATCGCCAGCTTGAATGACTTCACCTTCATTGGTGTATACCGCAATCGCCAATTTCTGGTTCGATACACGAGCCAATGCAGGAATATAATCAGCGACCTTTCCCTGACCAATTAAAGGGCGAACTTCATCTAAAATCTCGGCCAAAATAGCTTGAGTTGGTTTCATGTGTGCTTACTTCTTTATTGTTATTTTTGTAGGGGGTACGACATTACTTTCTGTCCTTAAACCTTTATCGCAATAAAAGCCTAAGGACAAAAAAGCCAACACTACAATAATGTTGGCTTTTATCAATCCCATAAAGTGTAGGGGTTAATCCTAAGTCGGATTCACCTTCACTTAATTTGATTCAGAATTACTTAGTACGCTTGAACTTAATGTCCCAAACACCATGACCTAAACGGTGGCCACGAGCTTCAAACTTAGTCAGTGGACGCTCGTCTGGACGAGGAATGTAATCACCATCTTCAGCGATATTCTCGAAACCTGGAGCTACGTTCATCACTTCAATCATATGTTCTGCGTAGTTTTCCCAGTCTGTTGCCATGTGGAAAATACCAGTATCAAGTTGCAGCTTACCGCGAACCATCTCTGCAAACTCAGCCTTAACGATACGACGCTTATGGTGACGAGCTTTGTGCCATGGGTCAGGGAAGAACAGTTGCAGTGTATGCAGGCTGCTGTCTGGGATCATGTGTTCAAATACTTCTACTGCATCGTGACACATTACACGCAGGTTAGTTACGCCAGCATCGCGAGCTGTACCTAAACACGCACCAACACCTGGGCTGTGAACTTCAATACCTAAGAAGTTTTTCTCAGGCGCATTCTTTGCCATTTCAACCAGTGATGCACCCATACCGAAGCCAATTTCTAGTACAACAGGGTTATCGTTGCCAAACACTTCTTTCCAATTAAGAAGTTCTGGGTTGTAGTCGATACCCATTGTTGGCCAACATTCGTTCATCGCGTTTTCTTGGCCTTTTGTTAAGCGGCCTTCGCGGCGAACAAAACTACGGATCTTACGAACCAGTTTGCCGTCTTCAGTATATTCGTTAGTGGTCACTTCACTCATTGATTTTTGCCTGCACATTGATTAATCAAAGCGGGGATTATCCAAAGAATTGCCTCCGGTGCAAGTCTTTCCGTGGATAAATTCCCACACAATTTGTCTGTTTTACATCCAACCGTAAGTGTGGTGCAATTTCACTCCTAATAATAGCAAAGCATAGAGCATGTCGTGACTCCTTTCGCAACCGCCATATTAAAGTGGTATGACGCCTTTGGGCGTAAAGAATTACCTTGGCAACAAAACAAAACCGCCTACACCGTTTGGCTATCAGAAATCATGCTTCAGCAGACTCAAGTGGCCACGGTGATTCCATACTACCAGCGCTTTTTAGAACGCTTTCCAACAGTTATTGACCTAGCGAACGCCGAACAAGATGAGGTGCTGCACTTATGGACAGGGCTTGGCTATTACGCGCGAGCTCGTAACTTACATAAGGCTGCCAAGATTGTTACCGAGCAATACGGTGGTGAATTTCCGCTTTCTATCGAAGAAATGAACGCGCTACCGGGTATTGGGCGCTCTACTGCCGCTGCAGTGTTGTCCTCTGTGCATAAACTCCCTCATGCGATTCTTGATGGCAACGTCAAACGCACCTTAGCGAGAAGCTTTGCAGTAGAAGGTTGGCCGGGGCAAAAGAAAGTCGAGAACCAGCTTTGGGAACACGCAGAAGCACACACTCCCAATCAAGATGTTGATAAGTACAATCAAGCCATGATGGACATGGGTGCGATGGTTTGTACTCGTAGCAAGCCCAAATGTACGTTATGCCCGATTGAAAGCATGTGTGAAGCTAAGAAGCTCGATAGACAACTCGATTTCCCTGGCAAGAAACCTAAGAAAGAAAAGCCGATAAAAGAAACATGGTTTGTGATTCTGTACCACAACAATCAAGTATGGCTCGAACAACGCCCTCAATCTGGTATCTGGGGAGGACTATTCTGT
Organism: Vibrio sp. 1F279; assembly: GCF_041439815.1. NCBI lineage: Bacteria > Pseudomonadati > Pseudomonadota > Gammaproteobacteria > Vibrionales > Vibrionaceae > Vibrio > Vibrio sp. 1F279. The sequence goes on along the minus strand of NZ_JBGOOU010000016.1, from coordinate 2,094 downwards.
TTCCCTCAAAATGAAAACGCAGAGATCGAACATCAGTTAGACCTTCGTTCGATCAAAGACAATGAAACCGATTCGATCAAGACCATGATTGCGTTTCGACATACTTTCAGCCACTACCACTTAGATATCACGCCTGTATTAGTAAAATTAGATAAACAACCAGATTTGATAATGGAAGGGACTAAAGGTCTCTGGTATAACTTATCAAAACCGGAAGAAATTGGCCTAGCCGCTCCTGTAAAGCAGCTTATTGAGAGCCTACCCTTTGAACTGAACGACGTTTGAATCAACGAACGCGATAAGAGGAACCACTATGAGCCGCACTGTATTTTGTGCTCGCCTTCAAAAAGATGCTGAAGGCCTAGATTTTCAACTTTACCCGGGTGACCTAGGTAAGCGTATCTTTGACAACGTATCTAAAGAAGCTTGGGGACAATGGCAAAGTAAGCAAACTATGCTTATCAATGAAAAGAAGCTGAACATGATGGATCCTGAGCATCGAAAACTTCTTGAAACTGAGATGGTTAACTTCCTTTTCGAAGGTAAAGATGTCGTTATTGATGGCTATACCCCGCCTAGCGAATAAGACATTTATTTAAATAAATTTTAATGACATCATGGTTTACGCCGCGATGTCATTTTTGTATGAGGAACTATGAAAAAGCTAAGTTACTTCCTAACAGCCATGTTGTTAACAGGGTGCAGTCGTGAATTTGTCGAAAGCATTTATGATGTTAACTACGAACCAACCAACCGGTTTGTAAGTAATTTGGCAGAACTACCAGGGCAATTTGAAAAAGATACTGGGGCGTTGGATGCTTTGATTAGTAGCTTTTCAGGCAATATCCAAAAGCGCTGGGGCAGCAGTGAAGTAAAGATGGCAGGTAAGAGTAACTATGTGAAATACATAGACAATTATCTAAGCCGTTCAGAAGTTAACTTCAGTCAAGGTATCATAACGGTAGAAACCGTCTCCTTAACAGATCCTAAAAAGCACCTCAAAAATGCGATCATGACGACGCTCCTGACACCCGATGATCCAGCTCATGTCGATCTATTTTCGTCCAAAAGCATAAAGCTAGAAGGTCAACCTTTCCTCTACAACCAAGTCGTAGACCAAGAGAAAAAGCCCATCCAATGGACATGGCGTGCTAACAAATTCGCAGATTACCTGATCGCCAATAACCTAAAAACCAAAGAGGTAGACTTTAAAAAAGCCTACTACGTCGAAATCCCAATGGTGGCAGATCATGCGAGCAAACGTAGTTATAAGTATGCCGACATAGTACAACGAGCATCTCAACGCTATGACATCCCTGAAGACTTGATCTATGCAATCATCAAGACAGAAAGCAGCTTCAATCCTTACGCGGTGAGCTGGGCAAATGCTTATGGTCTTATGCAGGTGGTACCTAAAACCGCTGGACGAGATGTCTTTAAGCTCGTTAAAAAGAAACCTGGAGAGCCTAGTCCTGAGTACTTATTCAATCCAGAAAACAACATTGATGCAGGCACCGCATACTTTTACATCCTTAAAAATCGTTATTTAAAAGACGTAAAACACCCAACCACGCTTGAGTACAGTATGATCTCTGCATACAACGGCGGCACTGGTGGCGTGCTCAATACTTTCAGTAAGGATAGAAAGCGAGCAATGCGTGACTTAAATTCATTGCAACCGAGTCAAGCTTACTGGGCACTAACAAAGAAACATCCCAATAAAGAGTCGCGCCGATACTTAGAGAAAGTAACAAAATTCAAGAAAGATTTTAACCAAGGTAAAACGTAAGCCTCACTTTTGAATAAAAAAACAACTAACGAACGTTTTTTTTAGTTATTTTCAAAAAAGGTGTTGACGGTTATGCAGAAAATCCGTTTAATAGCGCTCCGTTGCCCGGATAGCTCAGTCGGTAGAGCAGAGGATTGAAAATCCTCGTGTCGGTGGTTCGATTCCGCCTCCGGGCACCACAATTTGATTTGTTGGTGTCAACACTCTTTAACAGGGAGTAGCAACACGGACAAAAGCATAAAGAATTTAGTGTGCCGACTTAGCTCAGTAGGTAGAGCAACTGACTTGTAATCAGTAGGTCACCA